>CAZYCD010000001.1:0-102605 GCA_964645345.1 uncultured Micromonosporaceae bacterium
TTGTTCCGGTACCCGCACCTTCCAGTGCCGAAAGTTTCGGGCTAGAGTTCCGGGAAGATCCGATCAGCGCTCGGGAGTGGCATTGGCTTCGCACAGCAGGACCACCATGTCGGAGGTGGCCGCCGCCGCCGGCGTCTCGGTACCGACCGTGTCCAAAGTGGTCAACGGGCGGCCCGACGTCGCCAAGGAGACGCGCGAGCGCATCGAGAAGCTGCTGCGCCAGCACCGGTACCGTCCCCGCACCGCCCGGACCCAGCAGCGCGTGGGCCTGATCGACCTGGTGTTCGTCAACCTCGGCAGCCCGTGGTCGATGGAGATCCTGGCGGGTGCGGAGGAGGTGGCGCACCGCGCCGGTACCGGCATCGTGGTCTCCGCCGTACACGGCCGCAACCGCACCCGGCCCGACCGGGGCTGGCTGGACAACCTGGCGGCCCGCCGCTCCGACGGCGTCGTGCTGATCCTGTCGGAGCTGTCCGCCGACCAGCAGGCGCTGCTCGACCAGCTCGGCATTCCGGTGGTGGTGGTCGATCCGGCCGGCCAGCCGCCGCCGGGCATCCCGTCGGTCGGCGCCGCCAACTGGGCCGGCGGGTTGGCCGCCACCGAGCACCTCATCAGGCTGGGCCACGAGCGCATCGCGGTCATCGGCGGCCCGTCGGACGTGCTGTGCAGCCGCGCCCGGGTGGACGGGTACCGCACGGCGATGAGCTCGGCCGGCCTGAAGGTGCGGCAGGGCTACGTGCGCTCCGGCGACTTCATGAGCCCGGCCGGGTACCGGGAAACCCTGGCGCTGCTGGACCTCCCGCACCCGCCGACGGCCATCTTCTCCTGCTCCGACCAGATGGCGCTGGGCGCCTACGAGGCGCTGTACGAGCGGGGCCTGCGCACGCCCGACGACATGAGCATCGTGGGCTTCGACGACCTGGACGAGGCCCGCTGGGCGGTGCCGCCACTGACCACGGTGCGCCAGCCGCTGACCGAGATGGCCGGCATGGCCACCCGGATGCTGCTGGCCCTCATCTCCGGGGAGGAGCTGGAGTCCACCCGGGTCGAGCTGGCCACGCCGCTGGTGGTCCGCTCGAGCACGGCGGCGCCGGTGCGCGCCTAACGCCGAACCGCTGATCCACCCGGCCGCGCGGCCTCGTTTGCCGCGCGCCCTGTTCGTCTGTCGCGGCGGGCACGCCTGTCGCGGACTCCGTCGCCGCACCTCGCGGGCATGCCGTGTCCTTGGGCGGCCGGCCCTCGTCGCCGGCCGCCCTATCCATTGACGGACGCTAGCGCGAAAGTTTCGTCGCGCTCTTCCCAACCCGTGTCCCGCGCAGCGTTAATCGGACCGCCCGCGGTGTCGCCGCCCGATAGCGGTCGCTGTCGATGCTAGCGGCTGGCGTGGCAAATCAGGGCCTTGACACATGCCATACATCGGTCTACGTTGCCGCCAAGCATTTCCAAGACTTTGCCGAAACTTTCGGGGACCCTGACCCCGCAGGGGGCTTGACGGAACCCGATCGCGTCTCTACTTTATCGCTAAAATCGCGACGGGATGAGGACGCGAGGCCCGACTTCCGGTCCGCAGCGCACAGCTTCCGGTCAACATCGCCCGGACAGTTTCTCCAACGTCCAAGGAGAGACCTCCGGACAGTTCTCAGTAAGGAGATACATGAAGCGCGACCTCATACCCGGCGTCCTGCGCGGGACCGGGCGGCGGCTCACCGTGGCCGCCACGGCCACGGTACTCATCGCCGGCCTGGCTGCCTGCTCGCCGGACAACAGCGCGGACAAGAACAACTCGGATACGCTGAGCCCCAGCAACCCGACGACGCTCTCGGTCTGGATCACGACGCCCCAGCAGGCCCCGGCACCCGACAACAAGATCACCAAGCTGCTCAAGGACAAGCTCGGTGTCACCCTCAAGTACGAGATCGTCACGCCGGACAACGAGGACCAGAAGATCGGTGTCACGCTCGCGGGCGGTCAGTACCCCGACCTCATCGGCACCGGCGACCTGAAGCAGCGTTTCCTGCAAGGCGGCGCCCTCCTGCGCCTGGACGACATGCTGAAGACGGGGGCCTACCCCAACCTCTCCGAGTACGTCAAGGACGACATCAAGAAGATGAGCTACTCGGGCGACCAGGTGCAAAAGGGCCTGTACATCTTCCCGAACTACAACCGCTTCTACGGGGATGTCACGGGCGGCGTCTACTACGGTCCCGCGTTCTGGATCCAGAAGCGTGTGCTCGCGGACGCCGGCTACCCGGACCTCAGCAACATGACGCTCGACCGCTACTTCCAGCTCATCTCGGACTACAAGGCGAAGCACCCCCAGACCGACGGCGCCCCGACCGTCGGCTTCGAGGTTCTGGCGGCCAAGGGCCGTGAGTGGGGCATGACCAACCCGCCGGCGCTGCTGGCAGGCTCCCCGAACAACGGTGGCGTCATCGTCGACAGCAACAACAAGGCGTCGATCTACGCCGACAAGGACATCGCGAAGAACTTCTACAGCGTCCTCAACAAGGAGTACAACGCGGGTCTCGTCGACCCCGAGTCCTTCACCCTGACGCAAGACCAGTACACCGCGAAGCTGGCCACCGGCACCGTCCTCGGCATGCACGACCAGGGCTGGGACTTCCAGACCGCCACCCAGTCGCTGCAGAGCGCCCACAAGGACGAGGACACCTACGTGCCCCTCATGCCCGTCTACGACGGGGTGAAGCCCTGGTACCGCGACCGCGCCGTCATGAACACCAACCAGGGGTTCGGCGTCTCGGTCTCCAGCAAGCAGCCGAAGAAGGCACTGAAGTTCCTCGACACCATGCTCAGCGAGGAATGGCAGAAGATTCTCTCCTGGGGCATCGCTGGCGAGGACTACCAGGTCGGCGCCGACGGCGTCTTCTCCCGCACGGACCAGCAGCGGAAGAACTACAAGGACATCACCTGGCGTGCCTCCAACCGTCTCGACGCGCTGCTCGACATGCTGCCCAAGCACGAGGGCAAGTTCTCCGACGGCAACGCCTACCAGCCTGACGACCAGCCCGCCGAGTTCTACGCGACGCTGAGCGACTACGACAAGAACTTCATGCAGAAGTACGGCAACAAGAAGACCTGGATTGACTTCGTGAACAATGCGCCGCCGAACCCCAAGTACTACCCGGCGTGGAACCTCACGCTCTCCGACGACGCCAACCAGGTCAACCAGCAGCTGACCGACACCAGCGTGCAGAACCTGCCGAAGGTCATCGCCGGCAAGCCCGCCGACTTCGACAAGAACTGGCAGGCCTACGTCGACGCCATCCACAAGGTCAACGTCAAGGTGTACGAGGACGCCGTCACCGCTGGCATCAAGGACCGTCTGGCCAACTGGTAACAGTCTGCGAGCAGTCGTGGTGGGCGGCGTGCGCCCCCACCACGACTGCTCGATTACCACCCACTGCTCCTGACGGCGAGGTTGGACAGATGACGGACCCGGTCAGCACCCTTGTGACCCCGGTCAGCACCCTTGTGACCGCCACCGGGCTCGAACCGGCCCTGGAGCCCGCGAGCAGCTCGCGTGCCCAGAACCGCAAGGCCCGAAAGAATGCAGCGAAGGATCCCAAGCGCAAGATCACCTGGAACAGGGTCTGGGCGCAGCGAGCCCTGCTCGCGATGTCCGTCCCGCTGCTGATGTACCAGATCCTGTTCAAGTACGTCCCGGTCTACGGCTGGGCGATCGCCTTCCAGCACTACAAGCCGGGTCGCGGCAGCATCTGGAACCAGCAGTGGGTGGGCCTCCAGAACTTCCACAACCTGTTCACCGGTGTCAACGGTGAGCGGTTCCGCCGGGTCGTGGTCAACACGATGGGACAGTCGGTCCTGACCCTGATCGTCGGGACCTTCGGGGCCATCGTCCTGGCGCTGCTGCTGAACGAGGTCAAGAACCTGCCGTTCAAGCGGATCCTGCAGAACATCACGTACATGCCCCACTTCCTCAGCTGGGTGATCGTGGCGAGCCTGGCATCGGTGGCGCTCTCGCTGCCCTCCTCCGGCGGGTTCATCAACCAGGGCCTCATGAGCCTGCACCTCGTCGACCATCCGGTCCTGTTCCTGACCCAGCCGAACTACTTCTGGGGGATCGTCGCCGGGACGAACCTGTGGAAGGAGCTGGGCTGGAACACGATCCTCTACCTGGCCGCGATCACTGCGATCGACCCGGGCCTGTACGAGTCCGCCGAGGTCGACGGAGCAGGCCGCTATCGCAAGATGTGGAGCATCACGCTCCCGAGCATCAGGCCCACGATCGTCGTGCTGCTCATCATCAACAGCGGCTGGATCCTGACCACGAACTTCGAGCTGCCGTACTTCCTCGGCAACGGCCTGGTGTCCGACAAGTCCGAGACCATCGACGTCTTCGTGCTGCGCTATGGCTACCAGCTGGGCAACTACAGCCTCGCCGTCGTCGCGGGCATCTTCAAGACCATCGTCGCCGTCATCCTGGTGGGCTCGGCGAACCTAGCGGCCAAGCGCCTCAACCAAGAGACGCTGGTCTAGGAGGACTTCATGTCAAGCACCACTGTCGCGAAGCCTCTGGCGCGGCGCGCATCACGAGGCGGGTCACCGCGTCGCAAGTGGACGGTCGAGCAGATCGTCTTCACGACGCTCAACACGACCTTCCTGCTGGCCCTCGCGGCGCTCATGATCTACCCGCTGCTGAACACGCTTGCCATCTCCCTGGACGACGGCATGGACGCCGTCCGCGGCGGGATCGGCATCTGGCCTCGGGTCTTCTCGCTGCAGAACTACAACGTCGTGTTCAACATGAGCACGATCTACCAGGCGTTCTTCATGAGCGTCCTGAAGACGGTCGTCGTGGTGGTGACAAACCTGTTCTTCACCTCGATGCTCGCCTACGCGCTCAGCCGCAAAGAGTTCATCTTCCGCCGCCCGATCACCCTGATCTTCGTGCTGACGCTGTACTTCGACGCCGGGTTGATCCCCAACTACCTGCTCATCAAGGACCTGGGCATGCTGAACAGCTTCCAGGCCTACTGGGTGCCGACGATCATCAGCGCGTTCAACCTGATCATCCTGCGCACCTACATGAAGTCGCTCCCCGACGAGATCACCGAGTCGGCACGGATCGACGGCGCGGGCGAGTTCCGCACGTGGTGGCAGATCGTGATGCCGCTGTGCAAGCCCACGCTCGCCGTGGTGGCTCTGTTCGTGGCCGTGGGCAGCTGGAACTCCTGGCTGGACACCCTGCTCTACAACTCGGGCGATCAGTCGTTGTCCACCCTGCAGTACGAGCTGCAGAAGCTGCTGGCGAGCTCGATGAACGCCGGCGTGAACTCCGTGGCCGCCACGGGCGCCGCGGCCTCTGGCGGGCAGGTCACCACACCCATCGCGCTGCGGTCGGCGATCACCATGGTGGCGGCCGTCCCCATCCTGTTCGTCTACCCGTTCCTGCAGAAGCACTTCGTGTCCGGTCTGACGATCGGCTCCGTGAAGGGCTGATGGCGTCGGCCTCCCGCCCACCGCGGAGGCCGGCCCCGTCCTCAGGACCCGCAACTCCGCACACTGAAAGGCCCCGATCATCTTCCGTTACAACCCCGCGTCGCGACTGTGGCGCATCCTGGACTCGCTCGGCTCGGTCATCGTGATCAGCCTGTTCTGGCTCGTGAGCCTCGGCCTTGTCGTGACGGCGGGAGCCGGAACGGTGGTCGCCTACGAGGTGTGCCGCCGGTACGTCCTGGGCAAGGACGCAGGCCCCTGGGCCATCGCCACGAAGGCCTTGCGGCAGAGCTGGAGGCAGGCGACCGTCATCGGCCTGCTGGCCGTCCCGGTCGCGGCCGTCGGCATCCTCACGCTCTCCTACCTGCCCACTCTCGGGCTGGCCGAGGTCTGGGTGCCGCTCATTGTCGTCGGACTTTTCCTCCTGCTCCTGGTCTTCTGGTGCCTCCCCCTCGCAGCCCGCTTCACCAACCCCACCTGGCGCCAGGTGCTCAACGGGCTCACGTTGGGGCTGACGACGCCCAGCCTGACGTTCCTGCTCGGGATCGCCGTGGTCCTCGGGGGCGTCGCCATCTGGAACTTCATGCCCGCGGTGTTCGTGGCGCCCGGCCTGATCCTCCTGTGGTGGTGCTACCTGCTCGAGCGGTTCTTCGTCGCCCGGGGGTACGTGCAACTGGAGCCGAAGGAGGCGGAGGTCTGACGCTCTCCAGCCGTTCGTGCAGCGGCACTTCCTGTCGGGAGTGATGCTCGGCTCCGTCAAGGGGTAACCGTAGGCGCGGACAGCCGTGCGGCAGTCCGTCGTTGGCCTTCGTGCGCTCAATCGCGGCCACCGCTGGGTGCTACTTCGACACGGTCTTTGAAAGGAGTAGTTGTGGAGGTCCTGAAGGACTACGTCCTCGGGGACACGATCGCCCGCTACATGCGGCCTGGTCCGGACGGGCCGGTGGGAATGATGCTCTTCCCGGCCGCAATGGCGGGCCAGATCGCCGAGAAGTCGTCTGCCATCGACTCGCTCGTCCAGATCAAGACCGTCGGTGACACATACCCGGGCGGTTCGGCCGGTCGTTCGTTGCGGAATGGAGGCACTGTCGCCATGCTCACCCTCGAGTCGCAGCGCGAGGACAGGACCGACGCCGGTGTCACGGTCGTGACGCTTTTGCGCACGCACCAAGGGTGCCTCGTCGAACACCATCTGCGGTGGCAATCGGGCGAGGCCGCGCTGGACTCATTTGCTGTCCTTCGCAACGAGGGACCGGACGCGGTGACGCTAGAGCTGCTCTCGTCGTTCTCGCTCACTGGTCTGACACCCTTCGCCGGCGACGAAGCTCCCGGCGATCTGATCCTGCACAGGCTGCGCAGCGCCTGGTCGGGTGAGGGGCGTCTGGTGTCTGAGCACGTCGAGGACCTGAGCGTGGAGCCAGCCTGGGCCAGCTGGGAGCGGTGCCTGCGCTTCGGTCAGGTCGGATCTTGGCCGGTGCACGGGTTCTTCCCGACGGCGTTCGTCGAGGACAGCCGCGCTGGCGTCTGCTGGGGCGTGCAGATTGCCCACCCGGCCTCGTGGCAGATCGAGCTAGGCCGGACGGACGCCGCCCTCAACCTGTCGGGCGGGCTAGCGGACCGTGAGCTGGGCCACTGGACGAAGAGCGTGGCTCCCGGGGAGGAGTTCCGTACCCCCGTCGCGTACCTGACGGTCACGCAGGGTGGAGTGGACGACGCCGCCCACCGGTTGACGGCTCGCCACCAGCTCTTCCTGGATGTGCCCGCGGTCGAAGAGGCTCTGCCCGTCATCTTCAACGAATACTGCACCACCTGGGGGTCGCCGTCGCCGCAGAACCTTCGGGCGATCGTCGACCGGCTTGCGGGCAAAGGGATCCGATATCTCGTCATCGACAGCGGCTGGTACAAGGCCGAGGGCAGTGAATGGTTCAACGGTCACGGCGACTGGGAACTGGACCGCCGAACGTTCCC
Source organism: uncultured Micromonosporaceae bacterium (assembly GCA_964645345.1). Classification (GTDB taxonomy): domain Bacteria; phylum Actinomycetota; class Actinomycetes; order Mycobacteriales; family Micromonosporaceae; genus Rugosimonospora. The sequence continues at coordinate 7,447 of CAZYCD010000001.1, forward strand.
CGACGGGCTGACCGAGACGCTTGATCACGTGCGGTCCGCCGGGATGATCCCCGGCATCTGGTTCGAGTTCGAGACGGTCGGCTCCCGGGCCACGTCATTCACGCTGACCGACCACCTGCTCAAGCGCGACGGCGTCCCCGTCACCGTAGGCGACCGGCGCTTCTGGGACTTCCGCGACCCGTTCGTGATCGGGTACCTCAAAGAGCGGATGATCGACTTCCTCAAGGCCAACGGCTTCGGCTATCTCAAAGTCGACTACAACAACAGCATCGGAATCGGGTGCGACGGAGCAGAGTCCCTCGGTGAGGGTTTGCGACAGCAGATGGCCGCAGTCCAGGGCTTCTTCCGGACGATCCGCGAGGAGATGCCGGAGCTCGTGATTGAGAACTGCGCGTCCGGCGGCCACCGGCTGGAGCCCTCGATGCTGGCCCTCACAAGCATGTCGTCCTTCTCGGACGCCCACGAGTGCGCGGAGATCCCCATCATTGCCGCCAACGTGCAACGCGCACTGCTCCCGCGGCAGAGCCAGATCTGGGCAGTGCTGCGCACGCAGGACTCCCCACAGCGGCTTGCGTACTCACTCACCGCGACCATGCTCGGCCGGATGTGCCTATCGGGCGAGATCCACGAACTGAGTGACGAGCAGTGGGCTGTGGTCTCCCGGGCAATCTCCTTCTACAGGGCGGCGGTCCCGGTGATCAAAAACGGTGTCAGTCACCGGTTCGGACCGAAGGTGAGGAGCTATCGGCACCCCGAAGGGTGGCAGGCAGTCCGGCGATTGTCCAACGACGGCGCCCAGATCCTGGTCGTCGCCCACCGGTTCGGAGCCGCTGAGCGAACTCCGATCGAGGTTGCTTTGCCACCAGGGAGGTACGAGGTCAGCGACCTCTACTCCCACCGCGAGATCGTGGTCAAGCTGACCGAGGAACTGGTAGCCGTGGAGCTGGATGAGCCGTTCTCTGCCGCGGCATTGGTGCTCACGCAGATCGAGTGAGATATGCCGAAAATCCCGGTCCGCGCCGGCTGCCGTACGGGTGGCCGCGCAACTTCGGAGTCGGGTGCCGCGGCCCCCAGGTGGGCTCCAAATGCAGAACGAGTGGTGCACGGGGTGGGGTGGCGACGGCATCTTCTGATCGTTAGGCGCTCTGCGAGCACTTCAGAGTGAGCCGTACGTTTCTCACGGATCCCAGAAAGTCGTTGGCGTCATTGGACTCGCCATCGTCTCGCAAGGTTCTCAGACGCAGACGCCTAGGTATCGATAGAAACTCTAGAAATGGACATCATCAATGGCCAGCAGCGCTCTTACTTTCCCCGTCCCTGAGACTGAGGTTTCGGGCGTGGAGCTGCACGTCGCGAAGTCTGGTTCCGACACCGCCGCCGGAACCGCGGAGGCCCCCCTGCTCACGATCGGTGCTGCCGCGGCGCTGGCTCAGCCGGGGGACACCGTCGTCGTGCACGAAGGCGTGTACCGCGAGTGGGTGAACCCGCCGCGCGGCGGTACGGCTGCTGCGCCGATCACCTACCAGGCTGCGCTGGGCGCGGACGGCCTGTTCGAGACGGTGACGATCTCGGGTGCTGAGGTGATCGCCGACTGGCATCCGCACGCGGGCTCGGCGGGCCGGGTCTGGGTGGCGACGGTGCCGAACTCCCTGTTCGGGTCGCGCAACCCGTACCTCGAGCGCATCGGTGGGGACTGGTTCTTCGACCAGGTCAACACCTGGCACACGGGCGAGGTGTATCTCGACGGCAAGTCGTTGTACGAGTCGCTGACCATGGCCGGCGTCGAGCACCCCGAGGTCACCGTGGACTCGTTCGACCAGGCGGGCTCGCTGCTGACCTGGTACTGCGAGGTGGGCGACGACGTCACCACGATCTGGGCGAACTTTGGGGGCGCCGACCCGGCGGAGCACCAGATCGAGATCAACGCGCGCACGTTCGTCTTCTGGCCCGCCGCCACGGGCATCAACCACATTACGGTGCGCGGGTTCACCCTGACGAAGGCCGCCACGCAGTGGGCCCCGCCCACGGCGCTGCAAGAGGGCCTGATCGGCCCGCACTGGTCGAAGGGCTGGGTGATCGAGGACAACACGATCACCGACTCGAAGAACGTCGGCGTCTCGCTGGGCAAAGAGGCCAGCACCGGGCAGAACGAGGCGGCCGCAGGCCCGAAGGGCGCCAAGGGCGGCACACAGCGCGAGCGCGAGGTGATCCAGCGGGCGCTCGCCCTGCGCGGGCCCGCCGCGGGCGAGCCGCACCCGTGGGACCGGGACCACGTCGGCTCCCACACGGTGCGCCGCAACACGATCCGGGACTGCGAGCAGGCCGGCATCGTCGGGCACCTGGGGGCGGCGTTCTCGACCATCACCGACAACCACATCTCCCGCATCCACGTGAAGCGACAGTGGCACGGCGCCGAGGTGGCCGGCATCAAGCTGCATGCCGCGATCGACACCGTGATCAGCGGGAACACCATCCATCACACGCACCGTGCCCTGTGGCTCGACTGGCAGGCCCAGGGCACCCTGGTGCGGCGCAACGTCTTCTACGCCTCCACCGCCGAAGACTTCATGGTCGAGGTCTGCCACGGCCCCTACCTCGTGGACTCGAACCTGTTCCTGTCCCCGTGGGCCGTCAAGGACATGTCCACCGGCGGCGCCTACGTGCACAACTACATCGCCGGTCGCATCGCCAACTGCACCGAGCATCAGCGGTACACCCCGTACCACCTCCCGCACTCCACGGCCGTCTACGGAGTCTCGAACATCCTCGGTGGAGACAACCGGTTCTACAACAATGTCTTCGTCGGCGACCGCGCGGGCGCCGAGCACACCGAACCGCAGTCGGAGCCGACGCTCGCGAGCTTCTGGTCCGGCGCGATCGACATGGACGGCGTGCCCGGGCAGGCCACCTTCGTGCCCACCCCAGTGGGCACCTCGCAGTACGACGTCTACCCGGTGGCGCAGGAGTACCCGAACGAGTGCGGCAGCGCGCTGGCCGGGCCGCACCTCCCGGTCTGGATCGAGGGCAACCTCTACGCGGAGGGCGCCGAGCCGTTCCGCGCGGAACCCACGGCCATCATCACAGGCGCATCACCCGTGCGAGTCGAGGTGCTCGATACCGCAGCCGGCACCCTTCGCGTCGAGGTGACCTACCCGGGCGGCACCCACGTGGTCGCCCCGGCGACCACCGAGCGCCTCGGGACCAGCTATCAAGCCGAGATGGGCTACACCAACCCCGACGGGTCTGATCTGGACCTGAGCGCCGACTTCTGTGGGATCCTCCGGGGTGAGGTTGTGCCCGGGCCGTTCGCCGCATCGGGGCCCGTCACCCGGATACTCGCCGCACCAGAACCGGCGGGCCGGAGCTATGTTTTGCCCGGCGCTGAGGATCAGCACGAAGGCGGCGTTGATGGTGAGGATGTGTGGGTGTGAGAAGACCCTGCCGGGCTCGGGCCGGGCATTCTCAACCCGCAACCATGCCCACCGTCAACGACGCCTCATGCCCACTCTGAGCGGCGGCTAACACCGCCATGCGGGGCTGGGCCCGGCGAGTCTGGTGCTGTATGACGTGTCCACGTTGTCCTTCGAGACCGATACCGGAGACGGGTTCCGTGAACCTGGGTTCTCGAAGGAACGCCGGTTGGAGCCGCAGATCACCATCGGCCTGTTGACCGACGCGGCCGGGTTCCCGTTGATGGTCAACGCGTTCGAGGGTAACAAGGCCGAGCCGACCACGATGCTGCTTGCCCGGACGGCACCCGAGGATGTCGCGATCTTCGTGGAACTTGGGTGGCGGTCCCACACCTGAGTCCTACCCGGTGGTAGGTCTCGGGTGACCTGCCAAGGACACCCAAGAGGAAGAGGGACCGCCATGAAGACCGTACCGATATTGCGTGTGGTGTCGAGACCTGACGCACCCGATCAGCTCGCCGAGGTGGCGTTGCTGGTCTGCCGGCCGAGGTTCGGCTGGCGCTGACTGACATCGCCGGGGTGGCCCGGGAAGGGCTGCTGGCGATGAGCGTGGCCGCCGGGATGGCGGTGATGCAGGCCATGTTCGACGCCGAGATCACCTCGGCGTGCGGGCCGAAGGGCCAGCACAACCTCGATGGCCGTTTCCGATCCGCTGCCGCTGCTCGCGCTGCTGGTCAGCGCCGACGGTCGACCGTCCACAATGGAGTCCCTGCGTACCGCGATCGAGACGGCCACCGCCGGGTACACGGCGTCGCTGCCGTGGACCACCGGCGAGCTCAAGGCGCAGTCGCACAAGCAGGCCGACCAGATCATGCGGATCAGCGACGCGGTACTGCTGACGACCCTCCTCATCGCAGGGTTGAGCCTGGCGGTGTCGGTCGCGGGCGGGCTGGTGGAGCGCAAGCGACCGTTCGCCCTGCTGCGCCTGGCCGGCATGCGCCCGGGCGAGCTGCGTCGGGTACTGCTGGCCGAGACCGCGGGGCGGCTGGTCACCGTCGCGCTGGCGAGTGCGGGGCTGGGCATGGCGGTCACCGCCGATGTCGCGTGGGTGAGCCACGTTCCGTGGCGGGTACCGCCGCCCAGCTACTGGTGGGTCCTCGGCGGCGGTATCGCACTGGCCCTGGGTGTCGCCGTGGCCGCCACGGTCCCGCTGCTCCGCCGGCTCACCTCGCTGGAGACCGCGCGCTTCGAGTGACGCCCACCCGCATCACCCGTCGGCGGGTTGCCGCTCGGCCGGAAGCATGACGGTCACGGACAGCCCGCCTCCCGGGGACTCTGTATCCGGCGATCCGCGCGGCCCGGCAGTCCCCGACCGAGGCGCTGTCCACGGTTGGGTAGGGTCGACCGGTGACCGAGGTGCATGCCGCGTGGCTGCCGGCGGAGGCGTTCCGGGCGATCGGTACCCGCCGCACGCTCGTGCTCGGTGACGGCCTCCTCGTCGACACGGTGGCCGGGGAGGTGGCCCGCGCCTGCGAACGGTTCGGCGGCGGTCTCCGGCGCGGCGGCGACACCGGCCACGGCGCCGAGCTGGTTTTGGCGCTCGCCGAGCCCGACGCGGCCGGCGCTGAGGGCTTCGAGCTGTCCCGCGCCGGCGACGTCACGCGGGTGCGTGCCGGCGGTGCGGCCGGGCTGCTCTACGGGCTGTTCCACGTGGTCCGGCTCGGCGAGGCCGCCTTCGGTGACGACCGCGCGCCGGAGCGGCACCAACCCGCCATGGCCCGGCGGATGGTCGACCACTGGGACAACGTCGACGTGCATCCCGTGATCGGACAGGTCGAGCGCGGTTACGCGGGCGGCTCCCTGTTCTGGAGGGACGGCGCCGCGCGCGGCGACCTCGACCGGGTGCGCGAGTACGCGCGGCTGCTCGCCGCGTGCGGCGCCAACGCGCTGGCTGTCAACAACGTCAACGTGCACGCGACCGAGGCGCACCTGCTGACCGACCGGCTCGGCGACGTCGCCGCGATAGCGGAAACCCTTCGCCCGTACGGGATCCGGATACACCTGTCGGTCAGCTTCGCCGCCCCGATCGTGCTGGGCGGCCTGTCGTCGGCCGATCCGCTGCGGCCGGAGGTGCGGGACTGGTGGCAGGCGACCACGCGGCAGGTCTACGAGACCATCCCGGACTTCGGCGGGTACGTGGTGAAGGCCGACTCGGAGGGGCAGCCCGGCCCGTTCGCGTACGGGCGCAGCCACGCCGACGGCGCCAACCTGCTCGCCGACGCGCTGGCGCCGCACGGCGGCGTCGTGCACTGGCGCGCGTTCGTCTACAACCACCGCCAGGACTGGCGCGACCGGTCGACCGACCGGGCGCGGGCCGCGTACGACCACTTCGTACCGCTGGACGGGCAGTTCCGCGACAACGCCATCCTGCAGGTGAAGCACGGCCCGATGGACTTCCAGCCGCGCGAGCCGGTCTCACCGCTCATCGCGGCCATGCCGTCGACCCGCGTGGCCGTGGAGGTGCAGGCGACCCAGGAGTACACCGGCCAGCAGCGGCACGTGTGCTACCTCGGTCCACTGTGGAGTGAGGTACTAGGGTTCCGGCCGTGGGGTACCGACGGATCGACGGTGGCGGACATCGCGGCCGGCGGCGGCGGGCTGATCGCCGTGTCCAATGTGGGCGATGACCCGTACTGGACCGGGCACCCGCTGGCGCAGGCCAACCTGTACGCGTTCGGGCGGCTCGCGTGGGACCCCGGCCTGGATCCGTTGGCCATCCTCGACGAATGGGTCGACCTGACGTTCCCGGGCTGTGGGCCGTCGCTGCGGCAGGCACTGCACGGGATGATGGACGGCTCGTGGCGCACATACGAGCGGTACACGGCGCCGCTGGGCGTGGGCTTCATGGTCCGCCCGGGTCACCACTACGGACCCGACGTGGACGGGTACGAGTACACGCCCTGGGGCACGTACCACTTCGCCGACCGCGACGGTGTCGGCGTCGACCGCACCCGCGCGTCCGGTACCGGCTTCACCGGCCAGTACCCGGCGCCTTGGCGCGAGGTCTACGAGTCGTTGGAGCGGTGCCCGGACGAACTGCTGCTGTTCTTCCACCATGTGCCCTACGGTCACCCGCTGCATAGCGGGTCGACCGTCATCCAGCACATCTACGACACCCACTTCGACGGCGTCGAGGAGGTGGCCTGGATGGGCGAGCGCTGGGCGGGGGTGGCCGGGTCCGTGGACCCCGCGCTGCACGCGCGCGTGTCGCACCTGCTGGACGAGCAGCTGCGCGGCGCGCAGGAGTGGCGCGACCAGGTCAACACCTACTTCCACCGCAAGTCCGGGGTACCGGACGGGCGCGGCCGCCCCATCTACTGAGGCGGGTCCAGCCGGATCACCGCGACGGCCAACGGCGGGAGCGTGAGACGCTCCTTGACGGCCGAACCGGACAGCAGGTCCTCGCCGGTGCCCGCGAAGGACACCGTGGCCGCCTCGGTGTCCGAGTGGTTGAGCAGGAACAGAGTATGACGTTGCCGGCCATCGGCAGGTACCGGAAGACGGCGAAGAACAGCAGCGGCAGGACCGCCAGCGAGTACCACTGCCAGTCCCGGCGCAGCACCTGGCGCAGGGTCCGACGGCGGGTGCGGGCCTGGGCGGCGGCGGCGCGCGGCGACGGTACGGCCGTCCGCGCTCCGGGCGGCAGGTGCACGGTCTCAGGGACGCTCATGGTCGGGGCCCTCGTTAGTGCCGCGCGGGGTCAGGGTCCCTCGTGTGCACATCGGACGCGAGCTGGGGCTTGGCGTCCTCATCCCGAGCGGGATTTTAGCGATAAAGTAGAGATGCCTTCGGGTTCCGTCAAGCCCCGCGCACGCCGAGACCTCCGACGTCTCGGTCCACAAGCAAGGAGCCGCATGCGCCACACCCTCCAGAACGACGCCCCGGCCGACGGGTTTGCCGACTGCTACCTGCTCGGTAACGGTGTCCTGGGCGCCGCCGTTCACGGCCGCCCGGGCACCGAGCGTCTCGACCTCAACCTCGACACGCTCTGGTCGGGGGGGCCCGCCGCCTCCGGGGTTTGGCGCGACCCGGGAGACGTGGCGCCGCTGCGTGCGGCCGTGGCCGCGGGCGATCATCGGCGAGCCGACGAACTCGCCCGGGCGCTGCAGTCGGACCGCTGGGTGCAGGCGTTCCAGCCCCTCGGATGGATCGAGTGGGAGCACGATCGGGCCCAGAGCGGCAAGACCTCGGCGGCGTACCGGCGCAGCCTCGACATGTCCGCCGCAGTCGCGGTCACCGACGCCGGCACCGGTGTCCGGCTCGAGACTTTTGTGTCCGCTGTCGACGACGTGCTCGTCGCCCGCGCCGACGGCGCGCCGACCGCCGCGCCGCTTCTGTGCAGCCCGCACCCCGTGCGCACTTCGTCCACACAGTCCGGGGTCACGTGGCTGACCATGTCGGGACGTGCACCCGCGAGCGTCATGCCGCACTACGTGCCGGACGACACGCCAGTCGTCTACGCCGACGACGCTCCCGACGAGGACGGACTCGTCGACGCCGGCATGGGGTTCGCCCTCGTCGTGGCGTGGGTCCCGGACGAGCGGGGCGGGCGCCTCGTCGCCGCCGCCGAGAGCGGGTTTCGCGGGTGGCGGGCCAGGCCGAGCGCCGATGTCGACGCGCTCGCGCAGGTTGCCCGTGCGCGCGTCGAGGCGGCCCTCGGCCTCGGCGTCCACGAGCTGCGAGCACGACACGTTCGTGCCCACCGGGCCCTGTGGGAGCGCTGCGAGCTCGACCTGTCAGCCTCTGCTGCGAGCAACCCGCACGCGAAGAAGGCGGAGCTCTACTTCGACCTCGGCCGCTACCTGCTCGTGGCCGGTTCGCGCCGCGGGACCCAGCCGCTCACGCTCCAGGGCATCTGGAACGCCGACGTCCGCCCGGCCTGGAGCAGCAACCTCACCACCAACATCAACACCCCGATGAACTACTGGGGCGCGGAGGCGACAGGGCTGGGTGAGCTGCACGAGCCGCTGCTTGACCTCGTCGCGGACCTGCTCGTTGCGGGACGGCGAACGGCGCACGAGACGTACGGCGCCCGCGGGGCGTGCGTGCACCACAACACCGACCTGTGGCGGTTCACCGATGCTGTGCCGGGGTTGCCGCAGTGGGTGAACTGGGCGTCGGCCCTGTGGTGGCTGACGGACCACGCGGTCCAGCACCACGCCTACCTCCCGCCCGGGCCCGAGGCCGAGTCGGTCCTGGAAGACCGTGTCCTTCCCGCCGTGCGGGCGTGCGCCGCGTTCGCGCTCGACATGCTGGTCCCGCACGCCGACCGCGCGCTCGTGGTCAGCCCGTCGTCCTCCCCGGAGCATGCGTTCCTCGCCGAGGGCGAGCCGTACGCCGTGACCTGGGGCAGCGCGATCGACCAGGAGCTCGTCCATGACGTCCTGACCCGCACCGTGGAGCTTGTCGGAGGCCACGGCCGGGATGCCGAAGACGCCGACCTCGTGTGCGAGGCGCGCGCGGCGCTGGGAAGGCTGCGTGCGCCCGCGACGTTCGGCGGCGTCCGAGGGGAGTGGGCGGACGACCTCGAGCCGCAGGAGCCCGGGCATCGGCACCTGTCTCACCTCTACGGAGTCTTTCCTGGCAGTCGGTGGGCCGCCGTCGAGCCGGACGAGGAGGTCGAGGTGTCACGCGCCGCGCTCTCGCTTCGCCTTGCCGAGGGCTCCGGCTACACGGGGTGGAGCCAGGCGTGGGTGTTGTGTCTCGCCGCGCGGCTGCGTGACGGGGTGCTCGCCGAGCGCGCGATCGAGACGCTCCTCGGCCCGCTGTCGTCCCGCTCGCTGCTCGACCTGCACCCGCTCGAGGGATGGCCCGGCGGAGCGGTCTTCCAGATCGACGGGAACCTCGGTGCGGTCGCCGGCATCGCCGAGCTCTTGGTGCAGTCGCACCACGAGGTCGTCACGATCCTGCCGGCATTGCCCGCCGGATGGCCATCGGGAAACGCACGCGGACTGCGCGTCCGGGGCGGTGACGCCGTCGATCTCGAGTGGCGGGACGGGGTGCTGTCGAGCGTGGTGCTCCACGCCTTGACGACGCGTGAGGTGACCATCGACGTGCCCGCAGACGGGCAGGTGCGCATCAGGCGCAGGGTGTCGCTGCAGGCCGGCGAGATGGTGACCGTGGTGGCGCCGTAGGCGTGGGATGGTGCCGGACCCCGTCACCGGGTCACCAGAAGTTCGCTCGCCCCATCTCGTTGGACGCATTTGCCAAGCAGGATTTTATCGATAATATGACGGCGCCCCCCGCGGTGTGGCCGGGCGGCGAGCGTCTCGTCAGAGGTTGCTGGGCTGGCAGAACGTCGCGGAAGGGAGGATGCACGTGGTGAGGATGGCGGACGTCGCCCGTGAGGCGGGCGTCTCGGTCATGACCGTGTCGAACGTCCTCAACGAGCGCCTCCCGGTCAACGAGCCGACGCGTGCCCGTGTGATGGCCGCCGTGGAGGCTCTGGGGTACGAGGTCAACCTGGCCGCGCGACACCTGCGCGCGGGACGGACCGACACCGTCGCCTTCATCGTGCCCAGCTTCCACGACTACTTCGGTGAGGTCGCCGACAAGATCGCGCCGCTGATCGAGGCCGGGGGGCGGCACCTCGTCCTTGAGCGGACGAGCGCCAGCCCGGAGCATGAGATGGCGGCGCTGAGCGTCGCGCGACTGCAGTTCTACGACGGCGTCCTGCTGTCCGTCGCCGGCCTCGACCGCGACGAGCTGGACCGCGTGCGCACGTCCAAGCCGATCGTGCTGCTCGGCGAGCGTGACGTGCCCGACCGCTTCAACCACGTGCGGCTGGCGAACGAAGAGGGCGCCCGGCTCGCGACGGCGCACATGATCGAGCACGGCTCGCGGCGCATCGTTGCGCTGGGCGGCACGTTCGACACCGCGCACATGATGACGTCGGACCGCCGCATTGGCTGGGAGCGCGCACTTCGCGATGCCGGCCTCGACGTCGACGCACGCTACGTGGTGCCCATCTCCGCCTACACGTCGGCGGCCGCACGCGATGCCCTGCTCGACGTCATCGCGTCCGGTCTGCCCTTCGACGGCGTCTTCGCCGTCACCGACGTCATCGCGCTCGGCGCCGTCGCGGCCCTGGCAGAGAGCGGGCTTCGGGTGCCCGTCGATGTCCAGCTCGCCGGGTTCGACAACCTCGACATGGCGAGCTTTGTCCCGCCCGGCCTCACCTCCGTCGACGCGAACCATGAAGGTGTCGCCGAGACCGCGGTGGGTCTGCTGCGCCGGCAGATGGAGGGCTGGACCGGCCCTGCCGAGCACGTCGTCGCGCCCGTCCGTCTCGTGGTGCGTGGCTCCACCCGCGGTGGCGCGTAGGGCCGTGCACTCGCGCGCGGAACGCCGCGCGCCCCTCTAGTCCGTTTCGGTCGAAGGAGACCATGCTGTGAGCGCCCCTGCGCGCACTTCCACCTTGCGCGCCGTGCCCGCATCCCCGATCGCCGGGACGCGGCACCGGCCGCTGCCGATCCCGTCCGTGCGCCTTGTCGGTGGTCCGCTGGCAGCCTGGCAGCAGCGCAACGGCGAGGCCACCATCCCGCACTGCATCGAACAGCTGGAGGTCTCCGGTGTCCTCGACAACTTCCGCCGGTTCCTCGGGGAGTCGCACGCGGAGTTCCGCGGCCTCGTGTTCGCCGACTCCGACCTCTACAAGGTGATCGAGGCCGTCGCCTGGGCGATCGCCCGCACCGGCACGCGCGCGTTCGACTCATGGCTCGACGACGTCATCGCCCTGGTGGCGCGCGTGCAAGAGCCCTCCGGGTACGTGGACACGTGGATCCAGGGCGTCGCACCGGAGAAGAAGTTCGCGGCTCTCGAGTGGACGCACGAGATGTACGTCGCCGGGCACCTCATCCAGGCGGCCGTCGCACTGGCGCGCGCCGACGCACGCACGGACCTGCTCGACGTCGCCCGCCGTCTCGCCGACCTGCTCGTCGAACGGTTCGGTCCCGGGGGCGAGGACGGGATCTGCGGACACCCCGAGATCGAGACGGCCCTGGTGGAGCTGTACCGGCTGACGGGGGAGCGCAGGTACTTGGACCTCGCATCCAGAATGATCGACCTGCGCGGCCACGGCCTGCTGCCCGCCGGGTCGCTCGGAGCGCACTACTTCCAGGACCACCGCCCGGTGCGCGAGTCGACGGCCGCCGTCGGACACGCCGTCCGGCAGCTCTACCTGAACGCCGGCGTGACCGACGTGTTCGTCGAGACCGGCGACGGCTCCCTGCTGCGGGCCATGGACGCCCAGTGGAACAGCGCGCACGACCGCAAGATGTACCTCTCGGGCGCGTTCGGGTCCCGCCACCGCGACGAGGCATTCGGCGACGACTACGAGCTGCCGTCCGAGCGCGCCTACGCCGAGACGTGCGCCACCGTCGCCGACCTGCTGTGGACCTGGCGGATGCTGCTGGCCGACGGCGGCGCCGGCGCCGCCCGGTACGCGGAGACCATCGAGCGAGAAGTTCACAACGCGCTCGCGGCCGCCGTGGACGCGACCGGCACCCGGTTCTTCTACGCCAACCCGCTGCAGCAGCGGCGCGACCACCACTCGCAGGAGAACGCGCCCCGCGAGCGGACGCCCTGGTACGGGTGCGCCTGCTGCCCACCGAACATCGCCCGCACCGTCGCTCAGCTGAGCGCCTACGTCGCCACCGTCACCGATGGGGCGCTCTGGCTCCACCAGTTCGCGGATGCGGAGGTCGACCTGCCCGCCGAGCTCGGGACGGGCACGGTCCGGATGGTCACGGGCTACCCGGCCGACGGGCGGGTCGAGATCCGCGTCGAGGGCGACGTCGTGCCCGGCGCCGAGCTGTCCGTGCGGATCCCCGGATGGTCGCCGCGCTCCACCGTGGTGGGCCCCGACGGCGCTCGCGAGCGCGATGGCGACGGGTACGCCCGGGTGCCGCTGGAGCCGGGCGCCCGCTACGTGCTCGACCTCGACCTGACGCCGCGGCTGACCACCGCCCACCACCGCGTCGACGCGCTGCGCGGAGCGGTGGCCGTCGAACGGGGACCAGTCGTCTACTGCGTCGAGCAGGCGGACCTGGATGCACCGTTAGACGTCGACGACCTCGCGGTCCTGCCCGCGCCGATCACCGTCGGCGAGCGCGACACACTCGTCCTGAGGTGCCGCGTGATCAACGCCGCGGACGGCCTCTACGGCCCCGACACCGCCACCGAGCTCGGCGACGAGCACGCGGTGACAGCGATCCCGTTCTCGACCTGGGGCAACCGCGCCCCCGGCCCGATGCGGGTCTGGCTTCCGCGAGCTCCTCGCTGAGGCCTGCAACGACGGAACACGCAACTGATGGGAAGACAATGACGACGACCACGACCGCAGTGATCGACCTCGACCTGCCCGGCGCCACGATCAGCCGGCACGTGTACGGGCACTTCGCCGAGCACCTGGGGCGGTGCATCTACGGCGGGTTCTGGGTGGGTGAGGACTCGCCGGTCGCGAACGTGCGGGGCATCCGCTCGGACGTGGTCGAGGCGTTGCGGGCGATCTCGATCCCGAACCTGCGCTGGCCGGGCGGCTGCTTCGCCGACGACTACCACTGGCGTGACGGCATCGGCCCGCGCGAGAGCCGCCCGCGGATGGTCAACTCGCACTGGGGCGACGTGGTGGAGGACAACGCGTTCGGCACGCATGAGTTCATGGACCTGTGCGAGCTGCTTGGTGCGGACCCGTACGTGTCGGGGAACGTGGGGTCCGGGTCGGTGGCGGAGATGTCGGACTGGGTGGAGTACCTGACCCGGGCGGACGACTCACCAATGGCGGCGCTGCGGCGGGCGAACGGGCGCGAGCAGCCGTGGCGGGTGCCGTTCTGGGGCCTGGGCAACGAGGCGTGGGGCTGCGGCGGCAACCTGCGCGTCGAGCAGTTCGCGTCTCTGGCCCGGCAGTACGCCACCTACTGCCGCAACCACGGCGGCAACCTGCTGTACCGGATCGCGGCGGGCGCGGCCGAGGCCGACCTGCACTGGACCGAGACGCTCATGCGCTCGTTCGACGACCTGGCGGCGGACCCGGCCGGGTCGGCGGGCCCGTTCCAGGCCGTGTCGTTGCACTACTACACGATGGCCGGGCCGTGGTCGGACAAGGGCGACGCCACCGGGTTCAGCACCGACGAGTGGTACGTGACCATGGCCCGCGCCCGGCGCATGGAGGAACTGCTCACCCGGCACTCCACGGTCATGGACCGCTACGACCCGCACCGCAAGGTCGGCCTGGCCGTGGACGAGTGGGGCACATGGTGGAACGTGGAGAAGGGCACCAACCCCGGGTTCCTGTACCAGCAGAACACACTGCGCGACGCCCTGGTCGCCTCCGTGCACCTCGACGCGTTTCACCGTCACGCCGAGCGCGTGGTCATGGCGAACATCGCCCAGACCGTCAACGTGCTGCAGGCCATGATCCTCACCGACCCCGACACCGGGGCGCTCGTGCTCACCCCGACATACCACGTCTTCGCCATGAACACCGGCCACCACGACGCCGCCGCCCTCGCGGTGCACCTGCGCGACGTCGAGACTCGCGCCGTCGACGGGACCGAGCTGCCGCTGGTCTCGGCGTCCGCGTCGGTCAAGGGCGACACCGCCCTGGTCTCGCTGTCCAACCTCGACGCCGAGACGGACCGCACCCTCGTCCTGGACCTGCGCGGCCGCGACGTCGTCGGGCACACCGCGCGGGTGCTGACCGCCAAGGCGCTCGACGCGCACAACACCCCCGAGCAGCTCGACACCGTCGCCCCCACCGACCATGCCGGCGTGTGCCCCCACCCCCGGGGGCTCGAGGTCGACCTTCCCGCCCACTCCTACGTCACCGTGGCGCTCGAGCTGCGCTGATGGACCGACCGAACCTGAACATCCGCGACGGTGGGGCGGGGGCAGACTTCACCAACCCTGTCATCTTCGCGGACGTGCCCGACCCGGACGTCGTCTTCGACGGCCGGTACTACTACATGGTCAGCACGACGATGTACTTCGCGCCGAGCGTCCCGATCATGCGCTCGAGCGACCTGGTGCACTGGTCCATCGCCGGGTACACCGCGGCGATCCTCGACGACGCGGACGCGCTGGCGCTGCGCAACGGCCAGGACGCGTACGGCCAGGGCAGCTGGGCAGCGAGCATCAGGTTCCATGACGGGACCTACTACGTGTCGGTCGGCAGCCTCACCACGCAGCAGACGTACGTCTACTCGACTCCCAACATCGAGCGTGGGCCGTGGAGCAGGTCGGTGCTCGACGGGTACGCCCACGATCAGTCGCTGCTGTTCGACGGCGACGACGTCTGGCTTGTCTACGGTGGCGGGTCGATCGACCTGCGCAGGCTGCGGCGGCACGACGACGGGACCCTTGCGTGGGACGGCCCGGCGACGCGGCTCGTCGAGGACGCCAATGTCGACCAGACCAGCGGTCTGAACGCCGAGGGCGCTCACGCGTACAAGATCGGGGGCTACTACTACGTCTTCATGGTCGAGTGGCCGTCGGGTGGCATCCGCCAGGAGGTGCTGTGGCGGTCGACGTCACTGACGCCGCAGTCGGCGGGCGGCGTGTGGGAGGGCCGGGTCGTGCTCAGCCAGGGCGTGACGGTCGCGGGCCGACCCGGAACCGGCGTGGCCCAGGGTGGAGTCGTCCAGACGTCCGACGGGCAGTGGTACGCCATGCTGTTCCAGGACGAAGGCCCGCTGGGTCGTTCGCCTCAGCTCGTCGGCGTGACCTGGGACGACGACGGGTGGCCGGTGTTCGCTCTCAATCCGCAAGCGCCCGCAGCGGCCGCACAGACGGCCGGTGACGGGGCCGCCATCGTCGCCTCGGACGACTTCGACAACCTCCTTGAGCACGCCGGCCACTGGAACACGGCCAACGCGGACCTCCTGGCAGAGTCCGCCGAGAACGCATGGAACGGGTCGGACCTGGGGCTCCAGTGGCAGTGGAACCACAACCCGGACAACCGGTTCTGGTCGCTCACCGAGCGGCCCGGACACCTGCGGCTGACCACGGGCAGCGTCGCGTCGAGCATCCTCGATGCACGCAACACGCTCACCCAACGCACACTCGGACCCACGAGCTCCGGCGCCATCTCGCTGGACGTCTCGCAGCTGAAGGACGGGGACGTCGCAGGCATCTCCGCCTACCAGCGCAAGTACGGATACATCGCCGTGACGATGGAGCGCGGGACCAAGAGCCTGGTGATGCGCCGGGCAGGCGGCGACGGCGTCATCGCCTTCACCAGCGCACCGGTGCCACTGCGGGCGGACGTCGTCTACCTGCGCGCGGACGTCGACTTCCGGGATGCCGTCGATACGGCGTCCTTCGCGTACTCGTACGACGGCAGCAACTGGACGTGGCTGGGCGACACCGTGCAGATGCAGTACGACCTCGCGCACTTCACCGGGTACCGGTTCGCCCTCTTCAACTACGCCACTGTCGAGCCCGGGGGATACGTCGACGTGGACTGGTTCCGTGTCAGCGACACCACCGGGCTCGCAAACCCTACTCACCGACAGAGCGAAGGAGCTGTCCATGACTGAGCAGGCGACGTCAGCCCTGCTGATCGACGGACAGGCACCCGCCGAGGTGCCGCTGCATCACGTGTGGAACGAGTGCGTCGGTGCTGGCCGCGCGAACGAGGCGTTGCGGGCGGACTGGCAGGCGCATTTCCGCGAGGCCGTCCAGGTGCTGGGCGCCCGGCACGTGCGCTTCCACGGCCTGTTCCACGACGACATGTTCGTCTACCGGACGGACAACGGCGGCGGCTTCGGCCCGAACCAGCCGCTGCCCGAGCCGATCTACACGTTCGCGTATGTCGACAAGGTGTTCGACGCGATCCTCGACGCGGGCGCCCGCCCGTTCGTGGAGCTCGGGTTCATGCCGCGCCAGCTCGCCACCCAGACCGAGACGCTGTTCTGGTGGAAGGCGCACTGCAGCCCGCCGAAGGAGATGGGCCGCTGGGTCGCCCTGGTCGACGCCACTGTGCGGCACTGGATCGAGCGGTACGGGATCGACGAGGTGCGGCAGTGGCCGTTCGAGGTGTGGAACGAGCCGAACCTCGTGCCGAACTTCTGGACCGGGACGCGCACCGAGTACTTCCAGCTGTACGAGGCCACGGCGCGCGCGATCAAAGCCATCGACCCCCGGCTGCGGGTCGGTGGCCCGTCGACGAGCGTGTTCGTCCCGGACGCTCGCTACGGCGGCGAATGGCACGACCGGTCGCTCGAGGTCGAGACCGCGGTGGCCGCCGACCCGGACGAGCTCGACTGGCAGCCGGTGTGGATCCGCGAGTTCATCGGGTACTGCGCGCAGCGGGGGGTGCCCATCGACTTCCTGTCGACGCACCTGTACCCGACCGACTACGCGGCGGACTCCCTGGGCAACGTCAGCGCGATCACGCGTCACAAGGACGCCACCTATGACGACCTGCAGCTGATGCGCACGATCATCGAGAACAGCCCGTACCCGGACGCCGAGTTGCACATCACCGAGTGGTCGACCTCGCCGTCGAGCCGCGACGCGATCCACGACACGCTCTTCGCCGCCGCGTACATCGTCCGGGCGTTCCTTAAGGGGGCGCCGCTGGCCGACTCGATCTCGTACTGGACCTTCACCGATGTGTTCGAGGAGGGCGGCGGGGGAATGGGCCCCTTCCACGGCGGCTTCGGGTTCGTCAACGAGAACGGCCTGCACAAGCCGACGTTCCACGCGATGGCCATGCTCCACCGCCTCGGTGACCGCCTCCTGGCCGAGCTGCCCGACGGCGCCATCACCCGCTCGTCCGCGACGGGTGACGTGTCGGCCATCTTCTACAACTACCCCGCCGAGATGGGCACGACGGGGCTCGCGTCCCGCAACGGCTACGCCGAGACGCGAGCCCTCGCCGAGATGGGCCCCGAGCGCCGCGTCCGGCACCGGGTCGAGGGGCTGCGCCCGGGCACCGAGCTCACCGTGGAGATCCTCGACTGGGAGCACGGGAACGTCGCCGAGGCCTGGTACCAGATGGGCGCCCCGCTCAACATCACGCGGGAACAGACCGCCGAGCTGCGCCACGTCGCCGACGGCCTCCACCGCAGCACGCTGACCGTCGGCGACGACGGCGTCCTCGACATCGACCTCACGCTGCCCTCCTGGGCGGTCGCCTCGGTCGCGCCGACGCTCCCCGGCGGTCAGCGGCCGGATCGGGGACCGACGAGCCAGGCGGGATGAGGCCATGACCAGACTGCTCGTGCCCGAGCTGGAAGCGCGCCGGCACCTCATCGAGGGGTACGCGCAGTTCTCGGACGTCCCCGAGGACGTCACGAACCTTTGGAAGGCGCCGTTCGGCCCGCCCGAGGAGTGGGACCTGTGCGTTGCCGAGCAGAAGATCGACGGCCCGCACGGCCCGGTGCCCGTGCGCGTCTACATGCCCACGGGTCCCGTGCCTGACGGCGGCCGCGCCTGCCTGGTGTGGATGCACGGGGGCGCCTTCGCCTGGGGCGACCTGGACATGGCCGAGGCGCACGAGGTCGCCCGCGGCATCGCCGGGCGGGCCGACGTCGTCGTCGTGTCTGTCGACTACCGCCTGTGCCCGGTGCCGGCCGAGCTGGGCGGCACCGTCGACGGACGGGTCGACGAACGGGGGAGGCCCGTGCGGTTCCCCGTCCCGCAGGACGACTGTGCCGCGGTGCTCGACGCCGTGCGGGATGATCCGGCACGGCTCGGCGTCGACGCGAGCCGGGTCGTGATCGGCGGCGCGAGCGCGGGGGCGGCACTCGCTGCCGCGGTGACCCTGCGGGCCGTCGCCGAGGGATGCCCGCCGTGGCAGACGCTGTTGGTCTACCCGATGCTGCACCCCACGGTGCCGGAGCTGGGGGAGGAGCTGGCCGAGGCGGTGGCCGCGGTGCCGGTGGCGCTGCAGTTCCCGGCGTGGATGATCGCCGCTACACGGCGCACGACACTGGGTGACGACGTCGAGGTGGCGAACGGCAAGGCCTTCCCGGGCCTGGCGGACCTGGAGGGCTTTCCGCCGACGTATGTGGAGAACTGCGAGTTCGACGCGTTTCGTGCGAGCGGGGAGCTCTTCAGCGCGCGGCTGCGCGCGGCGGGCGTCGACGTCGTCGAGACGACGCGAGCCGGTGTGCCGCACGGGCACCTCGACCTGGTCGGCTTCGCTCCGGCCCGGCGGACGCTGGACGCTCTCGCTTCGCGCTTGCGATAGTGGCGGGACCGCTTGGGGACGCGGCGGTCATATAGCGGGCCGCCCACGATCTCGTCGGCTGCCCGTCGGCAGGGACCATCGCGGCGACGATCGCGTCGAACTTGGAAGGATCGTGTCGTCGCTCATGGTCCCACGCGACAGTCCTAGGCGGAAGGCGCCGATGCCCCTATGTTTGTCAAGCGGTTCGTGGGATCTGGTCTGCGGGGTTGAGTTGTTGGATCAGGTGGTAGATCTCGCGGGCGATGTAGCGCTTGAGGCAGCGGATGGCTTCTCGGCGGGTCAGGCCTTGGGCGGTGCGTCGGTCGAGGTAGTCGCTGGTGCGTTGGTCGCCGCGTGATCGGGTCAGCGCGATGCGGTAGAGGGCGGCGTTGGCGTTGCGGTCGCCGCCGCGGTTGAGGCGGCGTCGGCGGGTCTTGCCGGAGGACGCTTCGATGGGGCTGACACCGCAGAGGGCGGCGAAGGAGGCTTCGCTGCGCATCCGGTCGGGGTTGTCGCCGGCGGTGACGAGTAGGGCGGAGGCGCTGTCTGGGCCGATACCGGGGCGCTGCAACAGTTGTGGGGCGTGGGTGTTCAGCACGACGGTGATCTGGTGCTGCAGCTCCCGCTCCTCGGTGGTGAGGGCCTGGATGCGCTGCGCCAGGCGGCGCAGGGTGTAGATGGTGGCGGTGGCCACGTCACTGGGGGCGGCGGCGGGCAGGTTGGCGCAGTGGCGGATCAGGGCGGTGTTGGACAGGCCGGTCAGGGTGTCGCGTAGTGGCGCGTCGGCGGTAACGAGGACGGCCTTGAGCTGGTTGACCGCCTGGGTGCGGGACTTGACCGCGGAGGCTCTGGCCAGTCGGTACATGCGCAGCATCTCGACCGGCCCGTCGGCGGTCTTGGCGGTGGTGCTGGCCCGTCCGGATAGCACGGCGTGGGCGGCCGCGAGGGCGTCAACACCGTCGGTCTTGCCATGGCGGCGGCGCGCGGCCCGGTCGGGGCGGTTGACCTCGATGACGGTGAGGTGCTGGCGGCGTAGGTAGCGGGTCAGGGCCGCGCCGTAGGAGCCGGTGCCTTCTACCCCGGCGCGGCGCAGCACGCCGAAGGTGCGGGCCCAGGCCAGCAATCGGCGGTACCCGGCAGTGGTGGTCAGGAAGGCGGCCTCGGCGACCTGGACGCCCAGGGGCGTGATGAGCGCGGCGACGTGGACGTCCTTGTGGGTGTCGACGCCGAGGATGATCTGTTCGGTGTCCGGGTCGGGCTGCCCGTCGGGGCTTGGATGCGGCATGCTGGCCATGGGTTGTTCGTCTCCTGATGGCTCGGGTAACGGATGGCCATCGCCGGGCCGGCAGGGCAGTCAGAACTGTGACGGTGCCCTTGTTGCAGCAAGGCCCCTATCGGGACACGCCCGCCGGTCCGGTGACAGCATGCGCCCCCATAGCCTTCGGTCGACAGATCGGAGCCAAGGCATCGACTCAGCCAGTTGCGTTGCGGGTCAGACCTCGGCCGCGGGAGCACGGCTCCAGAATCGCAGAACCGCAAACCCAGGCTCACAGTTGCGTTGGTCGATCGGTAGATCAAGGCACGCTTGACCAGTGAAGCTCTCCGCCCGTCCTCGTCGCTCGCTGCCGCCGAGCTCTGCCTTCGCGGGCTTCCGGTTTCCGGCCGAAGTGATCGTGGTTGCGGTCCGTTGGTACTTGCGCTACGGCCTTTCGTACTGCGAGGTGGAAGAGCTCCTGGTCGAGCGCGGTGTCGAGGTCGACCACGTGACGGTGTTTCGCTGGGTACAGCGGTTCACGCCGCTGCTGGCCGATGCCGCCCGGTTCTGCCGCCACTCACCTGGTGACAGGTGGTTCGTGGATGAGACGTATGTGAAGGTCAACGGTGTGTGGCGCTACGTGTACCGGGCCGTCGACCAGTACGGACAGGTCATCGACGTGCTGGTTTCGGTCCGCCGGGACGCGGACGCGCTGACCATGTTGAAGGTGACACCGACCGAGGTGGTCACCGACGCCGCCGCGGTCTACCCGGCGGTGCTCGACGAGCTGATCCCGTCCGCATGGCACCACGTCGAGCGGCACGCCAACAACAGGATCGAAGCTGATCACAGCCAACTGAAACACCGGTTACGATCCATGCGCGGGCTGCGCACCGATCGGACGGCGCAGGTGATCATCGCCGGGCACGCCTTCATGCAGAATCTGCGGCGCGGGCACTACGAACTCGGCATCGACGCACCGCCCGCCGAGCGCGTCGCGGCTGCGTTCACCGAACTCGCCCGGGCGATCTGACCCGAACCAGCGCTCGGGCTCAACACGTCCATCGGCCGGCCAACGCAACAGTGCCAGATGGCGTCGTGCTGCAAGCCATTGAAGCCGGGCCGAGGCGTCACGAAGGCCGGCCAGGACGCTGGCCCGGGCGAGCGCGGCAAGCAGTTCGGCGACGTCGTCCGCGAGCGGGTCGACGTCGTGGTCGTTCCGCATGCGCCGCAAGGAATGCGCGCGGGGGGTCATGTCGGTTCGGGGTGGGAGGAGGGAACCACGCCTTTGCGGCGCCGAGGCTGGCCGTGCGCAGCAGCCGCCCGAAACTTGCGGCGAAGCCGATGAACGGCAGTCCCATGCCCACCGAGCATCGTCCGCTACCGGTAGACGAACTAGCTGGTCCCGTCGCGGGGCTGCTCAGCATCCCAACAGCGGCGCAGCCTCAGGTGGCGACGGGTAGGTTGGCCAGGCGCCATTCGCGCATTCCGTCGGCGAGTCTGGTTGCGGTGTGGCCGTGGACGGTGAAGACGCGTACGGCGTCGTGGGCGAGTACGGGGCAAGGCGCGTTGGTGTCGTCGAGTCCGGTGGTGACGAGGCCGGAGTGGGAGGGCACGTACAAGGTCACCGTGACGGTCACGGACTCGCTGGGCCGCACGGCTTCTTAGGCGCCGCAGTGGTTGACGGTTGGCGACGGGCACCATCCGGTGACCCCGACCCGGCAGGCTACTTTGCGTGGGCGGCATGAAGCCCGGCTGGGGCGGCTCATGCGCGTTGCGACCCGTCCCGCGGTGGCCACCGAGCCGTTGCGGTTGCACCGGGCCGGCGCATGATCGTCTGCCCGCCGCCGATCTTCTAACCGGGTGGTGACGGCTGCTCGGCTGGGAGTCTCCGAGTGCGGGCCGCGTCGGCTACGGCGACGCCGGCCAAAATGACGGCGGCGGTGGTGGCGACCGCAAGCGGCGGCACCGGCCGCATCGCTGGGGTGAGGGCGACGAGGGCGAGTGCGCCGAGCGTGCGGGGGAGCGACACGCGGCCGAACACCGCGTATTCGAAGGTGGCGCGTCCGACGAGGAACACGGCAGGTCCGACGAGGATGACGACGACCCAGGCCGAGGCGGTGTGGCCGAGCGGGTGGGTGATGATGAGTTCGTCGCCGACGGCGATGGTGACGATGCCGGCGACCATGAGCACGTGGGAGTAGATGGTCAGGACAACGACGCGGCGTAGGTCGGGGGCCGCAGTGATGGCCTCCGCGATCAGTGCTCCGGCGCGGTGGCTGTAGATGCGCCACAGCAGTGCCGTCGTGGCGAACGCCACCAGGGTCGCGGCGCTGCGGTCGGCGGTGACCGCGCCGGTTGCGAATGTCAGTCCGGTGGCCAGGATCGGTTCGCCGAGGGCGACGATGAAGAACTGTTGGTACCGTTCGGCCACGTGCTCCTCGGAGATCACGAACTCGGCTCGACGCCCGCCAGACCGGCCCAGCCGAGGCGTGGGAAAGCCGAGGGCGAGACCCACGTACTCCACGACCAACCCTGTTATCCACAGCGCTGCGCGCACCCAGCCGGCTACGAAAGCACCCGCGATCCACGGCAGTGCAGACATGCCGAACCAGAACAGTATCCGCACCGCGTTGCGCAGCCCAGGGTGGCCACGCAACACAACCGTCGCGACACCCACGGCGCCGACCCTGACGACGACGTACGCACCTGCGAACACTAGGCCACGCCGGCCGAAGGCCTGCGGCACTGCAGCCGCCATCACGAGGGTGCCGAACATCATCGACATGACCAGCGCCTGGACCAGCGGATGCCGCGGATCGAACAGGTCGGCAAACCTCGCCGTATAGGCCCAGACCTCAAACAGGGCAAGGAGCAACACCGATGTCCGGAACGCGCCAGCCCAGGTCAGATACTGCAGCAGCTGCTGCGAGAGCTGGAACAATGCGAGGACGAACACCAGGTCGAAGAACAGTTCCAGCAACGCCGCCCGCGCGTGCCCGGGTCGTCGCAGCAGCACGTCAGCCCACCGAGTCGTCATCGACCGCCCGTTTCCGCTGCTTCTGTCTGCCTTAACCGTAGTCGCACGATGCGGCTGGGTCTCGAATGTTGCTGATCTACACGCCGCGCACAGCGCCTGCTGCCGGCAGCAGCCCTTCTTGCCCGCCAACAGCGGGACTCGGCGTCTGCGGCAGCCGGGTCGCCCAAGCGGGGAGTGGGGCCCCGCAAGGACGGTGCGTCCGGCGGGTAGGGCCTCCGGCCCTCGGACCCGGATCCGGCCTCCGGCGGCCGGGGCTACTTGCCCTGGACCCCGGCGCTCCGGGAAGCCCTGCCGGCGGCTCGCCGGTGGCGCACCGGAGATGACATGAGGCGAGACCCCCTCCGCTTAGCGCACGCTTGGTGCGTATCTACAGGTCAGGAGCTAGAGGAGGTCCCGTGATGTCCATCGTAGGAGAGTTCGACGTGCATCGTCGACAGATCACTTTCGATTATGTCGATACGGACACCGGCGGGTTGCAGCGGGGGGCGGATTACCCCGGCGTGCCGGGATGTGCTGCGTCGGTGGCTGGCTGAACGGTTCGCTGGCCGCAGCGATGTGGCCTTCGCTTGACCGTGGCGTAGAAGGCGTGGTCGGGGGCGCAGCTGCGGCCGTTAATCCGCGGGTTCGGGGTTTGAGTCCCTGGCGGCGCACCCGTGATCAAGGTTCTGACCTGACGAACGAAGTAGGAGCTACCCCAGCAGGTCAGCGTGCCCAGCACCGACCAGTGGGGCAATGGCATGCAAGCCGGGCGGTCGTGCGCCTCGTCGGTGAGTGCCGCCAACTCAGCGTGCCAGGTGTTGCCCGGGCCAAGACGTCCGGAGAACCTTCGGCGATGTACCCAAACTTCTCCCTCGGTGGATGGGCTCAGGCCGCAGTGCTCCCACGTCGGGCGTTGTAGTCGCGCATGCGCTGCGGATAGCCGACGAGTGCGACGTCATAGACCGGGATACCGACCCTATGGCCGAAGCGTCGGGCGTCATCGGGACTGCCGACGCGTCGACGGGTCCATTCGCCGTCGTGGGCGATCAGGATCATGGTCGTCTCGGTGACCGTCGTACGCGGCTCGATCAGCGCCTCTACGCCGCGACGACTCCGCACGAACTGCTCAAGGTATGCCAAATCCGCCGGGTTGGTCGCGCGCCGGCCGGCGCTTCGTGCCTCACGGCGTCGGTGAAACAAGGCCACTGACGATCCTCCTTCGTTCCAGTCACGCGAATCGCGGCAGCACCGTCGATCATCGTGCGGCCGCCCTCAACAAGCGTGCACGCCCTGCAGACACAGCCCGGCCAACATCTCCGCTGCGCACGCCAGCTCCCACAAGCCGGGACGACGATCCCCACGGTGCAGAGGGCGATGGTCAGCGGTCATAGGCCGAGGACAGTCCGGCGTAGTAACACAACGGCGATGAAGACGGCTATGAACGACGTGTCGAGCGCGACAGAGCCGAGGCGTAGGGGCGGCAGGACACGACGGACCGGTGCGAGCGCCGGCTCGGTGACCGCTCGGACCCCGGCCGACAGCCGTCCGCGTACCGATTCGGGCGCCATCGGGCCGGCAAACGCGGTGGTCCAGCTGAGCGCGGCCCGTGCGAACAGAGCGACCTGGAACAACAGCAGCAGGGTCGACACGGCGGCGATGATGAGGGTCATTCGTCAACGATGCTCCGGTCAGCTGTACGTCGGCTGAATGTCACCTGTGAGCCCGTTGGGTTCGGCGGTGGCAGTCGAGGACCTCGACCGCAAGCCCGCCGGCACCGCGACACGGAGGCTGCGCCGGGGCGGACATTGCTCGACCTGCTGAGCCGGACGTCAGCTCGACCACGAACCTCGGTGCTGGGTGAACAAGGTTGGTGTCTGGTCCCATGAGCGGCCGGACTGGCTCCACGACGACGCCGACACGATCCTGCACAGCCAGCATCTACGCCCAGGGGGCGTGGAGCGGCAACCTGCTGAGCAACCACCGTGCCCTCACGATACTGCTGGAAATCCCGCCCGCGTCGTACACCGACGCCGAGCGGTCGAACGGACTGCTGTGCTACGACCGCGACGTCATTTCTTCGCCGGAGCCGGTTGGGTCCGGGGCACGAGTGCGCTGCCCTTTACGTAGTCGGTCCAGCTCATGTCGCAGACTGTCCACCCGTTACCGAGTTTCAAGTGCTTGCCGTACCGCTGACAGTCACCGGGTCGCCCACTTGCGAGTTCGAGTACACCCACTCTGCGTTGTCGTTCGACAGGTTGGTGCAGCCGTGCCTGACATCGTCATGACCCTGGTCGCCGACGGACCACGAGCCGCGTGGATGTACTCGCCGTCCCGGTCAGCCGTGACTGCTCGAGGGCCGCCGTTGGGCATGGTGCGGTACGCGGCCATATGCGCCAACGCGGCGGGCGCAAACGACGGGCCAGCAGCCCGCGCCCCCATACGACCTGGAGCGCGTACACGGAGGTCAGCGCCCAGGCCGCCGGGTTTGGGGCGCCGTCGACAGCACGCCTCGTCGCTGATCCTCGCAACGACGGTGATGGGGCGGGCGCTGTGCGCCCGCCCCATCGGTGTTGGTCGCTGGCCTCAGCGGGTGTCTGACGCCACTTCTGGGCTACTTCGACGTGCCTTCCAGTACGCCCGAGGTGACCACCCGAAGATACGCGTCGGCGTCGGACTGGCTGATCTTGCCGGACTTCACCGCCTGCTCCAGGCGAGCCTTGAGCGCGGCCTGGCGGTCGGCCTTCTCCTTGGCCAGGACCGTGGTCACCGCGTTCTTGACCTTCGCGGTGTCCAGCCCGAGCTTGCCGGCCAACTGGCTGGACAGCTGGTCGATGCGCTGCGCCCGCTGGCCGGCATCGACAGACTTCGGACCACCGTTACCGGTTGCGCTGTGGTTGGTCGCGTTCTGCTCGCGGATCTGCTTGAGCGCGGCGGTCACCTTGTCCGTGGACACGCCGAGCTGAGCGGCGAGGTCCTGGGCGAACTTCGGCCCGAAGCGGCCTGGGTACGCCGGCCGATGGTGGCCTGACGCGCTGCTCCCGGACCCGGGCGATGCCGTGTCGGCGACCAGTGCGGCCGAGGTCGCGGCCGCCGGGTGGCCGTCAGCGGCCGCGTAGGCGGCCGGGGCGGCAATGCCCGCGGCGACCGCCCCGCCAATGCTGACAGCAAGAACGATCTTGGCGCTCTTCTTCATCGGTTGAAAGTCCCTTCGGTTTGCCGTGCAGGTGCCGTACCACCGTGACCAGCGCACCTTCGGGCAAACCCCAATAACGCTGAGTAACGGCTGGGAGGTCGGGGGACCCAGGACGCGCACCGAGTTACTGCACGGCGATAGCTCCCGTTACGCGCGCGGGAGGCTATATCAGGCTCAATGACCGTTACGCCGGACTCGAACGAGACGACGTTCGCTCCGCCGTCATGATGCCGCGAAGTTTCTCGTAAGAAGACGGCGATGTGCGTGGTTCGCGCTCAGCAGGTCAACCCCGTCCCGCTCGCACGTCGATAGGTACTCGCTCAGCCGCGAGCGTCGCGTCGATCGCGCGACGCGCACGCCCGAGGTCACTCCAGATCGATCTGCGGCCACTGCGAAGCCTGCTCATGCCGGCTTAACACCGGCCACTTCTCCGTCAGCGATCCTTGTGCGTTCATGCCATCTCCCAAGTCCCGCCATGTCCTGCCCCCAACCGGTCAAACCTGGTCGCGGCTGATACGGCGGCTGCCCGGGCGGTGCAGGCAAGCAACGCAGGGGAGGCCGGATCCGGGACACGGGAGGGTGCCCCTCCCGCCGGAGGCACCGTCCTTGTCGGATCGGCGCGTACACGCGGCACGGCCCGATCCCGCCGGCGGTCGCGGTGCTTTGCAGATCAGTACGAGCGAACCCCCACCAGTCGGCCGCACGGGCAAACGGCGCGCGGTGTTTCTTGTCGGCACCTGCCTGACCTGCGGCGGCGTGGTACGACTACCTCAACGCCGGTTAACCAGATAGAACGGGCACGTTGATGACCACACGGGGAGTGGGTGCGAAACTGCGTGGACCTGGATCTGCGCAGCAGCCGACCTTCCTGGAGCTGTTCTTCGACCTGGCGTTCGTCTTTACATTCTTTCAGCTCTCCCGCGACCTGGCCGCGCATCTGAGCTGGAGTGGAGCTGTCGGGATCCTGCTGTTGCTGTTGGCCATGATGCGGATCTGGACCGGCACAACCTGGGTCACCGATCGGGTTGACCCGATGGCGCCGGCGGTGCAACTGCTGGTCAGCTTGACCTTGCTCGGTGTCCTGGTCCTTGCCGTCGTGCTGCCCCAGGCGTTCGGCAGGTACGGCAGGATCTTCGCGGTCGTCTATGTGGCCGTGCAGGTCGGCCGCTTCCTGTTTCTGGTCCTCATCCTGCGTGGCCAACTTGTACGGCGGCTGCCGTGGCGCGCGCTGGTGTGGTCGGGCCTGTCCGCCCCGGTGTGGATCGTGGGGGCGTTCACGGACGGTCTCACCCGTGGGGTGCTGTGGGTGGTCGCCCTCGCCGTCGACTTCACGGGAATCGCGCTCAACTTCCCCGTCCCCGGAGTTGGCGTGTCCCGGTGGGAGCCGCCCGCCACGGCCGAGCATCTGACCGACCGCTTCCGCCAATTCTTCATCATCGCGCTCGGCGAGCTGATCCTGGTGAGCGGGCAGACACTCAGCGGCCGCGGCGTCGCACCAGACCGGATGACCGCGTTCGTGGTGTCGATCGCCACCACCGCGCTGCTGTTGCGTATCTACATCTACCGAGCCGGGCAGCTGCTGTCTGCGGCCTTCGCGAAAGTACCGATGTCGATCCGGTTCACCCAGTGGGTGGCAACCACCCACATCACAATGGTGACGGGCATTGTCGTGACCGCAGTCGGCGCCGAGCTCGTTATCACCCACCCGTCCGGGTCAACGGCTCCGGCTTGGGGCGTCGTCATCCTCGGCGGACCCGCCCTGTTCGTGGCCGGCCGCATCGGCTTCGAATACACCGTCTTCGCTCGAGTGACCCGCGATCGGCCGATCGGAGTGCTCCTGCTGGCCGCCCTGACTCCGGCGGCGCGCCTCGTGCCACCGCTACTCGTCGCCGTCGTCGCCATGGCACTGCTTGCCGGGATCGCCTTCGCCGACACTACGCGTGTGCTCGGCCGCCCAGCCAAGAAGCCGTCGCCGAAGCCTGAGCATCCTGATGAGCGCGGTTGACGGCGGCAGGTTGGGCGGCAACGACCGTAGCCGGTAAGGCGGGGAGGCAATCGCAGGATCGCGGCGCTGAGCCCGAGCAGCAGAACCGGGTTGGTGACCACCAGGGTAACCATGATGGGAGTGGTGCCGTGGAGGCAGAAAAGGGCCAGTGCCCCTGCTCGCGTTACCGCGCGCCGACGCCGACCGGGATTCTTTCGTCGACGATCAGCTTGCCGCGTCCGTAGGCGTCCACCCGCCCCCACCGTCCGGGGATGTCCAGCAGCGCGAGGTGTCCGATGGTGTTCGGCAGCGAGGGATCGACCACGAGCTGGTCCCCTACGGGCCGCAGGCCCAGCATGGTGCGTAGGAACAGCAGTGGTGCCCCGGTCGACCAGGCCTGCGGGCTGCACGCGGTCGGGTACTGCACCGGAAACATGGTCTCGGCGCGCTCCTGTCCGCCGAACGCCTCCGGTAGCTGCCCCTGGAAGTACTGGGCGGCGGCGAGCATGTCGGAGCCGATCTGTGCGGCCTCCTGCCGGTATCCGTAGCGGCGCAGGCCCCAGGTGATGAAGGAGTTGTCGAACGGCCACACGGTGCCGACGTGGTACCCGATGGGGTTGTACCGCTGCTCCCTGGTGGACAGGGTGCGTACCCCCCAGCCGGAGTAGAGCTCCGGCCCCATCAGGTGGCCGACGACGGCGTCGGCCCGTTCCGGCGGGACGATGCCACTCCACAGCAGGTGGCCGATGTTGGAGGACAGCGCGTCCAACAGGCTGCCGTCGTGGTCCATGCCCAGCGCGTAGTACTGGCCGTCTTCGACCCACCAGTCGCGGTTGAACCGGTCCTTCAGGTCGGCCGCTTGGCGTTCCAGTTGGTCGGCGTAGCCCGGGTCGCCCCAGAAGTTGCGGGCCAGCCGGGCACCGCGCAGTTTCGCGTCGTAGGCGTAGCCCTGCAACTCGCAGGTGGCCCTCGGGAACCCGGGCAGCCGGCCGTCCCGCGCGGAGATGGAGTTCCAGGAGTCCTTCCAGCACTGGTTGACCAGGCCGGTGTCCTCCTTGCGGGGCCGCCAGGAGACGTACCCGTTGCCCATCAGGTCGGCGTACTGGTCGATCCAGTTCAGCGCCGCCCGCGCCTCGTTCTCGAACTCCCGGACCAGGTCGGCGTCGCCGCTCCACAGCTCGTACTCGTCCAGCAGCACCACGAACAGCGGGGTGCCGTCGGCGGTGCCGTAGTACGGCGATTGGGGCCGTTGCTTGAAGGTGGTCAGCTCGCCGTAGCGCAGTTCGTGCACGATCCGGCCGGGGTCCTCATCGCGGAAGTCGTCGCACCGGCTGCCTTGCCAGGTCCCCAGCACGCGGATGGTGCTGGCGGCCAGTTCCGGGGTGAACGGCAGTGACTGCAGGCTGGTGATGATGCTGTCCCGGCCGAACAGGGACATGAACCAAGGCAGGCCCGCGGCGGGCAGCCTGTACCGCCCGACGATGGCCGGGTGGAACCGCAACGCGGCCAGGTCGATCAGGCTGCGCCGGTAGGTGCGGGTCAGCTGCTCGTCGTCGCAGTCCAGCTTGGGGGCGTCGTTGACCCACCGATTCAGGTTGTCGGTGAGGTCTTCTTTGCTGCGTCCGCGCATCGCGACCTCTGCGAGGTCGCCGTACGGGGTGGGGGCCGACGGCTGCACGTGCAGCAGGGTGCTCCACCCGCCCTGCGGCTCCACGTGCGCGGTGAAGGTGAAGCCGTGTTCGTCGACCTTGGCAGGCGCGCTGCTGGTTACCCTGGTTTCGCGGCAGAAGGACTCCCGCTGGTAGCGAAGCACCAGCCGGTTCGGTTCGATGCGGTGGTCGTAGGTTCCGACCTTGGTCAGGGAGTCCTTGACTTCGAACAGGTCGGCGAAGTCGCTGCCGATCTCGATCCGCACGGTGATGTCAGCCGCCTTGTCGGCGTGGTTCTTGACAATCAGCTCCTCTGAGAATCCGTTGCCGACGGTGCGTTTGCGGGCGACCGAGACCTCGGAGTCGCTGTACACGCTGCCGGTGGCGGGGATCACGAAGAACGTCGCCTCGAAGTACATCGTGTCGTTCACCGACAGCGGGGTCAGCCGCTTGCCGTCCACCGTCAGCCGCCAGATGTTCAGGAACCGTGTGTCATGGGTGAACAACCCGCGCGGATCGGTCGAGGAGGCTTCGATGTCGCCGGCCGAGTCGCTGACCACGAACATGTTGCCGTCGAGAATCTTGACTTGCTGGTCGGCCACCGCTACCTCCGCGCGGCCTGTGCGGTGGCCATCGGCGGCGGCTGACCGAACAGTCGTTGGAAGCTGATCGCCCGCTCGTTGTCGCCCGACAACCCAACGTGGCCGAGAAACAGGGCGTTGAGCATGTTCTCCTTGCCCTGAATGAGGTCGACCAGGACCGCCCGGTCCTGGGTCACCACAGTGTCGGCCGCCGCGTCGTCGCGTCCGACCGTCACGTTGCCCTGATCGTTGGTGACCCGCCAGTGGTCGACCGCCCCACGGTCATTCACGTCGAAGCGGATCGAACCGCTGTCGTGCCGCAGTAGCGGCTCAAAGCCACGCTGCGCCAACCCGTTGAAGAAATCCTCAACAGCGTCGGTCATCGTGTTCCCTCTCTCGCGGCTGGCGGGAGCGCCCTGGGTGACCTTCCGGCTCGGGCGGGTGAACGGACAGCACCCATATCGGGTGAACCGCGGAACGGCAGGGCCGGTCCAAGTCCGGATATCCAGCCCACGGTTCAGGCCAGAACCGCACCGCGAGTATGGCCAGCGGAGCGTCCCCCCGCCGAGCGTGCGCTTTCTTTGGCGACTTCTGGGCACAGGCACTGGCGGGTCGTGGATACGGAGTGGAGGCAGGCATGCTGGGCAAGCCGGCACGCGCAAACGCAACGGCAACGATCGGTGGCGTGGTGGCCATCGGCGCCGCGGTCGGTGTAGCCGCGTCGTGGGTTAAGGCGCTCAGTGAGCGGCGGCTACAGGGGCTGTTCGAGCGCCTGGTTGAGCCGACCGCGCCGGAGAAGCAGCTGGTCGGCGCCGATCCGAGCGGGCATCCTGACCGGATGCCGCCCGCGGAGATCGCCGATCGTGTTGTCCGGCGCGTCAGGCGCCGCGGGTTGTCCAGGCAGCAGCGCGTCTCGGTGCTCAACCCGGTGCACTACAGCTTCGGCGCGGCTTTGGGTGTGGCCTATGTCGCCGCGGCGCGGCGCTGGCCATCCGTGACCCGTGGCGTGGGCGTGCCTGCCGGGCTGACGATCTACGCAGGCACGCATGGCAGCGCGTTGCCGATCGCTCGGATACAGCAACCGCCGTGGAAGCTGCCCGCGTCGGCCGTGCTGTGGGAGGGCACCTCCCATGTGCTGTTCGGGCTGGCCCTGGAAGGTTTCCGCAGCGCCTTCGTCAAATTGAGCGGTGCCGCCGCGAAGAGCTGACCGGCCAGGCCGAACATGATTGGGGATCCACGCATGCAACCCGAAGACAGTGCTGTGGTCGGCACCGACGCGATCCTGCAAGCGACGGCGGGGCCTTTGACCGCGGCAGGGCCGCCTGCCGACGGCCACTACGACGTGGTCGTTATCGGCAGCGGGCCGGGCGGCGGCACCACGGCGGCGAAGCTGGCCGAGACCGGCAAGCGGGTGCTCCTGCTGGAACGCGGCGACTACCTGCCGCGGGAGCGGGACAACTGGGATTCCAAGGCCGTGTTCGGCGACGGGAAGTACATGGCGGAGGAGACCTTCTACGACATCGACGACAAGCCGTTCGCGCCCGAATTGCACTACTACGTTGGTGGGAACTCCAAGGTGTACGGCGCCGCGCTGTTCCGCCTGCGCCCCTCGGACTTCACCGAGGTCCGGCACTGCGGCGGTGTCTCCCCGAAGTGGCCGATCAGCTATGACGACATGGAGCCGTACTACGTCCAGGCGGAGCATATGTACTGGGTACACGGCCGCCACGGCGAAGACCCGTCCGCTGGTTCCTCCAGCAAGGAGTACCCGTTCCCGCCCGTCGCGCACGCCCCGCGCATCCAGGAACTCTCGGACGGAATGGAGAAACTAGGCCTGCACCCGTTCCACGTGCCGATGGGAATCGCCCTGACCGAAGACGCGCAAGGCCGGGCCACCCCGCAGTCACGGTGCATTCGCTGCGACCGCGTCGACGGCTATCCGTGCCTGGTGGGCGCGAAGGCCGACGCCGAGTGGGTCGCGGTGCGGCCCGCGCTGGCCGCGCACCACAACCTCACCCTCCTAACCCAGGCCACGGTACAGAAACTGGTCACCGATTCGGCCGGGCATACGGTGACCGGCGTTGTCACGGCCATGCCGGACGGCAGCACGCAGACCTTCACTGGCGACATCATCGTGCTGTCAGCCGGATCGATCCTGTCCGCGGTCATGCTGCTGCGCTCAGCGAACGACCGGCACCCACAGGGTCTGGCCAACTCGTCCGGTGTCGTCGGCCGCCACTACATGCGGCACAACAACCTGGCCCTCAGCTGCTTCTCAAGGAAACCCAACCCGACCGTCTTCCAGAAAACCCTGTCGCTCAACGACTTCTACGGACCGAGCAAACACTGGCAGTACCCGATGGGCAACATCCAGATGCTCGGCAAGTCCGACGCCTGGCAGGTCAAAGCCCAAGCGCCCACCGTGGTCGGTTGGGGGCCCTCCCCCTCCTACGGCTTCGTCGCCCACCACTCACTCGACTTCTGGTTGGCCAGTGAGGACCTCCCGCTGCCCGACAGCCGCGTGTCCCTACGCCGCGACGGCAGCGTCAGGCTCGCCCTGCAGCCGCACAACAACACCGAGGCACTCGCCCGGCTGTACCGGACCTTCAAGCAGATGCTTGGGCGGCTGGGCATGGCGTCGATGGCGTTCGAGCGCAGCCTCTACCTGCACAAGGCCCTCGACGTCGCGGCGACCGGCCATCAGGCGGGCACCGTCCGCTTCGGCACCGACCCCACGACCTCCGCTCTCGACGTCAACTGCAAAACCCACGACCTCGACAACCTCTACGTGGTAGACGGCGCGTTCATGCCATCCATCGGCGCGGTCAACCCGACACTCACAATCATCGCCAACGCGATCCGCGTCGCCGAGCACATCGCCTCACGCCTCGCCAGGTGACCAACCCTAAAAGGGGGGGCCATGTCCAGCACGCCGCCCGCACCCGGCGCCGCAGCCGGCGCCGTCGCGGCGCCGGCCTGCCGCATCGCCCGCTTCGGACGGGTGGTAGCCGACATCGAGCAGGCTGAGCGATTCCTCACCGCCGCGTTCGGCTTCACCACCGCCGGCCGGGTCGAGGGCGACAGGTGCTTTGCCGAGCTGTTGGGTGTGCCGGGCGCCCAGACCTGCCGCACACACATGCGGCTGGGCGACCAGGAAATCGCGCTCACCGCCTTCGACCCGCCTGGCCGGCCATACCCTGCGGACAGCACGAGCTCAGATCTGTGGTTCCAACACCTGGCCATCGTCGTAACCGACATAGACGCGGCGCACGCGCAGGTACGCGAGGCGGAACGTGTCATGCCGATCACCGAGGGCGGCCCGATTCGCCTGCCCTGTGCCTCCGGCGGCGTCCGGGCGTTCAAATTCCGCGACGGGGACGGTCACCCGCTCGAGCTGCTCGAATTCCCCCCGGAATCCACTCCCGCAGCGTGGCGCCGGCGGAACCGGTCGGGCATTTTCCTCGGAATCGATCACACCGCGCACGCCATCGAGGACACAAAGCGCAGCATCGACTTCTTCCGGTCGTCGTTCGGCTTGATGCCGGCGGCGCAGACCGAGAACGTCGGCGCCGAACAGAGCCGGCTCGATGCGGTCGCCGGCGCCCGCGTCACCGTCTCAAGCCTGAACCCGGCCGAGGAGACCCCGCACCTCGAACTGCTCGGCTACGAAACGGGCAAACGCCGCCCGAGCACAGTGGCCGCGTCGAACGACATCGCCGCGACCTACGTGGTACTGCAGACGCCGGACCTGGCGAAGACCGCCCGAGTGCTGGAAGCCCGTGCAGCCCGGTTCATCTCACCTGGCATATGCACCATGGGCGACGGCACCCGGGCGGTCATGATCCTCGACCCAGACGGCCACCGGTTCATCGCCGAAGAAGTGACGTGCCGCGGGGCGGACACATGACTGCGCAGATGACTGCGCCGTGCGGAAACTTGGCCGCTGAATCGCCGTCTTGTTCGCCTTGGGATCGCCGAACCTCGGGCACGGTACCTGGTCCTGATCCTTCCGTTCGGGTACCTGAGTCTCCACCACGTGCTGGTGTCGGTGATCGCCGGAAGACGGGGAAGCCGGCCGACCCGCTGAAGGTGTGCAGCGCTGCGGCATCAGGTCGCGCTGCTGCGGCTACAGGTGGGTCGCCCCAAGTTGGAACCGGCGGTGTGCCGAGCGGCGGGCTCGTGCCGCGCCCCGCCGGCGCATCCGTGGTTGGGGTGGGGGTGCCGGGAGCCGTGCCTGTGCCCTCGACACATCCCTACAGCAGCGCATCGAGAGGATTGGGCCATGTCTGATTCCGACAAGCCCCGGGTGGATTACTGGCATCTCTACACGGACGATCAAGGCGTGAGCCGCCAGAGGCGCTGCGCCTTCGCGGACTTCGAGCGCCGCTCGATCAGCGAGCCCGCAAGCCCCCAGTGGATCGGACGCAGCACCCGCGCGGCGGTCTCGACGCTCGTAACCGTGCTGCCCGAGGGCTGGATCGGCGGGTGGCACGAGAACCCTCATCCGCAGTGGATCATTCCGCTGTCCGGCCGCTGGTTCGTCGAGTCGATGGACGGCCAGCGCATCGAGATGGGGCCCGGCGAGCTTTCCTTCGGCGCCGATCAGCGCACGCGCGAGCTGAACGGCCGCAAGGGCCATCTTTCGGGCACCGTCGGTGATCTGCCGGCCGTACTGTGGCTCATCCAGCTCGACGAGGCGTCCGCGGCGCGCTTGCCGTGCCCCCTTGCGTGACTGCGACCACCCCAAACCCCTTACCCAGCCTCCAACTGTCGCCGGACCCTGAAAACTGACCCCTGGGGTGGTCTTAGGCGTCCGTTGACACCGACTGCTAGATGCCCTGACGGGCAGCGGTTCAACGCTGAGGAAAGGACTGGCCTGGCGGCAGTCGGCTCTGCCGGTAGCAGATTGACCGGCACCGGTTTGCCGGGCGCTCGTGTTCGGTATGGCTACGCGACGGTGCGGACCACGGCGAAGCATCGCGGACACGGTCGTTGAGCGCTGCCGTCCCTGGGTGTCTTGGCTCACGATTACGTCGCCCGGTCCCTGACGGACAACGTCGAGTGGTCGTGTCGCTACGACAAGCCGTCCGGCGTCGTGCCCGCGCGCCACGGGACGCAGCGGCGACATCCCCAAGCGCCCACTGGTACCGGAACACGATCCGCAGAGTCAAAGGGTAGTCGCGTGCGCCGGCATCGGACGACCAGGCGGAGGCGGCAGCTCGGCCGGTACCGGCTCACCTTTGTGCCGGATCACGACCGGGCCGGCGTCGGGCACCGGACCGAAGCCGTAGTTGGGATTCGGACGGGCCACACGGTGACGCTGGACCGGGCGCCGGACCGCCTTAGGGTCGGTCAACCGGTCGTCACGCTGGCGGGTCCGCTTCGCGGCCTGGCGGGCCGCCGCCTGCGCCCGCTCGATGACGCCCAGTACGGGTGCCGACGGGTAACGCGATGCCGGGCGGCGTCCGGAGCGACGTCCAGCTATTGCCAGCCACGCCAACGCCGGGCAGCGATCGCAGGTGCTATCCGTCGGTGATCCCCTATCTTTTCCCGCTGTCGCGTGCGCGTCGTGGCTTGCCCACCGTTGCCGGGGTCGGCTCGGTTGGGGTCCGGTGGATGACCGGATCTCGTTACGCAGTAGTAACTTTCCCGTGCCGCGCCTGCCTGGTCAACGTCAGGAACGCCACGCGGCCCGAGGCGCACACTTCGCCACCCCAGGAGTACTGCAGCCCCGCACGGGTCCGAGGTAGCGCTGAGCACCGAGTTATCCCGCCTCAGCCCGTCGAACGTGCGAAAGACGCGAATCGTGTCGCGGCAGGGGCGCCTCGCTCAGTTCCGAAAGGTTTGGCTGGGCAGTTCGCCAAAGGTGTTGCGGTACAAGGCGGCGAAGCGGCTGGGATCGGCGAAGCCCCAGCGGGCCGCGATCTCGGTGATGGTGGTGCCGTCGCCAGGGTTGGCGGCCTGGAGTTGTTCGTGTGCGCGGTCGAGCCGGACCCGGCGCAGGTACGCCAGCGGGGTGGTGTCGAGGCCTCGGCGGAAGGCGAGCTGCACAGCGCGGACGGTGACGTAGGCGGCGCGGGCGATGTCGACGAGGCTGATGTCGATGTCGGCGTTGGCTTCGATGAACGCCATTGCGCGGGTCAGGGTGGTGGGGGTGGCATCGACGCGGTCCTGGTGGTGTGGCTCGGTGGTCCAGGTGTTGGGGAAGGCGGTCAGCAGGGCGGCGGCAAGCAGCCGGACCGCAGCACCGGACAGCAGCGGTTGGGCCATCGCCTCGGGCTGAGACCGCAGGCTCCCGGTAACAAAGTGGACGGTATGCGGCCAACGGCGGCCGGCTACTGGGTCGGCGGGGCGCACGGATTCGAAGCGCAGCAGGCCGAGTTCATCGTCGGGGCGGTTGCGTGCGGCCTCGGCGAGAGCCTGCATCGGGATGAGTGCGGCGCCGTATCGGGTGGAGTCGTTGCGTATGTACATGTGCTGGCCGGGTTTGCTGTTGAGGCAGATGTCACCAGGGCCGAGTCGTTCGCTGTTGGTGTGGTCGATGCGCACGCCTTGGTGTATTCGGACTACGCCGAGATGGAGGGGTAGTGGGTCGGCACGTGATTCGATCGTCACCGTTTGCTCGATGGTGCTGAGCTTGGTCGGACCCAAGGCGTGCAGGCTGGCCCGGAACCGAAAGTGTGCGGGGTCGCCGCTGAACTTGGACGTGTTCCCGTACGCCGACCTGCAAAACGCTTCGGTGCGTTCCGGGTCTGTGCTGTCGAACACGATCCCGTCGTGTTCCGCGAGGTTGCTGGCGGGCATAGCGGCCGCTCCAAGGGTGGTTCAGGTGCGCAGGGTTTGGGAGGGCGCCAGCCCGTAGATCTGGCGGTACGCATCGGCGAACCGCTTCGGACGGAATCCCCACCGGGCGGCCACCGCGGCGATGATGGTTCCGTCGCCTGGTTGGGCCGCCAACAGTTCCTCGTGGGCGATCGCGAGCCGGACTTGGCGTAGGTAGGCCATGGGGGTGGTGTTGCGGTGGCGGCGGAAGGCGTACTGAAGGGTGCGAGGCACGACACCGGCCGCGGCGGCGATGTCGGTCACCGTGATCGACTCGCTGGCGTGTTCGTCGATGAACGCGATGGCTCGCCGTATGGTGGCGGCGGTGGCGGAGTCTCGGGGTGCACGGACTTCGATGGTCATGGTGGTGTTGGGGAAGATGGCCAAGATCATCGTGGCGACGAGGTGTTCGGCGGCGGCGATCATCAGCGGTGTATCCAGGTCACGGGTGTAGATGCCGCGGCGGATGTATTCGGAGGTGTAAAACCACTGCCGTGCGGCGGAGGGCGAGATCGGCGACAGGCCGGCGAAGCGAACGTCCGCTTGATCCAGTCCGGTGATCTACCTGGTATGGATAATCGACAAGCACTGCCCGGCCACCGCGACCCTCACGTCGGTGACCGGTCGGCCGCCGCGGCAGGCGGGGTCGTAGCAGGCGCTCAGCGGCACCGCGTCGTCCGGCGCCGCGCGCCCGCAAACCGCGCGGGCGACCACAATCCCCACCAGTTGGATCGGGTATTGACTTCTCCTGCGCTGATGGTCTGTACTCATACAATGTTCGGGCAGCAGACGACGGTACGCCGGCACCTCGACTATCGGCGTGTGTGCAGCGCGCTCTGTTGACACCCTCCTAGCGGTCCAAGGCTGACAGTCACGTAGGCCGCTGCATTGCTTGCGTAGCAACCATCGCGGATCCGCTCTCCGTCCGGCAACGCGTCGAACGCAGCCGGCACACAGCCGCGTCTTCACCACGCCTGTGGTGAGAGAGGGCAAGCCTTGACAACAGACCGCCGGGCGGCGGGCCTGGTGCGACTGCACTGGCGGCTGCCGCCCGCAAACAACGTCGCACACCTCGGTTCCGTGGCGCTGCACGCGCAGCGGCTCGGATACGACGGAGTGGTCCTGCCCCCCAGCGTCAAGAGTGAGGGGGCCTGGGCCGCCGCGGCCGCACTGGTGGAACAGGCCCGGCATCTGGCGTTCAGCATCGCAATCAGGCCCGAGTCCATGCCGCCGACGCTCGCCGCACAACTGGCCGCAGCCCTTCAACTCAGCTCCGGTGGCCGGCTGTTGCTGCATCTCGCGGAGGACAGCCAGGAACAGGCAGTGCGTCTAGGCGCCTGGCCAGATCACGACGCACCGTACGCGCGGGCCGAGGAGTTCCTCGCGATCCTGCATGGCGCGTGGTCGGGGGTACCGCTGGACTACTTCGGGCGTCATTACCGGGTATCGGGGGCCACGGTCGCCTCTGCGCCGCAACCTCAGCCACTGGTCGTCTACGGCGACGCGTCCGACGCGGCCGCTCGAATCTCCGCACGGCATGCGGATGTGCACCTGCTCGGATCCGTACCGCCGCACACTGTCGGCGTACGGATCTTCCGGGTGAGCCGGTACGCGACGGCCTATGGCCGGGAGGTCAGCTTTGGTGTCCGACTGGGGGTGATCGCCCGGGATACTGCGGCCGAGGCATGGGCGGAGGCCGAACGGCTCCTGGGTGCCGTCGACGCACGTACCCTGGCCACGTCGAGGGAACGGTTGCGGCTTTCGGTACCGTTAAGCCAACAGCGGTTGACTGCGCAGTACGGTGGTCGCGTCGACCGGCTAGAGACGCACCCCAACATCTGGGCCGGACCGGACCTGCTGCGGGCGGGCGCTGGGTTGGCCGTCGTCGGCAGCCACGAAGAAGTGGCCCAGCGTATCGAGGAGTATCATAACCTCGGTGTCGACCACTTCTTCGTTGGCGGTTGCCTAGACGCGGACGACAGGTCGCACGACGCGGAGGTGGAGGCCTTCGGTGCAGGGGTACTTCCTCTCCTGCGCCGGCGCGGCCTGCTGGAACCCAGTGCGCGCGTCCTGGCAAAAGCCGCCGCCTAACACGGGCTCGCACGGCAGGAGCTGGTCCCGTCGACGCCCGGGACCGGTACGAGGCGGTCAAGCTGACGTTGGTTCAGCGGAACTCGAACGACAGCAAGGCCTACACGAGCGGCAGAGCGACGTCGTCAAGGTACTGCTTCGCGATGAGCATGAGGCGGGGGACGGCGGTCTTGTCGCCGACGTCGAGCGCCGGTGACGGCCGCACGGCGGGCAGGGGCAGGTCAAACGCATGCCCGTCGAGGTCGCCGCTTGACTGGGTGTTGAGTGGCGGCGGCGGGCGGCCGGGTCGGTCCGTGGCCGGAAAACCCAGTCCGTCGATAGGGTATCGGTCGACAAGTGTCCGGCGCGAGCCGGGATCGCGGGCGCGGAGGTGGAGGTCTCATGCCGATCGTCGGCCGACCGTTGCGGAAGCTCGGTTTCCTCACCATCGGGCTGTTCGACGAGGCGGATCCGAGTCGCGGGCACGAATCGACGCTGCGGGTCATCGAGCTGGGTGAGCGGTTGGGGTTCGACAGCGCATGGGTACGCCACCGGCACCTCCAGTACGGCATCTCCTCACCGGTCGCCGTGCTGGCCGCCGCCTCGCAACGCACGACGCGCATCGAGCTGGGTACCGCGGTCATCCCATTGGGCTGGGAGAACCCGTTACGGCTGGCCGAGGATCTCGCGACCGTCGACATCCTGTCCGGTGGACGGCTCAACCCGGGCGTCAGCGTTGGTCCACCGATGCACTACGAGCAGGTCCGGGCATCACTGTACCCGGACACCGCCGCGCTGGAGGACTTCAGCTACGAACGGGTACGGCGGCTGCTGTCCTTCGTCCGCGGCGAGCCGGCCACCGACTTCGGGGGCGTCGAAGGCTTCGAGGTGTTCTCCCACCGCGTCCAGCCGCACTCGCCGGGACTCGGCCGGCGGATGTGGTACGGCGGCGCCAGCCTGCGTTCGGCGCAGTGGGCCGGCGAGCACGCGATGAACTTCCTCACCAGCAGCGTGGTGAAAGCGGAGGACGCCGAGGACTTCGCGCAGATCCAGCTCGCCCACATCACGACCTTCCGCGCTCACCATCCCGACGGCGACCGCGCCCGCGTCAGCCAGGGACTCGTGGTGATCCCGACCGACACTGCCAGCCCCGCCCAGCGGACGAAATACCGCGAGTACGCGCAGGCGCGGCTACCACGCACGGCACAGCCGCAAGGGCCGGCCCGGATGCTGTTCTCCCCGGACTACGTAGGCACCAGCGAGGAGCTAGCCGAGCGTCTCCAGTCGCACGCCGCGTTCCAGGCGGTCGACGAGGTCGCCTTCGCGTTGCCGTTCACCTTCGACCAGGAGGACTACGAGCAGATCCTCACCGACATGGCGACCCGGCTCGGTCCCGCGCTCGGCTGGACTCCGGCCACCAGCTCATCCTGACCCGCCACGGCTGGCGAACAACGCCGTACCGGTGGAGCGTCCGGTCAACCGGCGGCCTTGCCGCTGGTGGTCGCTGCCGCGCGTTTCGGACTGTGCGGCCACCATGATGGGCGTTTCGCCGTCCGCGACCTCGAGGCCATCGCGGCCGGTCGGTGGCCTGAGTCGAGCCAGGGGCCGGTCACCGGATCTCGTACGTTCCGTCCAGTCGAGCCCGGCCTGCGGCGTGACCCGCGATGGCGGCGATCGCGTCGTCCAGGGTGAAGCCGTCGGCCAGCCCGGTGGCCCGGTCGAGCGCGAAGAGCTGGAACACGTAGGTGTG
Source organism: uncultured Micromonosporaceae bacterium (assembly GCA_964645345.1). Classification (GTDB taxonomy): domain Bacteria; phylum Actinomycetota; class Actinomycetes; order Mycobacteriales; family Micromonosporaceae; genus Rugosimonospora. Next base: position 48,415 of record CAZYCD010000001.1, read on the forward strand.
TGGTCCGTGTGACTTGATCGGCAGGGGGCCGGCCCAGCCGCGGCGGCCGAGCGGGCCCTTTCCGTGCCGGATGCCGGCGACCGGGCTGGGGTTGGCCAGCGCGTTTTCCGGGAGGCCGGTGAGGGCTGGGTCGATGCCGACGGTGAGGGCGTGGGTGGCCGGCTTCCGGGCCGGTACGTCCGGGTCCTGGACGATGAGGACCAACTCGGCGGTGCCGGCCGGCGGCGGCGTCCAGGCGAGCGTGGGCGAGAGGTTCGCGCCGAACAGTCGGCCGCGGTGCCGGTCCGGGATCGGCGCGCCGTGGTCGAACGCGGGACTGGTCAGCGTGAAGTTCTCCGGAGCCTGCAGGTCGGGCCGGGCCCAGACGATGGTGTGGTGGCCGGCGCGCCGGTTGCGTAGCGCGACGCCCAGCGGGTTGGCGGGCATGGCGGGGCTCCTTCCGTTCCTCAGCGGCGGCTGAGGAGTTCGATGATTTCGGTGCTGGTGGTGGTCTCGCCGAGCTTGGGGAAGACGCGTTCGACGCAGAACCGGTGGGTGTCGGGGTCGGTGTCGGTCATCGCGTCGGTGGCAAGGACGACGTGGTACCCGTGGTCGTAGGCGGAGCGCGCGGTCGACTCGACGCCGGAGCCGGTGGCGATGCCGGCGAGCATGATCTGAGTGACGCCGAGGTCGCGCAGCAGGGTGTCGAGACCGGTGTCGTGGAAGGCACTGCGCCGCCGTTTGGTGATCAGATGATCGCAGCGCCCCGGCCTGAGCTCGTCGACGAGGTCGGCCCAGCCCGCGGGCAATGGGCCGGCGGGGCTGCGGCGGCCACCGCGTCCGGCGTCGGTGCGGCCGGGCGCGCCGCCGGTGACGGTGACCAGTACGACCGGGAAATCGTGCGCACGGAACGCCGCCGCCAGGGCGGCCGCATGCGTCACGACGTGCGCGAACGCGTCGCAGACGATGCCTTTCTGCAGGTCGATGACGACCAGTGCGGGCCGGGGATCGAGGGTGGTCAGCGGCATGGTGTGCGCTCCTTGGGGATGTCCGGGACGGGTTGGGTGGGCGCCGACGCGCGGGTGTCACCGCGCATGAACGAGACGATCGCGGCGACGACGCCGAAGGCCGCGGATACGGCGAACACGAGGACCAGGCCGTCGTGGAACGGGCCGGAGATGAGGTTCGGGAAGAACTCGCGCCCAGTGAGCAGGTTCTGGTTCGCCGGGGTGAGCGAGGACAGCGTGCCGTACTGCGCGAGCAGGTACTGCACGGGGTTCACGCCCAGCATGGCCGCGAACAGCGAGGACACCGGCGGGAGATCGCCGATCCGGGCGGCGGCGTCGGGCGAGACGCCGTGCTGGGCTAGGCCGCCCGTGAGGGTGTGCGGGAGGGTACGGGCCAGTCCGCCGATCATCAGCGAGAAGAACACCGCGATCGACAGCGAGGTACCGGAGTTCTGGAAGGTGGTGCGCATCCCGGAGGCGACGCCGCGGTACCCGGCCGGGACGCTCGACATGATCGACGAGGAGTTCGGCGAGCTGTACATCCCGATGCCGATCCCGTTCAGCGCGATCAGCAGCGCGAACGTCCAGTACGAGAAGTTCACCGGCAGCAGCAGGAGGCCGACGAAACTCATCGCGAACAGGAGCATGCCGCCGGAGGCGAACCAGCCCGCGCCGAACCGGTCGGACAGCGTGCCGGACAGCGGTCCGGCCAAGAAGAACCCGACGGTCAGCGGGAGCACGAAGATGCCGGCCCAGAACGGCGTCGCGCTGTAGTCGTAGCCGTGCAGCGGCAGCCAGATCCCCTGCAACCAGATGATCAGGACGAACTGCAGGCCGCCCTGCGCTAGCCGGGCGACGAAACCGGTGAGGTTGCCGGCCGTGAACGCCCGGATCCGGAACAGGCGCAGCTGAAACAGCGGATCCGTGACCCGTCGTTCGATCACCGCGAACACGGCCAGCAGCACCGCGCCACCGGCTAACCCGGCGATCACTGCCGGGTTCGTCCAGCCCATCGTCCGGCCCTGGTACGACTGGATGCCGTAAGTGGCGGCGACCAGGATCGCGCTCAGGCCGATCGCGAACGTGGCGTTGCCCCACCAGTCGATCCGGGCCTGCTGCCGGATCCCGTTGTCGCGCAGCGCGAAGTACGCCCACAGCGTCCCGGCGATGCCGACCGGTACGTTCACCCAGAACACCGCTCGCCAGTCCCACGCCACGAGCAGTCCACCGGCGGTCAGCCCGATGAACTGGCCGGCGAAGACCGCGGACTGGTTGACGCCCAGGGCGAAGCCGCGCCGATCCCGGGGGAACGCGTCGGTCAGGATCGCGGCCGAGTTGGCCGAGAGCATCGAGCCGCCGAGCGCCTGCAGGAAGCGCCAGCCGATCAACCAAAACGCCGCGCGCGAGCCGGTGAAGGGATCGAGTGACAACAGGATCGAGGCGACGGTGAACACCACGAAGCCGAGGTTGTAGATCCGCACCCGGCCCAGGATGTCGCCGAGTCGGCCGAGGTTGACCACGAATACCGCCTGCACCAGCCGGTACCCCATGATCAGCCAGAGCAGGTAGGCGATGTTGGGCGGCGCCAGCGGATCCAGATGGATGCCGTTGAAGATGGCCGGCAGGGCGATCAGCAGGATCGAGCCATCCAGGCTCGACATGAACACGGCCATCGTGGTGTTGGTCAGCGCCACCCACCGGTACCGGTCGGGCTTCCGTTCGGTTCCGGGCGGGCTGCCCAGCTGGTTGACCATCACTTCTCCGGCGGCCGGGCAGATGTTTAGGTATACGAAACAGCTTCTTAGGTATACTAAACAGCCATGGGGCAGAGTGCAAACGACGAGCTCGATCTGGGCGGGCAGGTGCGCTCGGCCGTCGGGCGCCTCTACCGGCGGTTCCGCAGCGAGCGCCCGGAGGGCGGCCTCGGCGACGCGGCGCTCGCCGTCCTCACCCGCCTGCACAAGCGCGGGCCGCTGACGCTCACCGAACTCAGCGAGTCCGATCGGGTCTCACCCGCCTCCATGAGCCAGATCGTGAACCGGCTCACCTCGGCCGGCTACGCGGTCCGCACCCGCGACCCGGGCGACGGCCGCAAGGTCCTGTTCAGCGCGACCGCCGAAGGCCACGAGGTCGCGGGTGCGGCCCGGGCCCAGCGCAACGCGTGGCTCGACGAGCGCCTCGCGGCGCTCAGCGCCGAGGACCGCGCGGTGATCGCCCGCGCCGCCGCGCTGCTCGGCGACATCGCCGACGCCTGATGGACGAGCAGCATCTCCGCCAGGTGGTCCTCGATGCGGTCGTCAAGCGCCCGCTTCAGGTCCTCCTCCGGGTCGTGTCCCTTGCGCCGCTTGCCGCCCTGCCCGCCACCCGGGGCACCGACCTCCAGCCGCTTGGCGGTGGAGTAGGACGACACTGTTGACCCCATTCCCCAGAAGCCCTCCATGAACGACGCCACCGTGGTCGCCGACTCCAGGTCACCCGAGACACCCGACGAACTGTCGCCGGCGAAGAACATCCGCTCGCCGGCGAGCGAGGCCAGGGAGACCAGGATGTCCGCCTCGTACTCGGAGCGCCATCGGGTGAACTGGTCCTCCGGCGGGATGCTCGCGACCATCCCGAGGTAGTCGCTGCCCTTCTCGATGGTGGCGATGTCGATCTCCGTGTGTCGCCGGGTGCGGTGGGCCACCACCGCGTGGCACGCCTCGTGCACGGCCACGGCGTGCCGCTCCCGCTCGATGTACTCGACGTCCTCCGGCGGGCCCAGCTCCTTGAGCTGCTTGGCCAGCGGGCTGGTTGCGAGATCTTGAAGACTTCGCGTCCGATGGGGACGCGAAGTCTTCAAGATCTTCACTTTGTTAGGAGATCCGTGCGGACCAGTCGATGGTGTAGCGCTGTTCGGAGCCGAACATCTTCTCGGGTGACATCACCCGCAGCATGAGTGGCATGGCCATGCGCATCATGGTGCCACCCACCCGGCCCGGCGTCTTCGTGCTGTTGAGCCGGGCGCCGCGCCTGGTGATCGCCTCGACCCGGGCCCGCCGCAGCCCCTCGTACGCCGTGAACGCGGAGGCGGGGTCCGGCTTGTCGCGTAGGCAGCGGGCGAGTTGCACGGCACTCTCGATCGCCAACGACGCACCCTGCCCGGTGCTATTGGACGGCGCGTGCACGGCGTCGCCGACCAGCACCATCCGGCCGCGGTGCCAGTGCGGCACCGACGGCATGATGTGGATCGCCCCGGTGACGTCGAGCGTGTCCGCGGTGGTCCCGTCGGCGAGCAACTGCCCCGGCACGTCGTCCTGATACGTCTCGCGCAGCGTGGCGAGCCACTGCGCGGACGGCACCTTGCGGGCGTCGCTCAGCGACAGGTATTTCGTGGACGGCAGGTTCGCGCCCCACGTGACACGCCCGTCGGCCTCGCGCCAGAACAGATAGTAGGCGCGGGAGCCGAACGCGAACGTCATTAGTCCCGGCGGCGGGTCCAGCGGGCTGCCCGGTGCCGCGGGCACCCACCCTTGGAAGCCGAGCAGCCCGGTGTAGTTCGCGGACGGCGCCTGCGGGTCGATGAGGGTTCGCACGGTCGACCGCACGCCGTCCGCGCCGACCAGCACGTCGGCCCGCGCGGTCGAGCCGTCCTCGAAGCGGGCGGTGATCCCGGTGCGGTCCTCGTCGGCGCCGATCAGGCGCTTGCCCCAGTGGAACCCGACACCCTCGGCGACCGCCCGGTCGTGCAGCGCCCGGTGCAGGTTGCCGCGGCCGACCATCTGCATCGGCTCGACGCCGTCGAGCGCGGGCAGGGACAGCGGCTTGTGGTCGCGGATCGCCATCCGGGTGCCGGTGATCGGCAGCGCCGACGCGCGCACCGCGTCGCCGGCGCCGACGATGTCCAGCGCCGCCATGCCGTTGGGCGCGATGGCGAGGCTGCCGCCGATCCCTTCCGACTGCGCCGGCCAGGACTCGTACACATCGGCCTCGATGCCGGCCTTGCGCAGCGCGGTCGCGGCAACCGGGCCGGCGATGCCGCCGCCGATGACGATCGCGGTCTTGATGGACATGGTTGTCTCCCCTCGGGTTGCGGCTGTCGCCGCTGAAATGGGGCCCGCGGGAAGCGACCGGTATCCTCCAGGTGCCAGCTCGTGGCCGGATCCGCCTCGCGCGGGTGTGTGTCGCGGGTGTCGGTCCCGGCGCGGTGTTGCCGCACCGCCCGGGGCCGGGCTCCTAGTTGGGCGTGACCCCCTTGTCGTGCAGTTCGACTAGCTCCGGCGGCATGTCGCCGCCCTCGGCGTGCATCGTCCGCCAGGTGTCGAGGTCCGGGAACGTGCCGGCGGTCAGGTCATCCACCAGCGCCGCCACCCAGACGCGCTCTGCCTCGGTCATCGCGAGCACGTACTCCGCTTCGACGAGGAACAGTCGGGGGATCTCGCGGCCCAGCCGGTCCAGTTCGGCCCGCTGGTCGGCGATGGACGCGTCGAGCGCGGCGAGCCGGGTGCGTAGCAGCGCGAGCACCTCGTCCGGGGGCAGCACCATCTGGATGGAAAGCGCCGCCGCGAACGTGGGGTGCTCGCGTTCCGGCGTGGCGAGCAGCTCGCGGGTCCAGTCGAGCATCTCGGCCCGGCCGGCGTCGGTGATCTGGTAGACGGTGCGCTCCGGGCGGCCGCCCTGCCGGCTGGTGCCGACGGCCTCCAACAGGCCGTGCCTGGCCAGGTTCTGCACGACCGTGTAGAGGGAGCTCCACTTGATGTTCATGTCCACGTCCTTGCCGTGCGCCTTGAGCACCGAGGCGATCTCGTACCGGTGCATGGGGCGCTGGACGAGCGTGGACAGCACGGCCAGCGCGGTCAGGTTGTTCACCTTGCGCTGGGTGGCCATGGTCGCCTCACTCGTGGTCGTCGGCGTTTAGTCGCTTACGACTATACGGGTACGACTATCAGACGGCAACCGGTCGTAGGCGAAAGCGTGAGGAGGCCAGATGCTGATCGAGACGCAGGACGACGAGGAGATCATCCAGCGAGTGATTCCGGCGATCCGGCCGCCGGGGACGATGTCATATCTGATGGGAGGCGCCAGCTACGGGCTTCGCCCGCGATGGCGACGCCGGCAAGGACTGCCATGGCGGCCGCGGCGGCCGCGAGCGGTGGTACGAAGAGCATCGCCGGGGTGAGCGCGGCCAGCACGAGTACGCCCATCTGCCGGTCCTGGACTGTGCGGGTCAAAACCGTGTGTTCGAACAGAGCTCGACCTGCGAGGAACAGCGCAGGTCCGCCGAGGATGAACGCGAGCCGGGCCCCGTCGGCGTGCCCGAGCGGGTGCTCGATGACAAGTCCGTAGCCGGCGGAGGCGGCGACGATTCCGACGGCCATGAGCAGGTGAGCCATCAAGGCCTGTCGAATCAGACGGTCTGAGTTGGGAGCCGTCGCCACGGCGGTCGGCAGTACCTCTCCGGCGCGGCAGGTGTAGATCCGCCAGATCAGCACGGTGGTGATGAACGCGACCACGAACGCCACGGTGTGGCTGCCGTAGCCGCCGAAGTACCTGGTGCCGTAGGTAGTTCCGGCGATCAGGATCAACTCGCCGAGGGCGATGATGAAGAATTGCCGGAAGCGTTCGGCCATGTGTTCCGGCTTGAATGGCCACAGTGTTCGCATGCGGTTGATCCGCCACGGCGTGGGGTAGAACAGCATGTCTGCCGTGTAGTCGATCGCGAGCGCCAGCGCCCACAGCGCCCCACGGATCGCAGTTTCCGGCAAGACCGCCCCGACAATCCACGGCACGGCCGACACCGCGAACCAGAGCAGTATTCCCGCCGATCGGCGCTGCACTTGGCCCCGTAGGGCGGGCACGAGGACGAGGCCACGGCCGACGTGGATTGCAACATACGCGCCAGCGAAGGCCAGGCCCTGACTGCTGAAGGCGTTTGGCAGCGCGAGGGCCATTACCATCGCGCCGAACATGGTCCCGGTCACCACCAGCTGGATCTCCGGCCGCACCGGGTTATAAAGATCCGTTAGCCACGCGGTCACGAACCAGACCAGCAACAGCGCCAGAAGTACCAGCAGCGTCTCGCCGGCTTCGGCAAGGAAAGAACGCCGGTGAGCCGTAACGTCGTCGACAAGTTCCTGCGCGACTCGGGCGAACGCGAAGACGAACACCAGATCGAAGAAGAGTTCCAGGAACGTCGCTCGCGGCGGCTGCTCCGGTTTTCGGAGTAGCTTCCCGGGCCCGCTCCTCGTCATCGACACGACCCTTCTGGCGGCTTCACGCTGGTCTTGAAGCAGTCGTACCATGCCGCCGGGCCTGAGGAGTTGCCGACAGAGACGCAGCCCGCAATCAGCGCTATGCGTCGAACCGGTCCCCGTCCCCTCCAACCCCGAACAGGCGAACCGCTATTGGGGTAGGGGAGTGCGGCGCCTACCGGGACGGTCGAGCCTGGGACGGCGCCTCAGGCGGGTAGGGCGCGCGACCGTACGACACGGATCCCGCCTCCGGCGGTTGGGGCTACCCGTCCCAAGACGACGGGCGCTCGGGGATGCCCAACCGGCGAGCGGCTCGACGCGCACCAGAGGCAACCAGGCCGCGCCCGGCCGGTTCAGGTCGTTCCCTCAGGTTTCTTGTTGTCTGAATGTTGTTTCCGCAGCGCCGGGTTGGCCGGGTGTGGCTTCAGGTCGTTTTGGCATCGAGCGGAGTACGACAGCGCCCTGATGCGTCCGGGACGCTCCTATTTTCGTCAAGCGCGGGTGTCGGTCGCTCCGCTGGGTTCGATGCTGCCTTGCGCCCCTACGACCCGTATCGCCAGTGGCACAACTGCCCGCCAACCCCTTGAGCTCGCGTTGGCGTCAGGAACGAAGGGTGCGCAGGCCGGTGCGGATTTCGCTGACCAGGATCTCGGGCTGTTCCAAGGCCGCGAAGTGCCCGCCCTTGTCGGCCTCGCCGTAGTGGATCAGATTGCTGTAGGTGTCTTCGATCCAGCTTCGTGGCAGGCGTGGGATGTCCCTCGGGAAGACGGTCACCGCGACCGGAAGCGTCAGCTTCGGGCCGGCGAGAGTGGCCGATTTGTTCTCCCAGTAGATGCGGGCGGACGACGCTGCGCTGTTGGTGAACCAGTAGAGGGATATCGCGTCGAGCATGTCGTCGATGCTGAGGGCGTCCTCGGCGAGCCCGTGGTTGTCGGTCTTGGACTGGAACTTCTCGTAGATCCAGGCTGCCTGACCAGCGGGAGAGTCCGCCAGGGCGAATCCGACAGTCTCCGGCTTGGTGCGCTGAAGGTGGTTCGACCCACCGAGATCGCCGGTGTAGAGGGCGAGGGTCTCCACGGCGTAGCGCTGTTCGGGCGACAAGGTGTCGGGTATCTGTGCGGGAAAGGCGTACTGGGTGTTCAGATGAATTCCGAGAAGCCCCTCAGGTTGCATGGCCCCGAGGGCGGTGGTGACGACGGCACCCCAATCGCCGCCTTGCGCGGCCCATCTCGTGTAGCCGAGACGCTTCATCAGCTCCACCCACGCGCTTGCGATGCGCGATACAGTCCACCCGGTCTCCGTGGGCTTCTGGGAGAACCCGAACCCGGGGAGCGACGGGACGACGACGTCGAATGAATCGGCGGCGTCTCCTCCGAACGAAACCGGATCGGTCAGCGGGCCGATCAGCTTCAGGAACTCGACGATCGAGCCCGGCCATCCGTGCGTGAGTATCAGCGGCATCGCGTTGGGATTCTTGGACCTGACGTGGATGAAGTGGATGTCCAGCCCATCAATCTCGGTCAGGAACTGGGGGAAGCGATTGAGCTCGGACTCCAAGCGCCGCCAGTCGTAGCCGCGCTCCCAGTAGTCGACCAGAGATCTGGCGTTCTCTACGCGAACCCCTTGCGACCAGTCGCCCACCGTTTCCGGATCCGGCCATCGAGTTCTGGCCAGTCGCTGCTTCACGTCGTCGATCTCCGAATCCGAGATCGAGACGGTGAACGGGCGGACGAGGGCCGAGGTCGGCGGCGTCTGTGCGGTCATCGCCTTCCTCTCCTGAGCTTCGAAGCACAGCGCAACTCTCCGTTGCGCACTCGTGTGCAGTCTATTTGCCCTGATCATGGCCTGTTTGAGCGGTGGTCAACCGGAGCCGGTCGCCGTACCGTCGCACTCACGGCCGAACGGATCGTGGGACGGATGCGGACGACGGCCTGTGGACGTTCTCGGCGCCGTCATCGGCTTGATGGTGCCCGGTCCGCATCGGCCGCGTTGCGGACCGATCACGTCGTTGGGCGTGCGACTTGCGGTAGCCGGTGACCTCGATGTGCCGCCCCGGGTTGGCCCCAAGCACGCCCTCGCGGACCGCGAGGTTGAGTGCCGCCCGCAGCGTGGTGCGCAGGTGCTGCATCGCTGAGACGGACTGCAGCAGCCCTTGCTGTTGGTGGTCTGCGCGATGTGCGTGAACACCGCCCAAAGCCGCCGGCCGTCCAGTTCGGCCAGGCACCGCCTGCCCAGGTGCGGGATCAGCACGCGCTCCACATCCCGGGTGTAATGCAGCCGGGTGGTGGGGCGGATGGCGGTACGGGTGGACACCAGCCGCTCCACCGTCCACAACCGCGGTGCGTCCACGCCGGTGGTGACCAGCCACTCGTGCGGGGCGCGCGGGGCCGCGGCCCGCGACGGGTAGCCCCCCGCCGCGCCCGCTCCGAACGATCCAGGTTCCTTGGGCTTGGCTCGGCGCCGTCCGTCGCTTATCCCTCGCGCCCCTTGTCCTGCCCCTCGTCCTGCCCCTTGCCCTGCCCTCGTCCTGCCCCTCGTTCCTGCCCGTCGTCCTGTCGAGTCCCACCCGACGCTTGACAATGAGGGTTCGTTTCCCTTTGCCCGCTCCACACAAAAGCCCAGCCCAAGACACCGGTCGCGGGGTGGTCTTGTTCATCGGTACATGTCGCCGAGGCCGGTGGGCCATTGGCCGGCCATTCAGCCAGGACAACGCGCCGGTATCGACGGCAGTAGCATCGGGAGACTCGTCGACGACGATGCCGGCGGAGTTCCGCCGTTAGGAAGGGGAGCATCACGATGAGCCTACGACACGGACGACGTCGAGGATGGAGGCTCGCGATCGCCACTGCGGCTGCAGTGGCGGCAGCCGGGATTCTGTCACCGGTCGCTTCGAGCGCTAATCCCACAGCTCCGACCCCGGACGCCAACCCGACGGCGTGTGCCAACCGCGTCAACAACACCCCGCGGAAGCTCATCGACTGCGTCAACAAGGACGACCTCTGGGCCCACATGGTGAAGTTCCAGCAGATCGCGGACGCCAATCCGGGCGCTGACGGCCACCCGTCCCGCAATTCCGGGGAGCCAGGGTACAAGGCCTCGGCCGACTATGTGGCCGACGTCATGAGAGCAGCGGGCTACGACGTGACGTTGCAGGAGTACAAATTCCACTACTCCAGCTTCGTCGGGAACCCGGTGATGCAAGAGGAGTCGCCGACGCCGCATTCGTTTGGCCTCGGCACGGACTTCAACCCTGCAAAAGTCGCCGGTTCGACCAGCGCGAAGCTCCAACCTGCGGGCGGCATTGTCGTGCCCGCAACGCCCAAACCCAGCTCGGCCAGCGGCTGCTCAGCCTCCGACTTCGCCGGGTTCGTGCCGGGCAACATCGCCTTGATACAGCGGGGCACCTGCACCTTCGCCAAGAAGGTGGCGAACGCCGAGGCCGCGGGTGCGTCGGTGGCCATCATCTTCAACGAGGGCAACCCAGGACGCACCAGCGTCTTCAACGGGAGCCTCTCGGGTAGTGAGCACATTCCCGTCATCTTCGCGTCCTACGCCGTAGGCACCCAGCTCCTGGCCCAGTACGTCCCGGGCTCGGGCCCGGTTCTGACCATCGACGTCAAGACCATCGATGACCCGAACCGGTCCGACTGGAATGTCATCGCCGACTCCAAGGGCGGCGACCCGAACAACGTCCTCGTCATCGACGCCCACCTGGACGCCATCTACGGAGCCGGGATGCTCGACAACGCGTCGGGCTCAGCCACGATCCTTGACATCGCCCAGCAGCTGAAGAACACCAACACCCGCAACAAGCTGCGCTTCATCTGGTTCGGCGGCGAGGAGCTCGGCCTGCTCGGCTCGCAGTACTACGTCAACACGCTCCCGGCCGACCAGCTCGCCAAGATTAAGTTTGACCTGGACGCCGACGTCACGGCCACGCCGAACTACGTCGCAGGCGTCCTCGACCCGAAGGACGGGGTCAGCTTGTTCGGTCGCAACCCCGGCACCCCGATGCCGCCGAGCATCTGGGCTCCCTCAGCGATCGGGCGCGACTTCGGGATCGACTACCTCAACTCGATCGGGAAGAACCACATCCTGTTCTCGGCCGACGGCACGGATGCCTTCATGTTCCAGCAGGCCGGGATCCCGGCCAGCGGTGTCCTGACCGGCCAGGACTGCTGCAAGCTCGCGTCGGACGTCGACCTCTTCGGCGGCTACGAGGGCAACTTCGAGGGCACTGTGCCCGGGAACGACGGGGGCTGCGTAGACAACCCGTTCCGCTGGTGCGACAACCTCAGCAACAACGACCCCAACGTGCTGACCTGGATGTCGAAGACCTTCGCCAACATGGTCGGAAATATGGCCTACGACACCCAGGTGTTCGACTCGACCCAGAACGGCGGCGGTCACATCAAGAAGGATGGGGCCCCACAGACGGCCGCATCTCCCAAGGGCGCGGCCACCAGCTGACCTGCTGACCAGCCCTCCGACGGGCGCCGTCCCCCGAACGGGGACGGCGCCCCGTCGGTGTGGGTCTGGGCAAGCGCTGAGCGGTCGGTGACGCTACAACATCTCGAGCGGTTGCGGGCTGGCCGGTGGCGGGAACGCCGCCCGCACCACATCAGGGGAACGAACCGGTGCGAGCGCGAGTCGTGATCGGGGCGGAATCTGTCGGTCCCCGCGGGTACAGTCCCGGCCCATGGTGGAATACATCGATCAAGATCTCACCGAGTCCCGGTTCCAACGAGTCAACCTGGCCGGCTCGCACTTCCAGCTCGCCCAGCTAGGCGGCGTCGACTTCCGATTCTGCGAATTCAAGGGCACCCAGTTCCGCATCATCGAGATGTACGGCGTCAAGATGCGCGGAGTGGAGCTGCAGGACGTCGAGATATCCGGCGACATCGGAAACTTGAAGGTCAACGGAGTTGAGGTCAAGCCCCTGGTGGAAGCCGAACTCGACCGGCGGTACCCCGAGCGGGCCAAGATGCGCCCGAGCGATGCCGCCGGCTTCCGCGAGGCGTGGGACGTCATCGAGCGGCTCTGGGCCGGCACCGTCGAACGCGCCCGTCACCTGGATCCCGAGCTGCTGCACGAGTCGGTCGATGGCGAATGGTCCTTCATCCAGACGCTGCGGCACCTGGTGCTGGTCACCGACGGATGGGTCAGACGCGCCATCCTCGGCGAGGCGTCACCGTTCCACCCCCTCGGCTGGCCCTGGGACGACCCGGACGACACGCGGCCCCTGCCCACCGGCATTACCCGCGACCGCGACGCGCGACCGTCCCTCGACGAGGTGCTTAAGCTGCGGCGCGACCGGATGGTCACAGTGCGAGAGGTCGTCGCCGGTCTGACCGACGAATCGCTGGACGCCGAAACCAAGCCGGTCGATGCTGACGGGTGGCCGGAGTCCCGCAGCTACCGGGTGCGTAAGGTGCTACTCCACCTGTTCCACGAGGAGTGGGAGCACCGGCTCTACGCCGACCGGGACCTCGACGCCCTTGAGGCGTGGCCCGCCAAGCAGCCCGGCTGAGCGTGATGGGCTGACCGACGGCCGCCGAACAGCAAAACCGCGAACGGCCAGTCCTGCACCTGGCGAAAATGCCGTCTGGGCAGGTCAGGCGGCGTGTTCGTATTCGTGAATGACACGACCGAGGCGGTCACGCCGGTGGATGTTCAGGCGGGCGAGGTGGTCGGGGTCGGCGGCGAGCACCATGCACCGCTTCACCGCCCGGGCAGCGGTGGGCACCGCGATCGCGCTTTGCGCCCTGGCTCTGACGGGAATCGCGATCGCCATCTCGGGCAGCGTCGCCGGCCTGGTGCCCTGGCTGATCCTGTGGGGCCTGTGCTCCGGACCGGTATACGTGGGCCTGACCCGCGCATCCATCGGCAACACCGTCGAACAGGACCGCGGCACCGCTTCCGCGAATCGACGAGCCACATCGGCGGCGCGATCGCGATATCGCTATACCCGAGCCTGCTCGGTAGCGGACTGAGCTACCGGTCCACCGAGCTGATCGGCGCACTCGTCGTGGCCAGTGGGGCCGCGTCCGCGTTCCTCATCCTTCGCGGCCGCGACCGGCCGGAAGACCCTTCACCCGCGTCGTCTCGTTGCGCAGTTGAGTGAGGTGGTGGAGCAGGTCGGCTTGGCTGATGGCGCCCTCTTCCGTCCCCGTACGCGCTTCCTGCATGGCCTTGGCCAACTGGACCCGGCGCAGCATCTCGGCGAGGTCGGCGCCCGTCATGCCCTCGCTGCGCGCGGCGAGCGCGTCGATGTCCACGTCGCCCGCGAACATCACGAAGCCGGTCACTTCGTGGGCGGCCGCGAGCTGCCGGATCATCTTCGCGAGGATCTCGGCGCGGCCGTCGCGGTCGGGCGCGGGTACCAGCAGTTTGACGTCGAAGCGGCCGGAGCGCGTCAGTGACGCGTCCACCCGGTCCGGGAAGTTGGTCGTGGCCACCACGATGACCCGGGGGTTGGCCTCGATGAGGTCGTTCATCTCCTGTTTGAAGATCCCGGCTACCGCGTTGATCGCCTGGCTGGCGCTGTCGCCGCCCTCACCGGCGTACCCGATGATGCTGTCGAACTCGTCGAACAGCATGACGGTCGGCTGCCGGTACCGGCGAGCCCGGCTGAAGATGGCCTTGATGTTGCGCTCCGAGGCGCCCAGCCACTTATCCAGGATGTCAGGTGTATGTATCTCCTGGAAGTTCGCGCCGATCTCGTTAGCCAGGGCTCGGGCGAGCATAGTCTTGCCGGTGCCGGGTGGTCCGTAGAGCAGCAGGCCCTGGGGGCGCCGGGCGCCCCAGCGCGCCATCGTGTCGGGGTGCCGGAACGACACGGCAACCTCGCGCAGCCGGCCGACGATCTCGTCCAGTCCGCCGACCTGGTCGAGCGTGACCCGATCGCCGACCGGCGCGGCCGGCGACAGCGTGATCCCCGGTACGGGCGACGGCCCGCCAGTTGACGGGCCCGGGGGCGGGCCGGCCAGTTCCGTGACGAGGTCGATCAGCAGCCGGCACATCGCCCGCAGGTGGGCCACCGACGTCTGCGCGACGGGTACCGAGGCGTGCAGGGCGACCAACCGGCCGTCGCCACCGTGGGTGGTCCGGTACTCGACGGTGGCGACGAGGTCGCCGTCGGCACGCTCGACCACGTGCACCGGACCGGGATCCGCCGTCGCGGGCGCCGGTCGCGGCGGGGACAGCCACCGCGACACCCGTTCGGCGACCACGTCCATCCCGTCCACCACCCGGGTCGCCCAGCGGTCGCCGGCCTTCACCCGCCACGACAGCAGGGTGCTGACCGGATCGCCACCGATCGCGGACAGGGGCGGTCGGGTTGGTCGAGCCTGCGGCCCGGTCCGGGCGCCGGCGTCCAGCAGGTACTGTTCGGCGCCCTCCCGTGGATCGCGGGTCACCGACAGGGTCGCCTCGCGTACCGTGGACGGAAACGTCGCGTCGCGGAGCAGCTCGACCCGCCGGCCACCCGCGGCGGCCAGCGCGGCGTCCCCGTCGATGAGCGTTACGACGTAACCGCCATGCTCGAACCTGTCCACCTCGGGCCGCAACCGCCCGTCCGGAACTGCCATACCCCCAAGCGTCCCACCGGCTTGCGGCGACCACCACCGCACAGGCTGTCCACAAGGGACAGATGCGAGCCGGTGCGGCTAGACGAGCGCTGACTGTAGCCGGCTCCGCAAGCGTCGCGGCTAGGCGAGCGGATCCGTCGGGAGGTGGGTCAACACGTCATCGACGGTATCGGCGACGACGAACGCCTCGTCCAGTCCGCTCATCTCCAGGATCCGCCGCACCATGGGCCGCGCTGCGGCGATGCCCAGCCGGTGGCCGTCCGACGACAGCTGGTTTCCGATGGGCACGAACGTAGCCAGGCCGCTCGAGTCGCAGAATCAGGCCCGCTGTCGTTGCTGTTGGACGGACGGTTCTGTAACCATCGTTTGGATGAGGATCAGGAGGCCGATGGGGTATTCGCCTGTTTCGAGTGGAAAATGACCCGACTGCGGCCGACACGATGGCCGAGATGGAAGGGGAGAGCCGCTGTCATGGCAGTTCCAGGAACTCTCGGAGTGCTGCCTCGATCAGGTTCATCGTGTCGTGGGAGACAAAGCCGTGGTTGTCACGGATCGCGGTACGGTCGAGGATCTGCACGACGACGCTGTGGATTCTGACGAACGCGCCGGCCAGGGGATCGGCGTCGGTGAGGCGGACGGCGAGCTGATTTGGCTGCGGCACGGTGCGCGGTCGCGCCGAGGATGCGGATGCGGCGGCTGGCGTGCTCGATGACCGCGAGAATGTACATCCGGACGCCGGTGAGCGTGACGGTCTCGATGAAGTCGGCGGCCAGCAGGGCCTCGGCCTGCGAGCGTAGAAAGTCCGCCCACGTCGCGACGCCCCGGTCGGGCGCGGGGTCGATGCTGGCCTCGCGCAGGATCTCCCAGACCGTTGACGCGGTGCACGCGACACGGCCGCGTCTCAGCTAGAGCCGGCCTGCTCTCGCCGGGACCCGTGGACCGATACGCGGACCCCGCCCGCAGTCTCCGTGATGACGAAATGCTCAATCTGGCCGCTGTCGGGCATCATCGCGTCGTAGAGTTCTTCGTTGCTGATCTCGACTGAGCCACCCGCCCGGCCGACGAGCACGACCAGGATGGCGCGGAGGTTGACATCACTGAGGTAGGCCATCGCGTGGCTCTCCCGTCTGTAGAGCCTCCTCGGCGTCGGGGTGCCGATCAGGCCGGGTCTGTGAGCGGTGCCCGATGTGTTCGTCGTGATCTCGGATCGGATCTGAAGATGATGTCACCGTCGGCCGGGGCCGTCCTGCCGGTGCCCGCCGGCAGCATGGTCGTCGTCCCGGTCGGACGAAACCAGCGCGCGAGCCATGCGCAGAGTGATGCCGTTACCGGCGCTGGGTGGGCAGCCGGGCAGGGAGCCGGGTGGACGGTGCCGGCGTGTTCGGGCGGGAGGTAGCGCAGGCTGACCGGGTAGCGGCTCCCGATCCGGTGCGCCGCTCATGGGTACCAGAACTGTCTGGCCGTAGTCGACCACGTAGATCGCGGAGCCGACCGCGCCGAGCGCGTGCGCCGCCTCGGCCGCCAGTACCGCAAGGCGGTGCGGCGCCGCCCGTTCGGCCTGGCCAAGCAGGGTAAGCACCCGGTCCGTCGCCGTCATCTCATCACCCCCCGGGGGATCGTCGCCACGCTACCCCGCACTACCCGGTGGCGGAGCGGGCCAGGCCGCGCAATGGGCCGGGAACACGGGCGGCGCTGACAAGGTCGACAGCGGCCAGGGCGGGGACAGCGAGCCCCGGAATTCACTGTGGGTGATGTGCCGGATCGGCTCTCGGCGGCCTCGGCACCTGCCGCCCCTGCTCGTCCGCGACGGCAGCGTCCAGCTAGTCGAGTTACCGCGCAACTTTCCCCTGGGCATGTTCCCCGACGCCGGCAGCTACCAGGCCGGCGAGGTGGCGCTGCGACCGGGCGACCGCCTGGTCGTGTTCACCGACGGGATGCGCGAACGCAACGCCGCCAAGCTGGACTTACCGGCCGAACTGTGTACGATGATCGGTCTGCATCCCCGCGAAGCTGTCCGGATGCTGGCCGATGCGGTCCTCGACGCGGCCGGGCCGACCCTGGCCGATGACGCGACGTTGCTGATCGTGGACTGGTACGGCGATCACCCGCAGTTGCGCCGTACCGGCGCTGGCGCCGATCCGGAGCGGGCCAGCCCACCGCTACCCGGCTGACGCCCGATCAGGCCACGGCAGGCGGCATATCGGCCTCGGCCGCGCGCACCGTGTCGTAGATCCCGATCGCCTGATCCACCGCCGTGACAGTGAGAAGGGTGCGTACCGGCGGCTGCGCCGCGGCCAGGCACAGCCGACCCCCACGTTCGCGCGCCGCGTTGAACGCGACGCCAGCTCGCCGACGCGGCCGTGGGCGCGGACCAGGGGATACGACCGCCGCCAGTTGTCGCTATGCCCGCGCGGTCCGGGTCATTGCTCGGCAGGACCGCGAGGTGGCGTACGGCTGGATCTGGAACCGACCGACCGCGCGGTACTCTCGGCCATGTCCCGCCTGCTGCCGCGGCCACGGTGGGGCGCGTTCTTCGTCACCCCGGCCACGCTGCTGCGATAGTTATTAGGGACATCCCTTGTGTGGAGGGCGTTGACATCCCGGGGCAGTGGCTAGGCGTGGGTGTTGGGCGATGAAGTGTTGCACGGTTGCTGGGTCGTTAGGGGTGATCGTGGGACGCACGAGCCCGCCAACGTGAAGGATCAGGGTCAGCCGGACACCGGTCCCGCGACCGTCCACTCCGGCACCGTGACCTCGCGGGTGAGGTCACGGGCGTCGATGTGTTCGCCACAGGTCGCGCACGTGGTGTCCAGCACCAGCGGATGGTCGTGGTGCCACAGGCGCATCGGCGGCTGGGTGACCGCCCACTTGTCGCCCCAGGCCAGGAGTTCCCGGGTCAGCGGACCCAGATCGCGGCCCGCGGCGGTCAGGTGGTACCCCTCGTAACGGGGGTTGTCCGGGTTGGGTCGCCGTTCCAGCACGCCGGCGCCGACCAGGTCCCGCAGCCGTGCGGCGAGCCGGTCGCGGGGTGCCCCGGTGTTGCGCGCGATCTGGCTGAACTGGTGGTTGCCGAACATCACTTCACGGATCGCCAGCAGCGCCCACCGGTCGCCGATCACCTCCAGCGCGGAGGCGATCGAGCAGGGCCGGCCGGCCAACGTCGTCGGGTCGATGCGCGTCACTCCACCACGATGACACATCGTGGTTTGCTTTTCAAACCGTGGTGTGGTTAGGTGGCCGGCATGGCCCTGGCAGTTGGACAACCAAACCGCGCCCGCGTCGCCGCCGTCGTCGTCGTGCTCGCGGTGTTCATGACCAACCTCGACCTCTGGATCGTGAACGTGGCGCTGCCCGCCATCGGCGGCGGCTTCTCCAGCCCGGGCCACCCGGCCACCCTCGGCGACCTGTCCTGGGTACTCAACGCCTACGCCATCACGCTCGCCGCCCTGCTCGTGGTGATCGGCCGGCTGGGCGACCGGATCGGCCAGCGGCCGGTGTTTCTGGCCGGCGTCGTGGTGTTCACGCTCGCCTCGCTCGGCTGCGCAGTGGCCCCGAGCTTGGGGGGGCTGGTGCTGGCCCGGGTGGTCCAGGCCGTCGGCGCCGCAGCCCAACTGCCCACATCGCTGGCGCTGCTGCTCGCCTCGGTACCGGCGCACCGGCGCACCCAGGCCACCCGCACCTGGGCGGCGGTCGGCGGGCTGGCCGCTGCGGCCGGCCCGGTGCTGGGCGGGCTGCTGGTCCAGGTGGACTGGCGGTGGATCTTCGTGGTGAACCTGCCGATCGGCGTGCTCACCCTGATCGCCGGCCTGGTCGTGCTGCCGAAGCCGGCCGCCCGGGAGGCGGGCCGGCTGCCCGATCCGTGGGGTGCGGTGCTGATCACGGCCGCCACCGCCGCGTTGTCCGGCGCGCTGGTAGAGGCGCCGACCTGGGGATGGTCATCGGCGCGGACCGTGGCGCTGCTCGCCGTGGCCGCCCTGAGCGCGGTCTGGTTCGGGTGGCGCTCCTCCCGGCACCACACCCCGCTGCTGGAACTGCACCTGTTGCGGCTGCCCCGGTTCGGTGTGGCCGGCGCGGGAACGTTCATCTTCGGCGCGGGGTTCGCCATCATGCTGCTGTCCAACGTGCTGTGGTGCCAGGATGTCTGGCATTGGAGCGCGCTGCGTACCGGCCTCGCCCTGGTACCCGGCCCGGCGCTCGTGCCCATCGTGACCATCGCGACCGCGCGGGCGGCGCGGCGGCTCGGGCACGGCCCCCTGGTCGCCGCCGGTGGCGTGCTGTTCGCCGCGGGCATGCTGTGGCGCACCGTCATGGTCTCGGCCACCCCGGACTACGTACGCGACCTGCTGCCGAGCATGGTGGTGGGCGGCATCGGGGTCGGACTGACCATCGGTACCCTCATCGCCGCTGGGGTGCAGTCGCTGCCCGACACCCGCGCCGCCACCGGCTCCGCACTGGTCAACTCGCTGCGGCAGATCTCGGCCACGGTCGGCGTAGCGGTGCTCGTCACCATCCTCGGCACCCGCGTGGACGCAGGCTCGGTGGGCGAGTTCCGGCTGGCGTGGGGGCTCGGGGCAGGACTCAGTCTCATGACCGCGGCGGTCGGCGTGGTGCTGACCCGGTCGGCAGGCCGACCCGCGGCCGCGGCCCCTGGTGTCCACAGTGGGCAGCTCGCCGGGACCGGCGCGCAGACGTAGCCGGTCCTGACACGCCGCGATTCAGCCCGGCGTGCCGATCGTGCTCTACCTGCACCTCGAACGGGAGTAGTCGCGGCCAGCGCGGGTAGGTCGGATGGATGCCGCACAAGGACCGTATCGAGTGGTTCGCGGGGGTCGCCGTCCTCGCGGCGGGTACCGCCGGTCTCGCTGTGTACGGCGCGCACTTCAGCGGCTCGCGGTTCGGCGGGCGGCGCTGAGGTGGAGATGTGCTATGTCCCCGGCCAGGGCAGCAACCTGGGCAGCATGAACGGTACGCACCTACGTCAGCTGGTCATCCATATCTCTGATTGCTGGCATGGCGATTGATTCGTGTTCGACCAGGGAAATGAACCGCTGTCGGCCCACCGCAAGACCGAACCGCCGCGTCGGTGCCCCTCGTCCTCGCCCGCCTCAGCGCCTGATCCCAGCCGCGCGACAACGGGCGTCAGGAGACGGCTTGCGAGCGCACCGCAGCGCAGGGTGGCAAGGCACCAGTGCGGCCAGGCTCGGAGCTCCCGCGATTTTCCACCCGGCCACTACCCTCGGTCGCTCAAATAGGCGACGGCCAGAGATGGCCCAGGTGTGATGTTACTTGGTTTTCGTCGTGGGCTGGGGGACGGCGGCTCCGGGGCGTTTGTTGGGTTGGTAGCTGGGGCCGTTCATGAAGACTTGGTGGCTGGTGTTGATGAGCCGGTCGAGCAGTGACTCGGCGACGACGGAGTTGGGGAACAGTGGGTACCGGTCGGGCGGTTTCCGGTTCGATGTGGGGGTCGCACAAGCCAACTCGGTGACGGCGGCGACCGGTTAGCCCGGGACGGTAAGTACAGCCTTGCCGCGGTACATCCGTCGGGCCAAGGCGTCGAAGGCGGCCGCGGTTTCGGTCCAGTCGGCGACCCAGCCGATGCTCGGCACAAGCCGTCCGTCCGCCACCAGGCCAGCCAATATGGCCAGGTCTTCACCCTTGGTCTCGTCCGGTACCGTGCTCACGAACCCGACGATCTTGGCGTTGTAGGCACTGGCGTAGTAGAAGTCGGCCAGCCGTAGCTGGGTGGCGCCGCCCGGCCCGCCGTAGAGCACCAGAGTCGCGGCTGGCGCCAGCCTGTGTACCGCTTCGGCGGTTAGCTGCCCGCCCACACCCTCGAGCACCAAGTGGTAGGGCCCGAGCGAGTCGGCGAGCGCGGTCACCACCTGGTGCGCGCCGAGATTCCGGGCCTCGGGCTCGCGATCGGGGGACGACACGTGGGCGGTGACCCGGGCGCCGGCCGCACGGGCCAGCTGAACGGCGATCGAGCCGACGCCACCAGTGGCCCCGGTGATCAGGACCTCGCGGCCGAGTACCGCGCCGCCTACCCGCAGGGCCCGCAGCGCGGTCAGCCCGGCGACCGGGAGCGTCGCCGCCTGCTCGAAGGAGACCCGGTCGTCGATCGGCGCAACCCAGTTGGTGGGCACTGGAATTCGTTCGGCCCAGCCCTCCCACTCAGGGTATGCCACGGCCCTCGTGCCGGCGGCTGGCCCGGTACCATCGGCGGCCGCTTGAACCACGATCCCGGCCACGTCCTGGCCCGGGCGCCAGCCGTCTGGCCGTTGCCTGATCAGTGTCGGCTCACCGGCGTTGATGGAGAAGGCCCGCACCCCTAGAACCAGCTCGTGGCTCCTCGGTTCCGGCTCAGGCAGGTCGTCGGCCAGCCGCAGTCCGCTCGGGCTGCCCGGGTCGGTAATGATCCCCTGCATCGGCATATCGTCCTTGTCGTTGCGCGGATCCGGGTAGCGTCGACGGTGACGTTGGCCAGACCGCTGGCCCACTACTCATCCGAATCCCGTGTTTGACATGGTCATCCACGTGCCGGGCAAGCCAGCCTATCAGCGGTGTCTCGGCCTTGCTTTAGTGTCTGACCGCCGCCGCCGCACATCCAAGGATCTGCCAGTTCGGCTGGAGGGCGTAGGCAGCGGCTATGTCGACGCCGCGTGGATCTCGCGGTGACGACACCGGGCTCGGCCACGCCAACAGTGATGGTGTAAGAGACGATCACCGGGAAGAGGGTGGTGCGGGCCACAAGTCCAACGCGTCTCCCGATCCGACAATGCATCAGTGCCATCGGACACTCGGCGTGGTCAGAGCCTGGTCCGCACGCAGGCCGTGGGCTCACGCCGGCCCAGGTCGACGGCGACGAGCCGACCCTCGCGGTCCCACAGCGTGAGGGAGCCGGCGTGGTGCCGCATGCCGGTCGGGTCGGCCGTGGCCGGGAAGGTGACCCGTCCGTTGAACTCCGGCATGTCGACCACAGTGCGCTCCGGTCGGTCGACGCGGACGCCGGCCACTCCGCCGCTGGCTAGCAGCGTCGGCTCGGCCTCGGTGGGCCAACTCCTCGCACCGGTCCCAGTGACGTGGTAGGTGTCGGCGGTCGCTTCGTGTGCCGCCGTGACCACCGTGCCCGAGGCGAGCACCGCGGTCGGGCCGGTCACGTTGACGGTGTGCCGGCTCCGCAGCATGAGCGACGGCAGGTCCCAACGCCACGCCTGCACGAGCTGGTCGGTGAGCCGTACCAACGCGGCGAGGCTGGTCGAACCGCGGTCGATGTCCAGGACCTCGATCGTGGCGTCCAGGCCCGCATGCGATGCGGGGCACGGTACCGCTGATGTCTACGAACGCGATGCCGTCCTCGTCGAGGGCGGTGACGAGAGCGCCGTCGTAGCTTGGCAGCAGATGGTGCGCGGGCAGGGCGACAGGTGGGCGCAGCCGGCGCGCGCTGAGGTCCAACAAGCGCACCTCGTACGCCTGACCGCACCGCGCGGCGAGCACGACGTTGCCGCCGTGGTCGGTCGGTTTCATCCGTCGGTTCATGCTGTTCTTCGGCCCGATCAGCTCGCTGTTCGACGTTGTCACCCTCGTGCTCATGGGTGTTCCGTGCCGGGCCGGCGCTGTTCCGCTCCGGATGGTTCGTGGAGTCCCGGCCACCCAGACCCTGGTCATCTTCGCGATTACTCGACGGATCCCGTTCCTGCGCAGCCGCCCCAGTACGCCCATGCTGCTCGCCGCGCTCGACGTGGCCACGGTCGGCGCGGTGCTTCCGGCTACGCCGTCGCCCGCCTGCTCGGCTTCGCGCCGCTGCCGGGCCGGTTCTTCCTTGCCCTGGTCCTGATGGTGCTGGCCTATCTGGCCCTCATCGAGCTGGCCAAGTGCCTCTTCTACCGCGTCCCCGAGCCGCACCCGGTACGTCGCCGCGATCCGCACCGCCGGCTGCGCCGGCGCGCCGCGCGCTTCACCCCCTGGGCCCACCGGCCACCGTCGGGGCGTGCCGCCACGGCGCACGGCGGCCCCGCTTCCGGATGACGGCGGGTTTCCCCGGTCGGCTGGTCGCCCGGGCCGCCGGTAGCCGGCCGTTTACGATGTGACCCGCCGGAGGGTTCGCCTCGTCGTCGGCCCGATCGGGCCCCGGTACGGCGCGTAGTGTGCGGCCCGGGCGAAAGGAGCCGGTGATGGTTCGCTCTGCCGCGCGGGTCAACGGCTCGGCCGCGCGTTCCCGGCTCCCGCGGCGCTCCCGTCGGCTGCCTGCGGTGGCTGGTCGGGACGCGCCCGTCGGGGGCGCGCTCGGGGTGGCGGCGGGGTACGCGTGGCGGCTGATCGTGGTGCTGGCCGCGGTGTACCTGGCGTTCGCCGGGCTGGCCCGGGTGAAGCTCGCCGTGGTCGCGGTCTTCGTCGCCCTGGTGGTGACCGGCCTGCTGCGACCCGTGGTGGACCAGCTGGCGCGGCTGCTGCCCCGGCCGTTGGCCGTCGCGGTCAGCATCGTGGCCGGGCTGGCGCTGGTCGTTGGACTGTTCACCGCGGTAGGGGTGGCCATCGCCGGGCAGTCCGGGGTGCTGGCCCGCTCGTTCCAGTCCGGGTTGTCGGCGTTCACCGACTGGCTGCGTACCAGCCGGCTGCACGTGAGACCGGAGGCCATCAGCCATGCCGCCGAGCAGGCCCGCGTGTGGCTCACGCAGCACCGCGGCCAGTTGGCCGGTCAGGTGCTGGGCGGTGCGGGTACGGCCGCCGAGTTCCTCACCGGTGCCGCCGTCGCACTGTTCTGCGCGGTGTTCTTCCTGGCCAGTGGCGGCCGCATGTGGTCCTGGTTCCTGGCGCAGATGTCGCGCGGGACGGCTCGGCGCTGGGACTTGGCCGGCCGGGCGGCCTGGGTCACCTTCGAGGGCTACAGCCGCGCGACCGTACTGGTCGCGAGCAGCAACGCCGCCATCGTCGCCATCGCGCTGCTCATCCTGCGGGTACCGCTGGCCATCCCGCTGGCGGTGCTGGTGTTCCTGGCCAGCTTCATCCCCCTGGTCGGCGGTTCGCTCTCGCTCGCCGTGGCGGCGCTGGTGGCCTTCGCGGCGCGCGGGCCGTGGATCGCGCTGACCGTGGTGATTCTGATCCCGGTCATCGGCCAGATCGAAGGCCACGTCCTGCAACCGCTCATCATGGGACACCGGGTCCGCCTGCATCCCGTGGTCGTCATCCTCAGCGTCGTGTGCGGCAGTCTCCTCGGCGGCCTGCTCGGCGCCATCCTCGCGGTACCGATCGTCGCGGTCGGCTGGTCGGTCCTGCGCGAGTTGCGGCGGCAGCCGGGTACGGGCGGCGGGCGTGCCGAACCGGATCCCGGCGACCGTGCCGAACCGACCAGCGGCGGGCGCCACCACCGCTCCCACCGGTAGCGGCCGGTCGGGACCGGTCGCGCGTGGTCGGCCGGTAGCGCCCCGACAAGGGGGGTCAGCCCAGTGGCTGCCGCCACTGGTTGGCGCGGCGGCCGACCGCCGCCTCGGTCGCGGCCTGCGCCACACGGCGGCCGCGGGTCGCGGGTGTCTTCGCCGCGCCGATCCACTCGAGGATGGCCCGGCGGGTGGAGCGGGGAAACGTGTCCCGGTGCTGTTGCGTTGACGGATCGGTGGATGTGGTGAGCCCGGGCTGGCTCGGGTCAGATCGCCCGGGCGAGTTCGTGAACGCAGCGGCGACCCGCAGGGTCGGCGGGAGGCCGACGCCGAGTTCGTAGTGCGCCCGGGCGGCGCACCATCGTGGGTGCGCATGTGCCGCCGATCGCTCGCGGGTAGGGCCTTCAGGTACGGGCACTCGTGATCAAACCTCTGCCGTACATCGCGGCCCGACGCAGCTGCCTAGAAGTGCCCTGACTCGCCGCGGCGGCACGAAGGACCTGGTAGCACGGTTCGGCGGGATACCGCTGCGGCGAAAGGAGAAGGGGCTCATCATTGGTTCTTCTCGCCAGACGGCCGGGCGGTGAGGGCGCGGCGGTCGCCGACCGCCGCGCCCTCACCGGGTTACGCGGACCCGGCGTAAACGTCCGTCGGGTTGCTTGTGCAGGAGTTGTCGGTGCAGTTCGTCTGCACGAAGAACGGCAGGAACGTGCTGCCGTTCACGCCGATCGCCTCGTAGTCTCCGACGAAGAAGCCGCCGGCGAAGGGTGCGACGAGCATGTTGAAGCTGCCGGCCAGGTGCGTGTCCGATCCGAAGGCGGCGCCGCCCGAGGGCGAGGTCTTGAGCCAGACGTCGGTCGGCAACGTGGTCGTGTTACCGGCTGCGAGGTTGCGGAAATCGTAGTACGTGACCGCCACTGTGCCGTTGCTGTTGACCGCCACGGTGGGTGTGAAGGCCGCACGGCCGGTCGCCGTGCTGACTGCTGCCGGGGTGCTCCACGTCTGGCCGCCGTTGGTCGAGGTGGAGATCACGGCCTGGTTGACCGTTCCGCCGGTGAAGCGGGCGTCCTCCCAGACAACGTAGAGCTGGCCGGTGGCGGAGTCGATGGCGACTGATGGGATTCCGCCCGCGGTCCGGATCGGCGCGCCGGTGTTGGGGTCCACGTCATTGGCGGTCTGCTGGTCGGACACGACCGACGGGCTGGACCAGGTGGCGCCGCCGTCAGTGGACTTGATTACCGAGACGCTGCTGCCCCGCGGGGTGAACTTCGGGCTACCTGTTGTCTGGAACAGGCTGAAGAAGTCGTACAGGGTGCCGGTTCGCGGGTCGACCACGACGACATTGCCGATCGTCTGGCTGTTCTGGCCGGGGTCGAAGATCGCCCGGGTGCCGGTCCATGTCTTCCCACCGTCTGTTGTCTTGGAGAACCAGGTCGGGCCCCGGAAGGCGTGGGCACGCAGAGCGGCGTCGGGGCTGTGGCTCGGTGCCACCAGCCGGTCCCACACGACGTATGCAGTGCCGGCTTGCACCGGATCAGCGGTGATCGACTCCTTGTCGTTGAAGAACTGGGTGACCTCAAACAGCGGGCTCGTGCCCTGATCGGCCTTGATGACGCGCGGATTGTCCCAGGTCTTGCCGCCGTTGGCGGAGGTCAGCGTCGCCACGGCTGTGTCGTTGTTACCGGCCCCGGTGCTGTTGGTCGCCAGCAGTCCGACGGTGTATGCGGTGCCGTCAGGTCCGATAGACACCCAGGGGTCGGACGCCCGATCGAAGGGGGTCCCGGTAAACGGGTCGAGAATCGGGTTGGGTGCGCAGCCGCTGAACTGCAGCGGCGTCTCACCCCAGGTGGCGCCGCCGTCGTTGCTGAAGCCGGCGACAAGACCCTGCGCGCCGCCGTCGGACCAGCGGTCCTGCTGCCAGACACCGACCACGTTGCCGGCCGTGTGCGGGTTAACCGCGACCGAGGGCTCCACCTCGGCGTTGACGTACCTGGTACTGGTGCTCGGTTGGCCCGCGGTGGAGCAGCCGGCGTATGGGCTTGGGCCCGATACCGTCACCAGGTTGATTTGGGCTGTCGCCGGCGACGCGGCCGTAAGCGTCGCGACGAACGCGATAGCAAGGATTGTCCCCGTCCTGCGCATCATTGAGCATTCCCCTCGCTGATGGGATTCCGCCCGGATGAAAGCGATTCGGCTCAACATAACTCCTGAGCCACTCGAAGTGAGACGCCCTGCGATGAACAACTTTCCTCTCGCCAAAGTCCGAATGAATTGGGTGGCGCACGAATACCGTTACGACCGAACAATCCGAAAGTTCAACTCGTATCACCATGTTTGCGGGAAGCCCTGTCGGTGCCGCGAGCCCATTCCGGGCACTTGAGGCTGCGTGCTGTGGAGTCCCGCGTGGGGCCTGTCGCCTCGTGCCGGCCACGGATGCCTGCGCAAGAGCCAGCGGTCATTTGCTGTGCAGGATCGGGGTGGCCAGTAGCGCCAGGGTTGCCAGTGTCATCGCCGCGGTGCTGATCCAGGTCACGGTGCGGCTGAGTCGTCCGCTGGTGCGGTTGCCCATCTGGGAGGGGTCGCCGCCGAAGAGGGTCATCAGCACCAGCAGCGGTACTGCGGCGACACCGCTGATAACAGAAGCGAAGACCAGGGCTTTGATGACGTTGAAGTGCAGCAGGTTCATGCTGACGCCGAGGGCGGTGGCGAGGACGATGATGGAGTAGAAGGTGGGTTGGCGCCTGGGCTTTGCGGCGAGGCTGGCCGGGATGCGGGCCACCTCGTTGATCGCGAAGGCGGCCGACGCGGACAGCACGGGAATCGCCATCAGGCCGACGCCGATGAACCCGACCGCGAAGAGCGTGGAGGCGAGGGATCCGGCGAGAGGGCTGAGCGATTGGGCGGCCTCGGCGGCGCTGTTGATGTCGGTCTTCCCGTGGGTGTGCAGCACGGCGGCGGTGCTCAGGATGATGCAGTAGGCGACGAGTTGGCTGAAGAGCATGCCGGTGAAGGTGTCGACCCGGGCGGCCCGGATCTCCTCGTGATCGGCTTCTGCGCGGTCCTCGATGGACAGCTTGCCTTCTGCCCGCAGGTCGTCGATCTCCTCGGCCGGTTGCCAGAAGAACAGATACGGAGACAGGGTCGTGCCGAGAACCGCGACCAGCGTGAGCAGGAACTGGCCGGAGAATTCGACGTGCGGTACGAAGGTGGCCCGCAAGACGCTCAACGGAGGGGCGTGGGACAGCAGCGCGGACCCGACGTAGGCGAACAGCACCAGGCTAAGCCACTTGAAGGTCTGGAACAGTGTCCGGTACTGCCCGATGAGTTGGAAGGCGACCAGCAGGACCGCTATGGCCGGCACCAGCCACGATGCATGCAGCCGGCTGTGGGTGAGCAGTTCGATGCCTGTCGCGACCGCCTGCAGATCGGCGCCGATGATGATGATGTTGGAGATGACCAGCAGCGCGACCGCGGCGGCCACCAGCCAGACCGGGAACTTTCGGCGTAGCGCGGTGCCCATGCCGACCCCGGTGTGCAGCGCGATGCGCTGGGCCAGCTCCTGCACGGCCATCATCATCGGCAGGGCGAACAGCCCGGTCCACAGCAGCCCGTATCCGCCCTGGGCGCCGGCCTGAGAGTAGGTGCCGATGGCGCTGGGGTCGTCGTCTGCGGCACCTGTGGTGATTCCCGGCCCCAGGATCCGCACCCAGCCCCATAGGCCCTGCTGGCGGGCCTCGGCGATGGTCGGTCGCCGGGGGCCCTGACCCTTCTGCGCGCCTCGCTTTTGTTCCGAACCAGGCCCGGGAGCCCGCCTTCCTAACCAGCGAAGAATAGGATCCGGCCGCCGCTCGCCGCCTTCATCGACCGGCATCAACACAGCTCACAGGCAACGACCTCGGGCTTGCGATCGGACCGGCCAAGGCAGTCCCCCGGAGTTCGGACTCGCCCGCACCGGCGACCCGACCGGACAAGTGCGAGAACGCTGGTGGATGGTCCTCCACGCGTGGGCCGAACTGCCGAGTGAGGAGGCATAAACAGCGCAGCGCGCGGCCGAGACGGACGGCAGTGCTGATCACAGCGGGACAAGGACATAACAAGTTCGCCGATGACCTCCCACCGATCACGACCAACGCTCGCTCTTTCGGCGTCCGGCGTACCCGGGGCGCCCTGTGGCAAACGTGCCACGTGAGCGCTCGGGAGTCTGGCCCCATCGGCCCGAGCGTGACCCGCGACTCTGCTGGTTGGTCCGAGTCTGGCCGGGTGCCGCCCTGGCCTGCTGTCGAGTAACCGGCGGCTGGGCCATTGACGTTGTCAGCGTTCTCGCGACGGAGCGACCCTGGCCACATGGCTCACACCGCAGGTAGCTGCTATTGGCGCGACCGCCCAGCACGGCCCATGTGGTCCGCCAACTAGCCCATCGGGCCGCTGCCGGATCGGCTCGCGGCTGATCGGCGGAATCGGGACCTCATTTGCGCAACTTCGCAAGTGTACCGGTACACTGCCCGGCCATGAGTCTGTACACCGCGATTCGCCACCCCAGGGTGCATCTGCGTCGCCAGGCCGGACCGGCACAGCTCAGCGAGGAGCACGTCGGTGTCAACGGCCGGATCGCGGCGTGGATCACCGCGAAAATCGGGTCGATGTGGACCGTCTACGCCTGCGTGGCGATCACCGCCGGGTGGATGCTGCTCGGCTCCCACCAGTTGCTGGGCTTCGACCCGTACCCGTACCCGTTCCTGCTGTTCCTGGGTAACGTCGTCCAACTTCTGCTGATCTTCATCATCCTGCTCGGCCAGCAGGTCCTCGGCCGTACCGCCGACAAGCGGGCGATGCAGACGTACCTGGATGCCGAGGCGATCCTGCAGGACTGCGAACAGATCCAGAACCACCTCATCGCCCAGGACACACACCTGGCCGAATGCGTCACGCTTGACGCCGCCGAAAAGGAGACCATCGCCCAGGCCTCGCAACGGCTGGAGAAGCCGCCGAGCATGGCCGACCAATACGTCGGGTTCAACGGCCGGATCGCCGCCTGGCTGACCAACAAGGTCGGCACGATGACCGCGTTCTACGCTGCCACGATCTTCCAGTTCGGTTGGATCGGGTTGGCCCAGGCCGGCATCATCCGGTTCGACCCGTACCCGTTCGCGTTCCTGCTGTTCCTATCCAGCCTGACCCAACTGCTGCTGATG
Source organism: uncultured Micromonosporaceae bacterium (assembly GCA_964645345.1). GTDB lineage: Bacteria > Actinomycetota > Actinomycetes > Mycobacteriales > Micromonosporaceae > Rugosimonospora. The sequence continues at coordinate 77,783 of CAZYCD010000001.1, forward strand.
TTCATCATCATGGTCGGTCAGCAGGTGATCGGGAAGGCGGCCGACCAGCGAGCGGTACAGACCTACTTGGACGCCGAGGCGGTGCTGCACGCCTGCGAGCGGCTGCAAACCCACCTACGCGCCCAGGACCTGGCCATCCGGCACATCGTGGACCACATGAACGAATGCCGGCCCCAACAGATCACACAGCGCGCCAACTAAGCAGGACGGGCCACGCCGGCGCATCGGACTGAATCCACCGGACACGGCCGTGCCCGTAGGCTTACGGGCGAAGGGGAGTAGTCCTCTCGCCGGTCGTCGACATGCTGGAACCGTTTCGCGGTTCCCGGTGGCCGGGCCCTCCGTTGGGTGGACGAGACCTTCGACCTTGGTGACGTGTCGCCGTAGGGGTCGAGGTCTCGGGTTTCCCGGGTATGGCTTCCTACGCGCGGCGTAGGAAGGGGGCACCTGACCGGTGTGGCATGTTCTGCTGTTGATCGTGTGCGCGGCGGTGATCTACCTGTCGTGCGAGTGGTTCGTCAACGCGGTGGAGTGGCTGGGTCAGCGGCTGAATGTCGGCGCCCTTGCTGTGGGTACCGTGCTGGCGGCGTTCGGTACCGCGTTGCCGGAAAGTGTGGTCACCTTCGTCGCGGTGGTCTTCGGCCGCGGGCCTGCCAGTAAGGACATCGGGGTGGGCGCGGCGATGGGTGGGCCGCTGGTGTTGGCCACCATCGCCTACGGGGTGACCGGCGCGATGCTGCTCATGCGCCGCCGGGTCAACCACGGCGTCGGTGTGGGAGTGGTCAGCGGCGGTGTCGGCCACACACCCCGCCCCTCGCGGGACGGTCAGGGCTTGGGTGATCAGCGCAAGCTGGTGAGGGACCAGACGTGGTTCTTGGTCATCTTCGTCGTCAAGGTCGCCCTGGGTCTGGTCGCGTTCGCGGTCAAGCCGTGGCTGGGGTTGGCGTTTTTCGCCGCCTACGCGGTGTACTTCTGGCGGGAGCTTCGCGGCGGCGGGGACAGCGGTGAGGCCGAGGAGCTTGCGCCGTTGCTGCTGCAACGCCGACGGGCCCGCCCGAGCACGTGGGCTGTGCTGGTGCAGACCCTCGCCACCCTGGTAGTGATCTTCGCTGCGTCGCAGCTGTTCGTGCGTCAACTCGACGCGATCGGGCCGATGCTCGGCCTGTCGGCGACGGTCACCGCGTTGCTGCTCTCGCCGATCGCCACCGAACTACCCGAGATCATGAACGCGATCATCTGGGTCCGTCAGGGCAAGACGCCGCTGGCCCTGGCCAACATTTCCGGCGCGATGATGATCCAGGCCACCGTCCCGTCCGGCCTCGGATTGTTGTTCACCCCGTGGCGGTTCAACGCCGCGCTGCTGACCTCCGGTCTGGTCACCATGGCCGCGATGGTTTACCTGCTCCTCGTCGCCCGCCGGGGACCGCTGACCCCAAAAACCCTGTCGTTCGCGGCGCTGTTCTACCTGGCCTTCGCGGGTGGTCTGGCCGCCATCCTCGCCTGACCCCCGGCCGCCTGACGCGGGCATGGCCGTGCGCCGACCGGCCCTACCCCGCCGGCTGCGCTTCGGGTTCGCTTCGACCAGCGTGGACGCTGTGAGCTGAGGCGATCACCGGGGATCCCGGCTATCGGGAAATGCCCTCGATGAGCAGGTCGAGCGCCTCGGTCATCTCGGTACGGGCGGCCGCCTGGTCAGCCGCTTGGGCGATGTAGAGCGCCGCCTCGTCGCTGGCGCCCATGAACACGTGGGTGAGCGGGACGAGCGGCTGGGTCCGGATCCGCCCCGCCTCCATCGCACTCGCGAGCATCGCCTGGACGAGGCCGAAGACGTGCCGCTGGCACACCTCACGCCAGTGCGCCCAGCCCAGCACCGACGGCCCGTCTACCAGGACGATCCGTTGCACCTCGGGCTCGACACAGGTCGACAGCCAGGCCCGGGCGGCCAGCCGGATCACCTCGACCGGGTCGGCCGGGGCGGCGCCGGCGACCTCGGCGGTCAGCCGCTGCGCGATCTCCGCCTCCACCGCCTCGACGACCGCCGCGAACAGCGCCGTCTTGTCCGCGAACTGGTGGTACAGCGCGCCTCGGGTGACGCCGGCCGCCGCCACGATTGCCTCGGTACCGACAGCCGCGAACCCGTGCTCCCCGAAAAGCGGTCGGGCCGCGGCCACCAGCGCATCGCGGGTCGCGGCGGAGCGGTCGGCCTGGCTGCGCCGGGCGCGCGATCCGGTGGTGACTGGCGGGGACATGGGGTCGATTATCCTCGCGATCGGCTCTTGAAAAAACATACAGACAGTATGTACGTTGGAGTCATGGCGCTGACCGCATCACCCGATCTCGATATCGCCGATCTACCGCCGGGTCCGCTCCGCTACCGCACCGCCGGTCCGGCCGGGTCCGGGCAGCCGCCCGTGGTCTTCCTGCACGGCCTGCTGGTCGACGGCCAGCTCTGGACTGGCGTCGCCGACCTGCTCGCCCGGCGCGGCGTGCGCAGCTACGCGCCGACGCTGCCGCTGGGCTCCCACCGTGATCCGATGGACCCGAACGCGGACCTCACCCCGCGGGGGATCGCCCGCTTGGTGCTCGCCCTCATCGAGGCGCTCGGGCTCGACGACGTGACGCTGGTCGGCAACGACACCGGCGGCGCCATCTGCCAGTTCATCCTCGACATCGACGCGAGCCGCATCGGGCGGCTGGTGCTGACCAACTGCGACGCCTTCGATAAGTTCCCGCCGCCGCCGTTCACGATGCTCGTCCGCGCGCTGCGCCACCCGGCGCTCGTGGCGGCCATGGCACCGGGGATGCGGTCCGCCCGCCTGCGGCACAGCCCGCTCGGCTTCGGGCCGCTCGCGAACCGCCCGTTCGACCCGCGCGTCACCCGGGCCTGGACCGAGCCGTTGTCGGACCGTGCGATTCGCCGCGACCTGTCCAAGCTTGCCCGCAGCATCGACCCGCGCGACCTGCTGGACGTGTCGACGCGGCTGGACCGGTTCACCAGGCCGGTCCGGCTGGTGTGGGGTGACGCCGACCGGTTCTTCCGGCTTGAGTTCGGCCAGCGGTTGGCCAGCGTGTTCCCGAACGCGACACTCACCACGGTCACCGGCGGGCGCACCTTCCTGCCACTTGACGAGCCCGACCAGGTAGCCGAGGCGGTCACCGCATTGGCGTAACCGGTAGGTCTCGTCGTACCCGGCTCCGTAGCCTGCGTGCGGAGACCGTGGCGTTCATCTTCGATCAGACCGACGGGCTCGGCTTCTATGCGGCGTTCGGGCGCGTCGAATGGGCGCTCTCGCAGACCCGGCCCGGTTCGGCGTCGCCGGTGGCGCGAGCAGGTGCAATCGCAGCTGCACGACGTCACCGCTGGAAGTACCAACTGCCATGACCGCGTTCGGGAAGCCGCGCACATCTGCGTCCCAGACGGCGCTGGGTGACCGGCTCCAGGCAGCCGCGTGGCTTCACGATCACACCCTGCTGTTCATGCTCTCTCCCCGGATCGACCTTCATACTGCTTCCAGAATGGTGCCGCAGCGACTGCCCGGCGAGCGGATCGACGGCGCCGCCGCCGCGGGTACTCGGCTAGGCATCCATCGACCGACCGTGGTGGCCTAGATCTCGCCGTCGGTGTTCAACGCGTCCCTACTGGTCACGCTCTGTGACGAGCAGTGACCGGAGACACGCGCGTTGCGTGACCTCAGTTAACGGCATCGAAATCTGAGCGGGCAATGGTAGAGGCCGCGCGAGATGCCGCGCCGATTGGACCGACACGGAGGCGACGCGCGTTGGAGATCCTGTTGCTAACGGGAGTGCGGGCCGGTGAGCCCGGGAACGTGCTGCCCGCCCTGGACCTGCTGCCGCACTCGGTGCGTACCGCGCCTCGCGACGTGCGCACGCTGGTGTCTGGCCCGTCGCCGAGTGTTGTGTTGATCGACGCGCGTAGCGAGCTGGCGGACGCCCGTGCGACCTGCCGGATGCTGCACGCCACCGGCCTGGGGGTGCCATTGCTCGCCGTGGTGGCCGAGTCCGGGCTCGTCGCGCTGTCCGCCGACTGGGGTGTGGATGACGTGGTGCTCGCCTCGGCCGGTCCCGCGGAGATCGAGGCGCGGCTGCGGCTGGCGGTCGGCCGGCTCGGCCAGGCTGCCGCGGGCGAGGGCGGCCTGATCCGGGGTGGTGAGCTGACCATCGATCCGGACACCTACGCGGCGAAGGTGAAGGGGCGTCGGCTTGACCTGACGTACAAGGAGTTCGAGCTGCTCAAGTTCCTGGCGCAGCACCCGGGCCGGGTGTTCACCCGTGATCAGCTGCTGCGCGAGGTCTGGGGCTACGACTACTTCGGCGGTACCCGCACGGTGGACGTCCACGTACGGCGGCTGCGGGCCAAGCTCGGCTCGGAGTACGAATCGATGATCGGTACCGTCCGGCAGGTCGGGTACAAGTTCGTGGTGCCGCCGTCGCGTGCCCTGCCCGACCCCGAGACGGTGCTGCTTGCCGGTGCCGTCGTTGAGGTCAGTCCAAAGTCAGTTGGCGTCGCGCGTTGACTTTTCGGAGACACCGGTGTCGCGGCGAACGCGATTGCGCTGCGGCCCGCGCCGGTACGCAACCTCGACATCGTCGCCGAACACCCCTACGACCCGAGGCGCTCCTCGACGTCCGCCGCGCCTGTTCACCCAGCGTTCGTCCGGCTCGCATTGGGACCTTTGTGTGGCCTCGGTTCACATATCTGGTCAACTCCCGCTTCTGCCCGAGCACTGCTTCGGTGATTGACGAGTGCACTAGGGTTCCGGGACGCTTCGTCAATGAGGAGTGCGCCGTCCCCTTGGGCCAGGCGGATCCGGCTAATCTCCGCACTGATCGTCGCGATGTTCGTCTTAGGGTGCAGTGCGGGGATTCTGGTGGCGATGGCCTGGTCGATGCGACGCCCGTCGAATATAGCGACCCCAAGCTACGTGACGACCCCGGACCATGCATTGGTTGCCTGGTTGAAGATCCTCATTGGCTTGCTGGCGTTCTTCGGTGGGTTCATCGGCCTGGCCATCACGGTCACCTTGTCCGGCGAGATCGTACGGAGCTTCCGACCGGTCAGGCCCACGACTCAACTCGTCAGATCAAGTGAGAGTTCGACCCGCCTGCCTGACATCCAGAGCTGACATCAACGAGGCCAGACGCTCTCGGTTCAGGACGACCAAGGTTCCCGGGCTGGGGTACCGGGTCGCGACGAGCACGATCTGGGCCATCCTGACGAAGGCCGGTGCGGGTCCGGCGCCGCGGCCAAGCCGGGAGGGAAAGTGGACAAGGCCGGCCGGTACCCGCAGACTGGCCGCTGCTGCCTCGGCGCGTCCGATCTCGTGCAGGCCATCCCGCTAGCGGGCCGGACCGAGCTGGACGCAGTTCCTCACCCTCCAGGCCAAGGGCATCCTGGCTTGCGACTTTCTGCACGTGGACACCATCGGTCTGACCCGCATCTATGTGCTGTTCGTGATGGAGGTCGCTACCCGGCGGGTGCACCTGCTGGGCGCCACCACGAACCCGACGGGGCAGTGGGTGGCGCAGCAGGCTCGCAACCTGATGGCCGAGTTGGGGGAGCGGGCCGACCGGTTCCGGTTCCTGATTCGGGACCGGGACGCCAAGTACACCGGCATGTTCGACACCGTGTTCCAGGCCGAGGGCGTCGAGGTACTGCTGACGCCGCCGCAGGCGGCGCGGGCGAACGCGTTTGTGGAGCGCTGGGTGCGCACGCAGCAGGCACGCGGACAGCGCCCACCGGACCGAGACGCGCTTCCGGCACTGGTCACCGACCTGAACGCGGCACGGGTTCGACGCCGGAAGGTGCTGCACGGGCTGGTCAACGAGTATCAGCACGTGGCGTAACCGAAATCGAGTTTCCGAACGGTACCCCGCCGGCGGCCAACGCGCACGTTCGTCCAGATCGTCGTCAGCCTGCTGGCGGCCTCGTACTGCCCGAAGCGATCGCGATTCCTAGGGTCCCGGGACGGATTATCCGAGGCGGGCCATCAGCGCTTTCGTGGTCCCGCCGCTCTGGGCGGCCAGCGGCGCGCCCATATGGCGCCGGTCGTGAGAATGGACGCGGTGACCCGACCGCCCGCCGCGGACGGCCGGGTCACCGGCAGGCTGCTAGGAAATGATTACCGCGCTAGTGAACGTTGTCGGCGCGGGTGGCACCGGTGAGGTCACGCTCACGGTTGGGTCGGCCGTACTGCTCATCGTGACCTTGATCGTGTCGGCGACAAGTGGGTCGACATCACCCAGATCGATCCTCACATAGCGGGTGATGCTCGTGCCTCCGTTGGTATACACGTACTTGGCGAATATGGTCGCGCTCTTCGCCGTGCTCGAGGTGTAGGCCGACCGATAGCTGAGAATTGTGAGGCGGCAACTCGCCGATGGTGACGTTGAGCAGCTAGGGATCGAGAGGCCCTGCGTCGGGTCGTTGAGGCTGAGCGAAGCGGCAAAGGTAGTTTGAGACCTGCTGTACGTCAGCTTCTCGTTGATGGTGAAGTTCGCGGATGTCACAGCCGCGTTGGCCCTGTCCAGCTTCGATGATTCGTTGGTGGGAGGCACGCCGACATTGGCCTGCACCACCGAACCGACGGCTGTGGATCCGCCGTGGTCATTGATCGTGACCGTGATGGTGAACGGAGCACCGCCGGTGGTTGGCGAGGTGAACGTGTGTGGTGGAGCGGTGACATCGAAGACGCACTGTCCCGGCCGCTGGGTGACTGTACCGATAGCCAGAGGCGAACCGTCTCCCCAGTTGACCGATGCGGGGTAGTGGGTGGCCAGAGGCTCGGCGGGCGAACCTTCGGACATGCAGTTGGGGCTGGAGTCGGCAAAGCTCGCTACGGTACCGCCGCACGGCGTCAGCAGCGTGCAGCTGATGCTGGATCCAGTCGTCGGCGTTTGCAGACTCAGAGGGGCATCGGCAACGTTGACCGTCAACGGGATGGCGAGGTTCGCACCGTGGTCAGTGACGTTGACCGACCCGACCATGGCGCCTTCTTCGCTGTATGTGTAGCTGCCGTAGACGTCGAACGAGCAGCCTCCCGCGGGGGCGATCGTTCCAGGCGATGTTCCTCCATCGCCCCAGTGAACGCTGGCCGCGTAGTCGCCTGTCGAGCATGCCGGATCCGCGTCCGAGAACGTGGCGAGCTTGAAGAGGCCGGTCGATTGTCCCTCGGTGGCATTCACATTGACTGCAGAGACCTGAGCGAGTCCAGCGTCGTTGACCGTTAGCGAGTCAGTGAAGTTGGTTCCGCCCCCATCCTCGTCGTGGACGGTGACGTGAACTGGGTAGGTGCCTTCCTCTGCGTAGGTGTGCGACCCGCCAACGAGGAAGTTGCAGGGAGTTCCGTTTGGCCCCGAGAAGTTCTGCGTCAGCGTGGCGGTGCTGCTGCTGCCATCGCCCCAGTCGATAGTGGCCTGGTAGTGGTAACTGTCGAGCTCGGAGTTCGGCGGGACATATGGCGCTGGTCCTTCGTTCTCGCAATCCCACCCGAAGGCGTTGTGGCCATTGGCGTCACTGAAGCTGCCGAGGTTCACGGTGGCCTGGACGCCCTCGGCGGCAGGGGCGAGCGCCGTGCCAACAGAGCTCAAGGGGGCGTCGGCCACAGTCGCCACGGACGGAATCGAGACCGTGTTGCCAGCCGCGTCTTGGACCGTGAAGACGATATGGTAAACGCCGGTCTCCGAGTACCAGTTCGACCAACCTTGACCGAGCTCGACGTCCCACAGGCAGGAGTTGCCGGCATTGGGATCATGAACGACTCGCAGGATCTGATAACCGTTCTGGACCCCGTTCGGGCCTCCCACGATGTCGGGAGTGCCGGGTGTGCCGTCGCCGAGGTCGGCCGTGATGTTCGTGTAGTCCCCATGAGCGTTGGGTTGGTTCGTGCACTCATCGGGATCGTCGAAGATGCCGTACACGAAGTTCTGCAGGAGGCCGCCCCCCTCGATGATGTTCGTGCTGGTGTCTCCCCGGGCGAGGGTCAGGGGGCTGTCATACGGCGCAACGGTCACAGGGTCGGTCCACTTGGTACTGGAGCCAGCAGTGTCGAAAACAGTGATGGTCGCCCCTGCCGAGTTGCTGAAGCTACTCGCGTAGGTGTGATCGCCATAGACGTCGAACAGGTTGCCTCCGGCCGGGTCGCGCTCAACGATTCCTGGAGCCTGGACACCGTCGCCCCAGGCAATCGTTGCGCTGTAGTCGGCGACCGCTCCTAAAGGATCGGTATCGACGAACTTACCCACGAGCTCATTGGTCAGGGTGAGGTGCTGCGTGCTGTTGATCGCAGACTGCGGCGTCGTGGAGGTGAGGGGCGCATCGGCAACGACAATCGTGGAGTCGAAGAACGTGATACTTCCGCCCTCATCCTGGATCTGCACGTGGATGGTATAGGTGCCTTCCTCGTTGTACGTATGCGCCGCCGAGACGTTGAACGTGCACCCGCCGGGCACGTGGGAAATCGTCGCGTCGGTCACCGCGCCGTCTCCCCAGGTGACTGAGCCGTGGTAGTGGGTCGCATCGGGCTCTGCAGGATTGGTGAGTCCCGGCGGCCAGTTCCCTTCCTGCTCGCAGTCGCTAGGGTAGAACCCGTTGGAATTGGTGTCGGTGAACGTCCCGAGCTGCCCGCTGAAGTTGGTTCCCTCGTAGATAGCAGGTAGTGCCGCTCCGGACGACGTCAAGGGAGCGTCAGGTACCTGGATGGTGGACGGAATAGAGATGAGGTTGCCGCCGGCATCCTTCACCGTCCACACCACGTGGTAGGTCCCTTCCTCGATGTAGATGTTGAACCAATTGGGGTCGAGCTCAACGTCCCAGTTGCAGCCAGCTCCGGCATCGGGGACCGCACGGATGAAAGTAGTCGCGATGTCCGGTTGGGTCGGCGTGCCGTCACCAAGGTCGGCGGTCAGCGTGAAATCACCGGACCCACCGTTGCACTGATCGGGGTCATGGAAGACGCCGTAGATCGTGTTGGCCGCGAGGCTGCCACCTTCCGGTATGGTCTCGCCGATGTTTCCCCGCACAAGCGTCAGCGCCGCATCGTTGACGTCGACGTTGGAGCTGCCTGCTATGGTCACGCTGTTGCCGTCTTCGTCCTGAATGGTGGCCGACGTCGAGTAGGTCCCCGGCCCCGTGTAGACGTGGTGGCCGATGGCGTCGATGTCACAGGGGTTGCCGTCCGTACTGGGAGCGAGCGACACCTCCGCGGTTTTCACACCGCCATCGCCGAAGCTGGCGGCAGTGACGGCATAGTTCCCAACCGGTTCATTACAGCTGCCGTCACGGAATGTGCCGAGCACCTCGGTGCTGGTTGCGTCATTACTTGAAAGAACCGCGCTCCCGGCCTGGACTGCCCCAAGCGGAGCGTCTTGCACGGTGACTACCTCGTCACCTGAAGCCATCGTGCCTGCGTCGTAGAAGTCGATGTGCAGGGAGTGTGTACCGGCCTCTGCGTAGGTGTGATTGCCAACGACGGCGAAGTTGCAGTCCCCAGGGCTCGATCCGTTCTCTACGCGGACCTCACTCGGAGGGATTCCGCTGCCGTCACCCCAGTTGAGGACTGCCGAGTAGTCGCCGGACATGCAGTTGGGGTCGCTGTCATGGAACCCCATCCAGCCGAGATCGCCAGTCGGTTGGCCCTCGACGATCGTCGGCAAAGTTGGGTTGGCTTGGAAGCTGACGGGAGCGTCGGCCACGGTCACGCTGACGTCCCACGCCGTCGTGCTGCCTCCCTCGTCCTGGACGGTGATGTGCGCGGTATAAGCGCCTTCCTCGGAGTAGGTGTGCGAACCATTCACGGCGAAGGTGCAACCGGTCTGACGGGCGACGGTTCCGACTGACTCTGAGCCGTCACCCCAGTTGACCGTGGCGAGGTAGTGCGTACCGTCCGGTTCAGAGGTGGCGGCCGCGTAGGGCCAAGTCCCCTCGTTCTCGCAATCCGGACTTCCAAAGACCATGGTGTTGTTGGCGTCACTGAACGTGCCGAGCTGTCCGCTGAACAGGGATCCTTCGCCTGAAGAAAGCGGTGCGCCTGGGGTAGACGACAGTGGGGCGTCGGAGACTGTAGCTGTCGACGGGATAGAGAGGATATTCCCGCCCGCGTCCTTGACCGTCCACACGATGTGATACGTGTTTTCCTCGGTATAGAAGTTCGACCATCCGGGAGCGAGTTGCAGGTCCCAGTTACAGGTTCCAGGCTCGAGGACAGCCTGAATGTTGCCGCTGACCACATCCGGGTTTGTTGGTGTGCCGTCGCCAAGATCGGCTGTCAGCGTAAAATCGCCTGTGCCTGAGCACTGGTCGGGATCGTTGAATATCCCGTAGATCGTGGCGGTCGGTAGCGAGCCGCCTTCCTGAGCGGTGACGCCGACGTCGCCCCTCACGAGAGTTAGCGGCACATCGGCCGCGAACGCGGGCTGGGCCGTCTGCACGAGGGTCGCTCCCACCAATGCGATCACCGCGATCGCCGCCAGCCACGTACGTCGATGTACCCCCATCAGCCTTGCCCTCCCGGCTGCTTCGGCCCGTTTGCCCTGTGCCACTACTTACCCGAGACCGCACCTCTGCACGGAGATCGGGAATACCCAGTTGATCGCGGATCGTAGACGAACCGTTAGCTACTGCTCACGTTCTGTCGCTGATCCGACGGTCCGGCCGCAGCGAGTCGCGACGACCGACACCGGGCGGCACAGGGCGCGCTCTTGCGGCACGATGCCGGACCAGAGCAGCTGACCGATGTCTAGGTGAGGCGCGGGCCTTGGAGGGGATCGGTCAGTGTCTCGGGCGGATGGCCGGTCCGGCTGGCGGCGTGGCGGACTTACGGAAGGCCTGGCGATCTACAACCGCATGCAAGCGCCCGACTCGACCCGTGCGATGGCTGCGCTGCGCTCCCTGGAGTGCCGGGCAACAAGCTGGTACCGCTGGCGTTGCCGGAAGTCGGTCGGCGTGCTGGGCCCGAGAGACTAGGGCAACCCCCAGTTCCTGGCGCATGACGAGCCTGTAGTTGAGGTCCAACTCGGGCCTCGGACACCACGACTTCCGTTCGTACGTAAGGCTCTCAGGCGACCCGAGCCAGCCGGGGTGCAACGCAGGGTGCAGTACGGGCGTGCGTCTCCTCGGCTTGCTGTGGGTGATTCTGTTCGGGTGATGGTGGATGCGCATGTAGGTCTGGCGAAGGTAGACGCCGGGACGGCGTGCCGGGTCGCGATTCAAGCGGCCTTCGCCACTGTGACGCTCGTCGGCCGCGGGCGCCGGACGGGATTCCGCCGAGTTCTTAGTTCTGCGACGATGAGCCATGACCCTGATACGTCGTAAGGACTGGGACCTTCTGGCGACGATCCCGGCCATCGTGGCCATCGCCATGATCGGCGCGTATATCGTTCTGATAGTTCAGCAGCGCGGACAGGTGGCCTACTGGTTCATCGCCGCAATGACCACGACGGCGCTCTTATCGATCTACGGTGTGGTACGCACGGCACCGCATCGGGTCCCAGCGCTCGCCATCGCCGGCGCCTTGATGACGCTGCTGGGCCTGATCGGCATCCTGTCGATCGGTTGCCCGATCCTCCTGGCTGGCGTGGTGGCTATCGTTGCCGCCGCAAGGGCCACGGGCGTCAGGGCCCGCCGACCCGCGCCGTGATCTTGCCTCCCCGCGACGCAACGGAGCTTTGGCACCCGGCAGAGAGCCCTCATCTATGCCGAGAATCACCCACAGAAAGCCGAGGAGACGCACGGGCGTACTAGTTACCCGGCAGTCTCGCCGAGGAACAGACCGGCGACGGTCTCGGCGGCATCCCTGGCGACCGCCTCCGCGACGTGTGAATAGACGTTCGTTCTCACGTGGTAGCTGGCGTGCCCGAGCTGCTTCCGGCCGGACCGGTCGATCCGCACCACCTGCCCGTCGAAGGTTACGAGCCCGTCCTTACCCCGCGCTTCCAGAGACATGATTCATCACTCCTCTTCACGCTTCCGGGCCCCTCGATGCTGACCGTGCCACGGCAGGGGCGGGCGGCCCAGAGGAGGCCGGCGGCCACGAGGCACGCGGCGGCGGTGAAGGGGAGGAAGTGGTTGACGCCGAGCGCGGCTGCGCCCAGGGGTGCGACGGCTTTGGCGAGAATGACGGGTAGGTTCAGGGCGGCGGCGATAGTGGCGTAGCGGTGGGTGCCATACCGGTGGGCGAGGATTGCGGGGCGGGCGATGGTGGCTACGCCGAAGCCGAGTCCGAACGCAGTGATGCACGCGGCGGCCCAGGCCAGCGAGCCCGCGACGTAGGGCAGGACTGCGACGCCGGCGGCCTGGATGGCGAACACCGCGGCGGTGACGGTTGTCATGCCGTGGCGGCGGGCCAGGCCGGTGGTGGCCAGCCGGCCGGTGACGGACAGCACGCCGAGGAGCCCGGAGATAGTGGCGGCGGTGGTGGCGGGTTGGCCGGCGTGGCGTAGGTACGCGACGAGCAGCACGCTGACGGCGGACGTGGCGGCGCCCTGGGCGACGAACGCGGCGGCAAGTAGCCAGAACCTGCTGGTGTGCAAGGCGTCCCGCACGCTCACCCCGGCCCTGGTGTGCGTCGCCGCCTGGTGGTCGCGGCGCCCGGGTACGACGGTGAGGTGTCCGGGGATGGTGGCCGCGGCGAGGAGAGCGGCGAGGATGAGCAGGGTGGTGCGCCAGGTGTGCTGGGTCAGCAGCCAGCCGGTGAGTGGGAAGAAGATGCTGGAGGCGAAGCCGGCGACGATGGTGACGGCGAGCAGCGCCCGGTCGCGGCGCCCGGGCGAGATGGTGGCGATGATGACGGGGAACGCGGCTTCGTAGAGGCTCGCGGCGGCGGCGATGCCGATGAGCACGAAGACGGGGTACAGCTGCCACACCTGGCGTACCTGCGACCAGGCGAGAACAGCGACTACGCCGAGCAGGGAACCAGCGGTCATCAGGCTGCGTCCGCCGTGCCGGTCCAACCACCGGCCGACCGGGATCGCAGCGGCCGCGGAGGTGACGATCGAGGTAGTGAACGCACCGGTGACCGCGGCGGTGGTGGTGTGCAGGTCGGCGGCGATCGGGGTGAGCAGGACGGTGAACGCGTAGGCCAGCACCCCGTACCCGACGGTCTGCGTGACGGCGAGAACCGCGACGAGCGGGGTAACCGTCCGGCCGCCACCTCGAGTGGTGGCGGCCGGTGCGGTCGCTGCTCGGGTCACGTCAGCAGCAGCTGCCGCCAGCGGTTTGACCGACCTGAATCAGCGGCAGCGACAGCAATCCACCGGCCACCCCGGTAGCCAGGCCGCGCGGAACGTCGGCTGCGGCCGGCGTGGTACCGCAGCATCCGCCCGCGGTCTCCGCCTCGCCGAACTCGGCGTCGGAAGAGCAGACCCCGGTCTCCGGCAGTTCGAGCCGCACGTCGCGGGCCTCCTCCCACTTCCCGGCCAGCGCCGCGACGACGGAGCGGGCCTGCTCGTACCCGGTAGCGAGCAGGAACGTCGGGGCGCGGCCGTAGGACTTGGCGCCGATGGCGTAGAACCCGGCTTCGGGGTGGGACAGTTCGTCCACGCCGTGTGGGGGGACGGTGCCGCAGGAGTGCTGGTTCGGGTCGATCAGCGGCGCCAGGGCGCGGGTGGAGCCGAGGATCGGGTCGAGGTCCAGGCGCAGCTCCTCGGCGAGGGTGAAGTCGGGGCGGGCGCCGGTGGCGTTGACGATCACGTCGGCGTCGACCTTGCGGCCGTCGGCGGCCACGACCGCCTGCCCGGTGACCTCGTGGACGAAGAACCCACTGTGGACGGTGATCCGGCCGGTGTCCGCGAGGGCTTTGACCCGGGTACCGATCGCGCCGCGTGCGGGCAGCGCGTCGTTGTCCCCGCCGCCATAGGCACGAACGGGTGTGGGTGCGCGCAGCAGCCAGTGGATGGTGGTGTCGGGTTCGGTCTCGGCGAGTTCGGCCAGCGCCAGTAGGGTACCGGTGGCGGAGTGCCCAGCACCGACCACCGCGACAGTCTTTCCGGCGACGGCGGGCCGCAGCGTGCCGAGGACGTCGGGCATGCCGTCGAAGACCCGCCCGGCCTGTCGGGCATCGGCCTCGCCGTGCGCGGCGATCCCGTTGCCACCCAAGGGGTTGGGGGTGCGCCAGGTGCCGGACGCGTCGATGACCGCGCGCGCCCGCAATTCCGACCCGTCGGCGAGGCGCAGCAGGAACGGGGCGTCCTCCCGCCCAGCGGTGCGAACCTTGTCGTACCCCTGCCGGACGATCGCGCTGACCGCGGCGCCGAGCCGCAGGTGCGGCGCGATGGCCGGGTGCGCGGCGAGCGGGGCGAGGTAGTCGGCGATGAGCTCCCCACCGGTGGGCAGACGATCCGGGTCCGGCAGTGTCCAGCCGGTCGGTTCCAGCAAGGCGCGGGCGGCCGGGTCGGTGTTGTACCGCCATGGGGAGAACAGCCGCACGTGCGACCAGTGCCGGATGGACGCCGCGACGTCGTCGCCGGCCTCCAGGACGACGAAGTCGATGCCCCGCGCGGCGAGCTGCGCCGCGGCGGCCAGGCCGACTGGCCCGGCGCCGATTACCGCGACGGGGAGTGCCGCTGTCGGTGTGCTCATCGCCACTTGCTCCTTCAGCACTGCTTAGAGGACTGTCAAACCAACTTTGACGCCTGTTTAGGCGATTGTCAAACCAGTGCTTTCGTCGGTTGTTGCCGGTGTCTGCTGATGACCCGATCGGACCACTGACGGGGGTCGGACCGCCACGCATCTCGGGCCCGGTTGAAGCCTTGGGCGAGGTTGACCACGGTCGCCGTGACGAGGTGGGCGGCAGCGGTCAGGGTGGCGTCCTCGACCCGGTCGGGGGTCTCGGCGGGCGTCTGGTAGCCGGGCATGCCCATACCGATCCCGACCGTGGGAAGGCCGGCGGCGGCGTACCGACGGTTGTCCGACGGCATCGCCCCTGCCCGTAACGGCACCCCGGTCTGCCGCCCGGCCAGGTCGAGCGCGGCCAGCAGCGGCCCCGCAGGTCCGCCGGCCTCGACCGCGGCGGCCTCGCCCAGGAGTGCCGCGCCGTCCAGGTTGATCACAATGGTGCCGGGCTCGACGCTGCGGGCGTGCTGGGCGGATCCGGCGGCTCCAACTTCCTCACCGTCGAGCAACGCCACACCGAGGCCGATCCCGTCGGGCAGCACGTGGTGCAGGATGCGGGCGGCCTCGATGACGGCAGCCACACCGGCGGCGTTGTCACAGGTGGCGGGGAAGCGCAGCCCGTCCGGGTCGTCACCGACCCCGTCGAAGTGTGCGGTCAGCAGCAGCGACAGCCCACCGCGCGGCGGCCGAAACTCGGCACGGACGTTGACCCCGGTGACGTCCACAGTCCGCACCGGCACCACGGCGGTCACCGTCGATCCGGGCGCAGCGGTACGCATCTGCTCGTGCAGGTCAGTGCGGACCGCAAGGACCGGAAGCGAGGCCAGGGCCGGGCCGACGATCATCTTCGGCATCCAGCCGGCCGCGTCCGTGTCCCTCGGCACGAGGATCCCCAGCGCGTCGCGCCTGGCCGCGTCCTCGGCGCGCTGGGGGGAGTACTGGCCGTCCAGCACCCACGCACCCGCGACGTCGGTGTCGGTCGCGGCCGCCAGCGGTCCGGTGCGCGGGTTGGGCAGATCGGCGGAGGCGAGGTGCTCGCAGAAGTCCCGCCGGAACACCAGATCACCGGTCCCTCCGGCCGGCCAGTTCAGGGTCGGTGTCGTGTACACCTCGCGGACCGTGCCGGTGACCGGGAACTCCTCCATTCGTACCAGTGCCCCGGCCGCGCGCAGCAGGTCGGTGAGCCAGGTCGCCGCCGCCCGGCCTCCGGCGGTGGCGATGCGCCGCCCGGCGTACCGGTCGGCGGCAAGTTCTTCGACCACCGCCCGCATCCGGGCCGGATCCGGCAGCGGGCCGGCGGCCAGGGCCGCCGGCCCGCTGGTCGCGGAGCTCACCCGCAGCACCCCGAACCCGAGGCGACCGCCTCGGCCTTCGCCGCCTCACCGCAACAGCCACTCGACGCCTGGGCCTCGGCCGCGGTACCGCAACACACCTCGGCCTGCCCGCCGGCCGGCCCCGCGCCCGCCGCCGGACCGCCGCAACAGCCACCCGCCGGCGGCGGGTTGAACGCCTCCGCCGGATCCCCCGCGAACCCGCCCGCCGCCGGTCCCGTCACCTGTGTACTCATCGCCCCTGCTCCCTTCCGTCTTCCACGCCAATCGCTTGGTCAGCGCGGCATCCCGACCCGGTACAGCGCGTCGGTCCGGGTACGCTTCCGCAGGGCCTGCGCCCGGGATGCCGGTGTAGAGACCTGCGTGCAGCTGTCGCAGAACTCGACCCGGCCCAGCTCCACCTGGCGGCCGCGCAACCTGGCGAACATCCGCACCAACCCCTGTCTTGATAGTCTTCGAATCAGCCGACCTGAGCTTGCACCCTGATTCGAGATCTGTCAACCTAGAGGCATGTCGAAACAACTCGTGGTCCTGGACCCCCAGGCTGGGGCGGCCTGCTGCCCGCCGATCGCGGAGCAGGCCCTGGACGCCGAGAACGCCGTTGACCTGGCCCGCATGTTCAAGGCACTCGGCGACCCGATCCGACTGCGGCTGCTGTCGCGGATCACGTCAGCTGCCGACGGGGAGACCTGCGTGTGCGACCTGACCGGCGGCGACTTCGCGGTGTCCGGTCCGACCATCTCCCACCACCTGCGGGTCTTGCGGGAGGCCGGCCTCATCGAGGGCGACCGTCGCGGCACCTGGGTGTACTACCGGCCGGTACGGGCCAACCTGAAGCAGCTCGCGGCGCTGCTGGACGTCGCGGAACTAACGGTCGGCTAGGGCCGGCGGACCAGACCCGTCGCCAGTCGCGCAATCAACAGCGAAGGAGTGTCCGATGCCCGGTGCCAGTGACAGCACCCGACGCGTCAAGGTACTCAACGCGAACTGGACCCCGGCAGCCGACGGCGGCGACGGACGGTTCGAACTTATGATCATCACCGACGACGACGAGCCACACACCACGGCCGCCAGCCCGGCCGCCTTATCGGCGATCGTCGCGCTCAGCCAGGCGGACACCGTGCTGGCATGGGATCCGGACAACGAGACCCTGATCGCCGCGAACATCATCGGCACCATGCCCTGGACCGTCGACCACTAGCTGCGGTCGACGCCGCCAGGCCCGGCATCAATGCCGGCGTCGTTGCCGCCAAGGATCAGAACGCGCACGACCGCCCCGAGTCAGCTATCGGCCGGCAGTAGCTGGGCCAGCAGTGTCTCGACGTGTCCGCGGATCTCGTCGCGGACCTCGCGCACGACCTCGATTGGCTGCCCGGCCGGGTCAGTGAGCTTCCAGTCGTCGTACCGGGTGCCGGGCACGTACGGGCAGGCGTCGCCGCAGCCCATGCTAACCACCACGTCGTTGCCTTCGGCCAGTTCCCAGTCGAGCTTGCGTGGAGTGTTGCCAGTGATATCGATGCCGACCTCGGCCATCGCCTGTACCGCCATCGGGTTGATCCGCTCGGCGGGTTCGGAACCGGCGGAGCGCACCCGTACCCGGTCACCGGCCAGGTGCCGGACCCAGCCGGCGGCCATCTGCGAGCGGCCGGCGTTGTGGATACACACGAACAACACGGAAGGCTTGCGGGTGGCGACGGTGGAAGACGGGTCGGTCATCGTGCAACTCCGCTGATCGTCGGTTCGGTCACGCGCGCCCGGACCCGGGCGCCGATGTCGGCGCGGACGACCCGCACATCACGAAGGGCACGGCCGGCCATGTCCAGCAACGGGTCGTCCATCAACGGCTCCGCGACGCCTCGAGCTTCGCGCGACCGTTGGTGGCCGCTTGCTCGTGGGGTACGACCACGTCGGCCGCCGCCGCGCCCACATTCGGGTACAGTGCGGCGACGATCGCGACGCCCACGACCGCGCCGACAAGCTGCGCCACGATGAACCCGACCAACGACACCGGCGCGATGCCGGCGAACGTGTCGGTGAACGCCCGCCCGATCGTGACTGCCGGGTTCGCGAACGAGGTTGAAGACGTGAACCAGTACGCCGCGCCGATGTAGGCGCCGATCGCGGCCGGCGCCACGCTCGCGCGACCGGATCGGGCCAGCGCGAAGATCAGCAGGATCAGCCCGGCGGTGGCGACCACCTCACCGAGCCACAGGTGTCCCCCCGTGCGGTGATGGGTCGACCAGCTGACCGGGGCGAGGGCGTACATGGCGTTGGCAAGGATCGCCCCACCGATCGCACCGATCGCCTGCGCGACCGTGTACCCGGCCAGTTCTGTTAGGCGAAGCCCGGTGCCGTCCCGTCGACCCAGCCACCAGTCGGCCGCAGACACGACCGGGTTGAAATGCGCGCCGGACACCGGACCGAAGATCAGAATTAAAGCACCCAAGGCGAACGCGGTCGCGATCGAGTTCTCCAGCAACTGCAGCCCGACATCGTTGGGGGACAGCCGGCTGGCCATGATGCCGGACCCGACCACTGCGGTCACGAGTAGTCCGGTGCCGAGGAACTCGGCCGCCAGCCGCCGTGCCCGGGCCGGGTTCATCGGGACGCCCCGGTCGGGGTCGCGCCGGTCGCGTCGAGCAGTGCGGACAGGCCGGACAACGCCTCCGGTACCACGCGGTAGAACACCCACGACGCCCGCCGCTCCGAGGTGACCAGCCCGGCTTCGCGCAGCGCCTTGAGGTGGTGGGAGATGGTCGGCTCGGACACGTCGAAGCCCCCGGTCAGGTCGCACACACACGCCTCACCACCCTCGTGTGAGGCGATCAGCGACAGCAGTCGCAGTCGGATCGGGTCGGACAGCGCCTTGAACAGCACCACCGCCGAGGCAGCCTGCTCTGCCGTCAGCGGGTCCCGTACCAGTGGCGACTCACAGCCGATCACCTGCAACAGCCGTCTGGGCTGTACCACCATTACGCGTGACCGCTTTCATCCTGGCCGAATTCGAGGCGAGTCTAACTCAACCCTGCTCGAATCCGAGCCGGGGCCAGGTGAACGTTGGGCCAACGCCCCCCCTCGCCGCCCAAGCAGGCGTACCAGGCGTCAGGAGGGAGGGCCGCTACCCCGGGTGCTGTCGGGTCCCCTTGGCGTCGCGGCAGGTCGAGCGCTACGCTATCATCGTTAATCGGCGATAGACGATTAAGGGTATCGAGTGGAGTTGCTGGACCGGGGCGTGGCGGCGCAGTACGCGTCGTGGTTCCGCGCGTTGGCCGATCCGAGCCGGGTCCAGTTGGTCGAGTTGCTGGCCCGGGCGCGCCGGCCGATGAGCGTCGGAGAGATCGTCGCCGCGGTCGGGTTGGCGCAGTCCACCGTCTCGCAACACCTGAAGATCCTCGCCGACGTGCGGTTCGTGTTGCAGGAGCGGGTCGGTAACGCCCGCCACTACCGGATCAACGAGAACTGTGTCGGCTGCTTCCCGTCCGCGGCGGACGTGGTGATGGGCAAGCCGGCGCCACGGCTGCCGGGAGGCCATGAATGACAGTCGATGTACCGGCCGGCGTCCTGGTGGTCGCAATCCGGCCGATGCGCGCGGCGGACGCGGATGCGGTGCTGGCGATCTATCAGGCGGGCATGGACGGCGGGCTGGCGAGTTTCGAGTCCAAGGCACCCACCTGGGTGGCGTTCGATGCCGGCAAGCTGCCTGACCACCGGTACGTCGCCGTCGACCAGGACGACCGGGTGGTCGGCTGGGTCGCGGTGTCCGCGGTCTCCACCCGGGCGGTGTACGCCGGGGTGGTCGAGCACAGCGTCTACATCCACCCCGACGCGCAAGGGCGCGGTATCGGCCTGGCCCTGCTGCGTACCCTCATCGAGTCCACCGAACGTGCAGGGATCTGGACTGTCCAATCTGGAGTGTTCCCCGAGAACACCGCCAGCCTCCGGCTGCACGAGCGCGCCGGGTTCCGCGTCGTCGGCGTCCGCGAACGCGTCGGATGCCACCGGGGCTGGTGGCGCGATGTCGTGTTCATCGAACGACGCAGCCCTACCGTCAGCTGACCCGTACGCCGACTCACCGGCGGGCCAACTCGCGCCAGTGGCGGCAGCCGCAGCACATCCGGGTGGCCTGCGCCTGCGCCTACGCGCTCACGCGGTCCAACCTTCCGGCTGCATAGGTAGGTATGCTACTGTCCGCTCATAGGTAGTAATCCTAGCTATCCATCCGGGGGTGCGGGATGGCGCAGCGGGCGGCGATCGAAGCACAGGGCCTGGTGAAACGGTTCGGCGGCGTGCCGGCCGTGGCCGGGGTGGACCTGCGGGTACCGGCCGGCGGTGTGCTCGGGTTGTTGGGGCCGAACGGGGCGGGCAAGACAACGCTGGTGCGGATGCTGACCACGCTGCTGCCACCCGACGCCGGCCACGCGGCCGTGCTGGGTTTCGACGTCGAACGTCAGGCTGGTGCGGCGCGTCGGGTGATCGGCCTGTCCGGCCAGTACGCCGCGGTTGACGGGTACCTCACCGGGCGGGAGAACCTGCGGATGATCGGCAGGTTGTCCGGGCTGCGCCGGGCCGCGGCCGGGCGGCGGGCGCAGGAGCTGCTGGAGGCGTTTGAGCTGACCGACGCGGCCGACCGCACGGTCCGTACCTACTCCGGCGGGATGCGTCGGCGTCTGGACGTGGCCGCCAGCCTCGTCGTCGCGCCCCCGGTGTTGTTCCTCGACGAGCCGACCACGGGGCTGGATCCGCGCGGGCGGCAGGGCCTGTGGCGGCTACTGGGCGACCTCGCCACCGGGGGCACCACGGTGTTGCTGACCACCCAGTACCTGGAGGAGGCCGATCGGTTGGCCGACCAGATCGTGGTCATCGACCAGGGCCGGGTGATCGCCGCGGGCACCGCTGAGCAACTCAAGAGACGGGTGGGTGGGGACCGGCTGGAACTGCGGGTGGCCACTGGCGCCGACCCACACGTGCTGGCCGATGCGATGGTCGGGGTCGGATCCGGCGTGCCGACGGTGCAGGCCGACACTGGGCTTGTTGTTCTGCCGGTACGGGACGGGGCGGCCGTGCTGCCGGAGGTTGCGGCGCGGCTGGCCCAAGGCGGGCTGCAGGTGTCCGAGCTCGCGCTGCGCCGTCCCACGCTCGACGACGTGTTCCTCACCCTCACCGGCCAACCAGTCGACTCCAATGCCCGCGTCCTGACGGGGAGGGCGTTCGATGACCGTCGCCACCGCACCGGGCGAGCTGCGCCGGATGAACGGGCCCGGCTGGCTACTGGACAACATCGCCACCGTCACCGGACGCAACCTGCGCCGCTTGGTCCGGGTACCCACGCTCATCGCGTTCGCCACGGTGCAGCCGGTGCTGTTCGTGCTGCTGTTCAACTACGCCTTCGGCGGGGCGATCCACCCGCCCGGGGTCGCCCGGTACATCGACTACGCGTTGCCCGGCATCTACGTGCTGGCCATCGTGTTCGGCGCGTCCCAGACCGGTGTCGCGATCGCCGACGACCTGGCCACCGGAATAGTCGACCGGTTCCGGGCGCTACCGATGACCCGCTCCGCCGTGCTCGCCGGCCGTACCGCCGCCGACGCGGTACGCAACCTGTTCGTCATCGCCCTGATGACCGGCGTCGGGTACGCCATCGGATTCCGGTTCCACGCCGGTCCCGCCGCCGCGCTCGCCGCGATCGGGCTCGCGCTGGTCGTCGGCGTCGCCTTCTCCTGGATCTTCAGCCTGCTCGGGCTGCTCGTCCGCGACCCCGAGTCGGCCGGCATCGGCGGCTTGTTCGCGGTGATCCCACTGATCTTCACCAGCTCCACTTTCGTATCGGTCTCAACCTTTCCCGGCTGGCTGCAGGCATTCGCGAACGTCAACCCCATCACCGTCACCGTCGACGCGCTGCGCGTGCTGTGCTTGGGCGGCCCCACCACCCGGGTCTGGCACGCGGCCGCCTGGCTTTGTGCACTGCTCGCGCTCACCGTCCCGGCGGCCGTCTTCCGCTACCGGCACACCTCCACGTCATGACCACCGCCGACCACCAGCCTGCACAGCCGACGTCGGGCAGTCCCCACGTCGCGCCGACATCGGCGGTCGGAATGCGGGACAGTGGTCCGGTGACCGCTCAAGGTCCCCTGGACGTTCTCGTGGTCGGTGCCGGACCGACCGGGCTGGCCCTGGCCGCGCAACTGTCGCAGCACGGCGTGCGGTACCGCATCATCGACGCGCACTCCGACCGGGTCCACGAGTCGCGGGCGCTGGCCGTGCAACCCCGCACCCTGGAAGTCCTCGCGCCCTTCGGCGTGGCCGGCGAGATGGTCGAGCAGGGCAACCCTGCGGTGAGGGTACAGCTGCACACCCGACGCCGATCGGTGCAGGTCGCGCTGAGCGACATCGGTGCCGCCGACACCGCCTTCCCGTTCCTACTGTTCCTGTCCCAAGCCGAGACCGAGCGGATCCTCGCCCGGCACCTGGAACAGGCCGGTGTCACGATCGAACGCGGCGTACGGCTGAACAGCGCCGACCTGACCGCCACACAACCCACCTGCCACCTGAACCACGCCGACGGACGCAGCGAGGCCGTCACCGCCCGGTACCTGGTCGGCTGCGACGGCGCCCACAGCACCGTGCGGGAACAGGCTGGCATCGAGTTCCGCGGCGGGGCCTACCCCCAGACGTTCGTCCTTGCCGACCTCGAAGTCGACGGACTGCACCCGGGCGACGTACACACCTACCTCACCGGACCCAGCCTGCTGTTCTTTTTCCCACTCGGCGCACCGGCGACCTGGCGCATGCTCGCGATCCGCAAGCCCAACCACCCGGCCGGCGACGTGACCCTGCCCGAACTCCAGGACATTGTTACGGCCTACACGACTGAGCCACTGCGGCTGCACGACCCTGCGTGGATGACCGACTTCCACATCCAACTACGCGGCGCCAGTCGGTACCGGACCGGGCAGGTCTTCCTGGCCGGCGACGCCGCGCACATCCACAGCCCCGCCGGCGGTCAAGGAATGAACACGGGCATCCAGGACGCGGTCAACCTCGGCTGGAAACTCGGTCTGGTCGCCATCGGCCAGGCCGACCCGGCGCTACTGGACACCTACGAAACCGAACGGGCTCCGGTCGGCCGTGCGGTACTGCGCTACACCAACCGCCTGTTCACCCTGGCCACCACAAACAACCCCATCGCACGCCTCGCGCGCACCAGGACGGTACCCGTGATCGCCCCACTGCCGCTGCGCTCTAGGAGGCTGCGCGCCGTCGGGTTCCGCACCATCTCCGAGCTCGCCATCGGGTACGGGAACAGCCCGATCAGCGTCGAGGGTCCGCACGCACCACGGCGAAGGCCGCATGCGGGGGACCGGTTACCCGACGCATCCGTCGTCTACAATGGGCAGCCAGGCGCCCTGCACGACATACTCCGCCAGCCCAGGTATCACCTCCTGCTGTGCGGGCCGCTGGATGGTTGGCCGGCCGAGGACACGTACCCAACGTCTGGCCCGGTGACCGTGCACCGGCTGAGCAGGCAGCCGGGACCGGACGTCCTGCACGACCCTGACGGCACCGCGCTGCACCGCCTCGGCCTGGCCCCAGCCGACATCGCCCATTACCTGATCCGCCCGGACGGTCACATCGGCTACCGGGCACGTGGCACCGACCTCACCGGCGCCCACATGTACCTGTCCCGCTGGTTGGTCGGCCCACCGGAACCGTAAGCCACCTCACCAACGCCTTGATCATCGTTGGCCACATCCCGCGCGACACGAGGCCCGACCCGACCTTCATCGCACACCCAAATTTGGTGCCTGCGGCACCCTGACCTCCTCGCGCAGGATGACCATGCAGCTGGGTCGGGCCTCGGACGCTACTCTTGGTGGAAACTTCGCTAAGGCAGATCTGCGTCGATGCATAACAATCAACGGCCGCCGGCGAGCCGTAAACGCTACCCGGTACGCCGTGGGACTATCTCGTAAACGGTGTTTCCGGCGGTGGTCGTTAGTAGGTCTCAGCGGCCGGGAAGCGGTCGCTGAAGGTGATGGCGAACGCGTTCAGTGCGGGCTTCCCGCGCATCGCCCATCGGGTCCTGCCGGTTCCGGTCGGGTCCAGCGACCGGGTTACGAGATACAGGCACTTTTTGCCACCGCCCTCGCCGGCTTGGTCGGCGCCGGCCTCATCGCCATGGGCGGGAATGCCGTCACCAGGCCACGGCGCCGTCGGCTGCAACCTTGGATCGGGCGGATCCGCCCGGCGCCATTTGATCAACAACTGTTGAGCCGAGTAGCCGTGCAGACGAAGCAGCAACGGGCCCGCCGCCGGGCGGGGACCCGTTCCGGGCACCCCAGGCTCACCTGCTCGGGTCTGACCGATCCCGAGCCGAAGTCTGGCCCGGCGTCCTCGCCCATCCCGGGTCTCTCGATGTCCTGAACCGCCTCCGCCCGGGCTTTTTGAGGACGTTGTGATGACCAGCGGGCGGGTGGACGTGAATCACAGACCACTCCATGGAGCGCGCATCGCCACTCAAATGGTGTACGGCTTATTTCCACCGCGGTCCGATCCTCCAGCCGGACTTTGGGTGCCCCCATCCGTTTGCCCAAAAGGGGCCAGCAATGACACCGTCGGCCGTGGGAGTGTCCGGCGTCCCAGCGCTGCCCGGACTACGCGCCGGTCACTGGCTCCGCCCTCGGCCCTGCCCTCAACGACCGGCTGCTACGCGTCTGAATCTCGCCGGCCTGCGGTACGGTCCCATGGAAAGGGGGACCGGTCATGCCCGATGGCAACACCTCGTGGGGTGCGGCGTGGCCGCGGCTGCGCGTCTCGGACTGGTCCGAGACGAAGGACACCGTGCACATGTGGACCCAGATCGTTGGCA
>CAZYCD010000002.1:0-101163 GCA_964645345.1 uncultured Micromonosporaceae bacterium
CGATCGCCCAGAACGTCCAGCCGTTCCAGGACGGCCGGTCCAGCGCGGTCATCGCGGCCGCCGACGGGGAGGCGAACTCGGCGCCCGACTCCAGCCGGAGGGTACCGGCGGGGGTCAGCTGCGCCGTGTACTCCTGCCCGAGGTGCTCCCCGACGAGCCGGCCGGGGCGCAGCGCGCCGGAGCGGATCAGGTCGGCCAGCGAGACCGTCGCCTGTCTCGCCAGCGGGCCGCTGGGATCGGGCGGATCGGGCGGGTCAGCCGGGTCGGCGGCCTCGCACAGCCCGACCGTTGCCGGGTCCCAGATCCGGGCGGCCATCCGGCGGTACAGCTGCTGCCGCTGCACCACCGCCGTCTCGTCGAACCCGTCCGGGTACGGCTGGAATGGCAGCCCGGACTCCACCACGAAGCCGACGAAGGCCGGGTTGCGCTCGTAGCAGATCGGGTGCAGCGAGCGGGCCAGCAGATTCTGACCGGCGTACAGCGGCAGCTTCCGCTGGTACGGCAGCGCGCCGAAGCCGGCATTGGTCGCCTTCGGCAGCAGCACCAGCGCGCCGAACCGGTTGCGCAGCTCGGCGAACTCCTTCGCGGTCAGCCCGGTGTCCTCGCCGCGCCGGTCGGCCAGCACGTGTTCGATCTCGTGCGCCGGCCCGGTCGGGCCGACCGCGTACCAGCAGAAGTCGTGGTCGACCCCGCACTGCTGGTCGACCCAGGAGCTGATGCGGGCCAGCAGGTACCGGACGTGGGACCGGTTGCGCTGGCGCAGCCCGAAGGAGCCCGCGTCGCCGAGGTCCGGGGCGAGCGCGTCCAGCTCCACGCGCAGCCGGGCGGCCATCGCCGCCCGGTCCAGCCGGCGCAGCACCCGGGCCAGCTCCAGGATCCGCCGGCCTACCGGCGCCTGCCGGTAGTCCTGGTAGCTCATCATCGAGCGTGCCACGAACACGTCCAGGAAGCCGGCCACCAGCCGCGCCTTGGCCAGGAACTCCGCCTCGTCGTCGCCGGTACGCAGGGCGGACAGGATCAGCGGGAACTGCCACGGCACCTTGTTGTAGGCGTTGTAGTACACCGGCTCCAGGCCCCGGGTCAGGTGCCCGGCCGCGTCGAGCAGCCGCCGGTACCAGCCGGCCGCGGTCGGTAGCTCGACGCAGGCGAAGTCGCGGTAGTCCGCCGGCCGGTGCAGTCCCATGATCTTCCCGTGCCGCCGTACCCACTGGTGCATCGCGGTGGTGATCGCGTCGTCGTCGGCGGCGTCGCGCGCATACCGCGCCCGCAGCCAGTACTTGACGAGGTCGCCCGGCCCGTCCGGGTCGACGTCCGTCAGAGGTACCAGCTGGGCCCGCCACGCGTCGTGCACCTCGCCCGCGTACCGCCGCGACTGCGCCACGAGGTGGCTCTTGAGCATGTCGAGGCTGGTCAGCCGCTGGCCGCGGTCGTTCATAGTCTCGAAGATGGCCTGGCCGGCCGCGGCGTCGGAGGTGATGACCTCGACCACCACCACCCGGCCGAGCAGCCAGTCGATGAAGAACGGCAGCGCCTCGCCCCGCAGCGCCTCGGGGAACGTGTCCTCGATGTCGCGGTACCGCGCCACCAGCGTCCGCTCTGACGGTGATGCCTTGCGCGGGTCCAGCTCCTGGCCGTGCAGGATGGCGTTCATGCCCCGGCGCCGGTCGGCGATGTCCAGGGTGAACGCCTCCTCGCCGTACAGCTGCGAGTAGACCAGCGGACCGATGTCCGCGACCGCGTCGTCGCGGCCCTCCTGCAGCCGGCCGAGGAAGATGAGCAGCAGGGTCAGCGTGGTCAGCCGCTGCTGCCCGTCGATCAGGTTGATGCGCTCGTCGGCGGTGACGATGATCGGGCCGAGGAAGTAGGCCGGGTAGTACCGCACGTCGCGGCGCTCGTGCATGGCGTCCCAGGCCGCGAGGAAGCGCTGACTCAGGTCGGTGACCAGGTCCTCGACATGCTTGGTTTCCCAGCTGTATTCACGTTGATAAGTGTCAATGGTGTACCTGCGCCCGGTGAACAGTTGCCGCACATTCGACGTGCGCCCGATGATCCGATCCTCGTCGGCCATGACGCCCGCCCTCCTGCCGTCCCTTGGGCGTCCACTGGTCTCATTACCAACAGTACCGACGTAAATGCGTTCCGTACACAGTAGAAATCGAACGATGGGTGAACAGCTGCGGTGTCGAGGGGCGTGGCGGCCGGGCCCCGCCGACCCGGCCGCCACGGGGTGGGGCGCCTACTTCAGCGCGATGGTGTACATGCTCGCGCTGTTGGCGGTGTCCGCGTCCGGTCCCAACTGGACGGTCCCGGCCGCGAACGTCTTGCTGTACAGGTGGAAGGTCCGCGTGCTGCCGCCCTCGTTATCGGTGAAGGTCAGGCCGGTATCCGCCCAGCTCGAATCCATGAACGGCCGCCTGGCCTCCCGGGTGTCCACTCCGATGTAGACGGTCGCGGACTGGTTGACGGTGAACGTCGCCAGCGGGTTGCCGGTGAAGGACTTCGAGCCATTGGCCGTCCGGATCCAGGCCGCGCCGACCAGCGCCGACGGCAGTGAGGCCACGGTGAACGTGCGGTCACCGTACAGGGTGTTGCCGACCTGGAGGTTGGACTGGACCGACCAGTTTGCTGCGTTGGCGGTGTCGGCCACCGAGAGGCCGGTCACGCTCAGGCCGCCGCCACCGCCGCACGACTGGGTGGAGCTGGTCGTGCTGATCCGCAGCGAGCCACCGCTGGTGTTCGCGCTGTTGCTCACGCAGTACCCGGTCACCGACTGGAAGCCCATGTCGTAGGACGCGGTGCCCTTCTGCGCGGTGAACCCGTCGAAGGTGATCGCGCTGCCGGTGTTGGCGATGACCGCCGGCCGGGCGTCGCTGGCGGAGAACTTCACCGAGCTGCTCGCAAAGTGGATGTTGTTGGCCTGGTGGATGTACCAGCCGTAGGCCGGCCGGGTGCCGATGCTGTTCGGGTTGTAGTCGCCGTTGTCGCTCGGTACCGCGTCGGAGACCGCGGCGTGGCCGCCGGGCAGCGTCAGGTTGACGTGGGTGAAGGTCACGTTGCTGACCTGGTGCCCGGACTGGCCCCAGATCGTCGGGCTGTAAGCGCCCGCGTTGGTGCCGGTGACCCCGTCGAAGGTGACGTTGCTGATGCTGCCGACGCCAGGGCTGTCGCCGCACCGTGCTCGGGTACCGATCTTCATCATGATCGGCGAGGCGGTACCCGACATCGTGACATTGCTGTAGTGCACGTCCGAGATGTTCGCGCCGTCCATCGACACGATGCCCAGCCCGGACTTGCCGGTCTTGGTGATGGTGATGTTCGAGAAGTGGTAGCCGGTGAAGTCGCTGCACGTCTCCGAGCCGAACATCAACGCGTTGCAGCACTGCGCCGAAAGGGTCGCACCGTTCACGCTGACGTTGCCTTGCGGGAACCGCTGGCCCAGCGCCCAGTCCGACTTGAACACCAGGGCGTCGTCATTGGCGGCGTCAGTGATGTTGGTGAAGGTGGCGTTCTGCGTGTTGATGACGTTCCAGCCGTCCCGGTCGCTGGCCGTCTGGATGTTCAGGTGGTCGGAGCTGACTCCGTTGCAGCCGTTGATGAGGATGGCGAAGTGCCCGCCGCGCTTGAGGGTGATGCCGTTCATCGTCAGGTTGCTGCACCGGGTCAGCGAGATGAGCTTGTCGGCCTGCCCGCTGCTCGGGTTGCCGGTGATGAAGTTGCCCCCGCCGTCGATCGTCCCCGAGCCCGTGAAGCCGATGTTGGACAGCCCGTCGCCGTAGAACATCGCGTCGTGGAAGTGGCTGTGCCCGAAGTCCTGGTACGAGTCGTTCGGGTTGGCCTCCGGCGCGTCGTATCCGCTGGAGGTACCGGTCAGGGTCGAGCCGGAGTCGAGCTGGATGGTGACGTTGCTCTTGAGGTGGACCGTGCTGCCGACCTTGTATGTCCCGGACGGGAACTCCACCGTGCCGCCGCCGGCCGAGCTCGCCGCGTTGACGGCCTTGGTGACCGCTGCCGCGTCGTTGGTGCTCCCGGTGCCCGTTGCCCCGTAGTCCTTCACGTTGAACGTACCGGCGGCATGCGCCGGGGTCAGCGCGCCGGTGAGGATCGGCGACACCGCCGCGGCGAGGCCGAGCAGGCCGACTGCCGACGCGGTGATCGCGAACCTGGTCCTTCTGTTCACCCAGACTCCTCGTGTGTGGCCCAAAGGTTCTCGCTGGGTTTACGCCCCCGGTCACTCCCCGACCAACGGACATTTCCGCGCCACGGAATGCAAACGTTCGCAGCACGTTCCACTGCTGAGCGTCATAATGCGTGCGACGTGGGCCGGGATCAGTGCAAACGGATGCAACGGTTGCCGAGCGTGGCCGAACGGGTACCCCAAGCAAGCACGCGGGCGCCGCCAGCCGCGGCGGCGGACGTCAGGCGTGGGTGGTGAGCGCCTCGATCTCGGGCAGCCGCACCCCGACCAGCTCCCCGATCTGTGCCGACGTCGCCGACACGCCCCGCTGGTACGCCTGCTCGTAGGCGGCGGTACCCAGGGCCGACTCGATCCGGCCGGCCACCCGCACACCGTCCACAAAGGACAGATCGGGGCGCCCGCGGATGCCCGCGCTCGCCCCGAGCACGGTCGCCGCCAGCCCCGGGTCGCCGTCGTCGAGGGCCACCTCGGCCAAGCCGACCATGGCCTGCGCGACGACCGGCGCGTCGAACGAGGACACGGCGAGCTCGATGGCCCGGCGGTGGTACCGGCGCGCCTCCTCCAGGTCGCCGCGGGCCGCCTCCAGGAAGCCGCGCGAGGTGGCCACGATCGACCGGTACTGGGACGCCACCGCGCGCTCCGGCGTCAGCTCCTCGGCGCGGGCGGCGAGTTCGGTCGCGTGTACCAGGTCGCCCTCCAGCCGCGCCACCTCGCCGGCGGCGTTGGCCACGCGACTGAGCACGTGCGGGATGCCCAACCGACCGGCCACCCGGTCCGCGCTGGCGAGCTCGGCGTGCGCCCGACCCCGCTGCCCGTCCGCCCACAGCAGCTGCGCCTGTCTCACCCGGAACTCCACCTCGTCCTCGGCGGTGCCCAGCTCGACCACGCAGCGCAGCGCCTCCTCGGTGTGCGCCACCGCCGTACCGAGGTCGCCCCGCCAGCCGGCCAGCGTGGCCAGCGAGCTGAGCGTGAACGCCGTGCCCCAGCGCTCCCCGAGCGACCGGAACACCGCGAGCGCCCGGTGGAAGTCCAGCTCCGCCTCCGCGTGTGAGCGGCCGAAGTTGAGCGACACATGCGCGCGCATCACCCGGGAGACGCCGGACACCCAGGGGTCGGGGTCGTCGACCGGCAGCTGAGCCTGGGGCTGCGAGAGGGCCGCGCCGCTGGTGAAGCTCCTGAAGACCAGGTTGAGCGGCTCCACCATGCGCAGCAACGGGCTGTGCGGGGTACCGATCTGCCGTACCACCTGCACCGCGGCGTCGAACCAGGCCAGGGCCCGGTCCACGTCGCCGGTACCGTCGACGGTCAGCATGGCGCCCATCGTGTACGCCATGGCAACCTCCTCCAACTCCTCCCGGGTACGCGCCGCATCCCCCGCCTCGACCAGGGCCAGCGCGGCGGCGCACAGGTCGGCGCCCTCGGTGCGGTGGCCGCGCAGCCACCAGTACCAGGCGAGCGAGGCGGCCAGCGTGACCGCGGTACCGCCGTCTCCGGCCGCGACCGCGCCCCGCAACGCGGCGGTGAAGTTGTCGTGGTCGGCGGTCAGCTGGGCGAGCCGGTCGAGCTGCGCCGCGCCGATCAGGTCGTATCGCGCCGCAAGCGCGAAGGCACGGAAGTGGCCGGCGTGTGCGGTGCGCAGCCGTTCCCGCTCCCCCGCCTCGGCCAGCCGCATCTGGCCGTACGCCCGGATCGTCTCCAGCAGGTGGTACCGCGGCTCCGGCCGGTCGTCGCGTACCGAAACCAGCGACTTGTCGACCAGGCCGGCCAGCGCGTCGAGTACCCGGACGGCGGGCAGCCCCTCGCCCGCGCACACGCCCTCGACGGCCGACAGGGTCGCGCCGCCGCTGAACACCGACAGGCGGCGCAGCAGTACCCGCTCGGCCTCGTCCAGCAGGTCCCAGCTCCAGTCGACCACCGCGCGCAGCGTCTGGTGCCGGGGCAGCGCGGTGCGGCTGCCCCCTGTCAGCACCGCGAAGCGGTCGTCCAGTCGGGCCGCCAACTGATCGGGCGTCATCGCGCGCAGCCGGGCCGCGGCCAGCTCGATGGCCAGTGGCATGCCGTCTAGCGCCCGGCAGATCCGCAGCACCGCGCCGGCGTTGTCCGCGGTCACGGCGAACCCCGGCCGTACCAGCGCCGCCCGCGCAACAAGCAGCCGGACCGCCGGGTACCCGGCAAGGTCCCGCGTAGAGACCGGCTCCCCGGCCGGCGGCAGGGCCAGCGGCTCGACCGGCCACAGCGCCTCGCCGGTGACGCCGAGCGGCTCGCGGCTCGTCGCGAGGATCCGGATTCCCGGGCAGGCGCCCAGGATGGTGTCCGCCAGCCGGGCGGCGGCGCCAATGAGGTGCTCGCAGTTGTCGAGGACGAGCAGCGACTCGCGGCGAGACAGGGCCGCCAGCAGACGCTCGACTGGGTCGACCACCGGCTCCCCGGCGGCGCCGGCACCCGCCCGTACCAGCGCCCGGTCGCGCACGCCGAGGACGGCCAGCACCGCTGGCACCAGGTCGCCGGGGTCGGAGATCGGGGCCAGCTCGACCATCCAGGCCCCGTCGGGCATCGCGTCCACCCGGTCGCGGGCGGCGTGCACCGCGAGCCGCGTCTTGCCCGCGCCGCCTGGGCCGGTCAGCGTGGCGAGGCGCGACGACGAGAGGAGGGCGTCGATGCCGGCCAGGTCGCGCTCGCGGCCGACGAAGCTGCTGATTTCGGCGCGCAGGTTGGTGGGGCGGGCCGGTACGGTGACCGGCTCCCCGTGGGTACCGGTCGCGCCGGGTTCGGCGCCGGCCGCGGGTACGCCGGCAGCGGCGACCTCGCCCGGCGCGGCCGCCCGGCCCGGCGCCGCCTCGTCCGCCCGCAGGATGCGCAGATGCTCCGCGGCGAGGTCGCCACCCGGCGCCACGCCCAGCTCGTCGGCCAGCCGCACTCGGGCCTGTTCGTAGACGGCCAGTGCCCGGCCCCGGTCGCCGGCCGCGTGCAGCGCCCGGACCAACAGCTTCACCAGCGGCTCGCGCAGCGGGTGGTCGGCGACCAGGCCCTCCAGCTCGGCGACCAGCGCCCCGGACGGCCCGCAGCGCAGCTCCGCGTCGATGCGCTCCTGCAGCGCCACCAGGCGCAGCTCGTCCAGGCGCGCGACGGTCGCCCGGGCGAACTCCGCGCCGGCCGCGTCCGCGAGCGCGGGGCCGCGCCAGAGGGCCAGTGCCGCCCGCAGCCTCGCCGCGGCTTCCTCCGGCGCGGTCGGCGCGACCGAGCGGCCGGCGGTCACCAGCCGCTCGAACTGGCGCACGTCGATCGCGTCCGGGTCGATGTCCAGCAGGTACCCCGCCGACCGGCTGGACACCTCGATCCCCGGCACCGCCCGGCGCAGCCGGGACACCAACGCTTGAACAGCGTTTCCCGGCTCGGCCGGCGGGTCCTCGCCCCACAGCGCGCCGACCAGGTACCCCGTGGTCACCACCCGCCGAGGATGCAGGGCCAGGGCGATCAGCAGCTGGCGCAGTCGCGCGCCGGACACGGCGACGGAACCGCCGTCGTCCGTCCGGACCTCGAGCGGCCCGAGCATCGCGAGCTGCACCCGTCCGATTCTGCCCGGTCGCTCCTGCCGGGCCGCGACCCGCGGGCCCGGTACCCGACGGTGAGCACCGGACGTGGCTCAGTCGGGCAGCAACGGTACCGACAGGCCCTGGTCCCGCCCGAGCAGCACAGCGCGCCCGACCGACGCCGAGCCGAACCGTTCGCGTACCGCGTCGAGCGCGGCGTCCAGCCGCTCGCCGGCCGTGCGGTCGAACGGCAGGATGAGCTGGACCGCGTTGCCGTCCTCCAGGTTGCCGACCGCGATCCCGACGAGCGTCACGCCCCGCCGCGCGATGATCGGCAGCGCGGCGCCGAGCAGTCTGCGCGCCGCGTCGAGGATGGTCTGGGTGTGCGCGCTGGCCCGGGGCATGGTGTGCGAGCGGGTGGCCCGGCTGAAGTCGTCGAAGCGCAGCCGGAGCGTGACCGTGCGGCCGCTGCGCCCCGCGGCCCGCATCCGCCGGGTGACCCGGTCAACCAGGCCGGCGAGGATCGCGTCCAGATCCTCCGGGTTGCGCCGGCCCCGGCCGAGGGCGTGCTGCGACCCGATGGAGCCGCGCCGCCTCCCGGCATGTACCGGACGAGGATCCCGGTTGTGCGCCAGGGCGTGCAGGTGCCGCCCGGCCGCCTCGCCCAGCATGGAGACCAGCGCCGCCTCTCCCAGCGCGGCGACCTTGCCGACCGTCCGGATGCCGCGCGCGTGCAGCCGTCCCGCGGTGACCGGTCCCACGCCCCACAGCCGCTCGACCGGCAGCGGGTGCAGGAAGGCCAGTTCGGCGTCGGGCGGTACCAGCAGCAGCCCGTCCGGCTTCGCCACGCCGCTGGCCACTTTGGCGAGGAATTTTGTGCGGGCCACCCCGACGGTGATCGGCAGGCCGACCCGCTCCCGGACCTCGGCGCGAAGCCGGGCGGCGATGGCGACCGGCGGCCCGTCGATGCGGTACAGCCCGCGCACGTCGAGGAACGCCTCGTCGATGGACAGCCCCTCGACGACCGGGGTCACGGACCGGAACACTTCGAAGACGGCCTTGCTGGCCGCCGAGTACGCGGACATCCTCGGCTCGACGGTGATCGCCTGCGGGCACAACTGCCGGGCCTGCCGGCCGCCCATCGCGGTACGCACGCCGCAGCGCTTGGCCTCGTAGCTGGCGGCGAGCACGACACCGGAGCCGACGATGACGGGACGCCCGCGCAGTCCAGGATCGTCGCGTTGCTCCACTGAGGCGTAGAACGCGTCCAGGTCCGCGTGCAGGATGCTCGCCACCTCCCGTACCGGTGCCCCGCTGGACATGGCTCAGATTAGCACACCTGTGCCAATCCCCGGGGGTTTCTATGGCTGGTCAGGTAAGCGGATTTACGATCTGCTCGTGTCCCATCCCTGGATTCGGGCCCGCTCAGGTGACGGGGTTCTGGGCGCACAAACCACTTCGGCCACTGCGGGGGAACGGTGATCGGTCGTGTGCATGCGGTTGTGTTCGATTGCGCCGATCCCGAGTCCTTGCTGGTCTTCTACCAGCGGGTGACCGGCTGGCGCCGCGAGCAGGCCGCCAACGGGGACTGGCTGATGCTCTGCGGCGACAACGGTATGCGTCTGGCATTTCAGCAGGTACCGAACCACAAGCCGCCGAGTTGGCGTGGGGCCGGCTGTCCGCAGCAGCTGCACCTGGATGTCATGGTCGACGACCTTGATGTTGCCGAGCCACAGGTGCTGGCGCTTGGTGCCACCCTGCTTGAGGGGTCGGACAAACCGATCGGGTGGCGAGTGTATGCAGACCCGGCTGGCCATCCGTTCTGCTTGACGACCAACTGAGCCCGCGCGCCACACGCTACGAAGCCGTGGTCCTTCG
Organism: uncultured Micromonosporaceae bacterium; assembly: GCA_964645345.1. Taxonomy (GTDB): domain Bacteria; phylum Actinomycetota; class Actinomycetes; order Mycobacteriales; family Micromonosporaceae; genus Rugosimonospora. The sequence goes on from CAZYCD010000002.1 coordinate 9,604, forward strand.
GATCGGGCGTCATCCCGATTCCGCTGGCGGCCCGGTGCCGCTTGACTGGGCGGGTGGCCGGAGTGCATGTGGGCGTACCTGACGTCGACGCGTGGTGCGGCCGGTGGTTGGGCGCACCGGTCGACGAGATTCTATTCACGGGGGGCCACCTCTCGCGCATCCTCGGCCTGCGGCTGTCCGATGGGCGCGAGGTGGTCGTCAAGGTGCGGCCGGCGGCCGATCGGCTGGCGGCGTGCGCGGGCATCCAGCAGGCCCTGTGGCGGGACGGATTTCCATGCCCGCGACCGCTGGTGGGTCCCGTCCGGCTCCGCGGATGGGCGGCCAGCGCCGAGATCCTGGTACCCGGCGGCGAAGTCCTCGGCGTGACCGACGGTACCGTCGAGTGCTACGCGGAACTGCTGGCGCGTCTGGTCCGCACGGCGCCCGAGCCGACCAGCAGGCTCGCACCCAACCCGCCGTGGGTCGCCTGGGACCACGAGCACGGCCGCGTCTGGCCGCCCCCGGACGACCGGGACGCGGACCTCAACGCGCACCCGGAAACCGGGTGGCTGGACGAGATCGGTCGGCGGGTGCGGGAGCGGCTGCACAGGTTCCGCGGGGCACGTCCGGTCGTCGGGCACGGCGACTGGGAGGCCCACAATCTGCGGTGGAACGGCCGTACCCCGTGGGTCGTGCACGACTGGGACAGTCTCATCAGCGCGCCCGAGGCGGTCGTCGCGGGGCTCGCGGCCTCGGTGTGGCCGTGCGGGGCAGTCCCCCGGGCGGCCTCGGTCGACGAGTCGCACGCCTTCATCGAGGCGTACCAGGGCGCGTCGGGACGGCGATGGAGCACCGACGAGACGGAGGCGAGTTGGGCGGCGGGGCTGTGGGTCTACGCGTTCAACACGAAGAAGGCCAGCCTCGACGGCACACCCTGGCTCGAACCCGAGGAAGGAGAGCGGCGCCTGCGGCTCGCCGGTGCCTGACTGCCGAGGGGACTCCTCGCCCCGGCGCCAGGTGCGACAGAATCCCGTCGCCCGAGGCGGTACGCCGTGACCAGCCTGCGTCCCCTGGACGAGCTTGCCTGCTGACGACCGGTGCCGGCGCCCTCGTGACCGGGCACCGGCACGTCCACGAAGGGTGCTATCGAGGCGATTTCTCGCCGCACCGTAGACGGGCGCGAGGTCACCCGCTCCCGGCCGGCGACGAATGCGACACCCGATGCGAACCAAGCCTGCGAGCTGTAACGCGATCAGCCGTGGTGGCGCTGTTTGGAGTTGACCTTCGGCGGCCCGGGCGCCCTGGCCGGAGCGGGCGCGGGCAGTGCTCGCCGCACTGATCGAGCCGCCTGCGCGGTGCACGGGTACGACATCCTGCGCGCCCAATGGCCAGCCATGTGCTCATCTACGGCGCGGGCACGCTGGGCCTGATGACGCTGGAGGTGGCCAAGCGCACCGGGGCGTCCACAGTGGACGTGGTGGACGTGAATCCGGAACGGCCGGCAACCGGCATCGACGTCCACCGTATCGTTTCAGGTCACTGCCTCGTTGGTCGCCCATGGAGGGCGGCGACGCGGCCGACCCCGTACGCCGTCGGGCAGGACTGTCCGGCGCCGCGCCGCTGTGCGGCCCGCACTGCGGCGCGGCGAGGCGGGTACGGTCGCCGCGGTCCGCCGCCAGCGGCGCCGCGGGTCAGTCCGGCGGATCTCCCCCGGGCCGCACGAGGCCCGTCTCGTAGGCCAGCACCACGGCCTGTACCCGGTCGCGCAGGCTGAGCTTGCCCAGGATGCGGGTCACATGGGTCTTCACGGTCGCCTCGCTGAGCCCGAGCCGCACCGCGAGCTCCTGGTTGCTCAGCCCCCCGGCCAGCAGGGCCAGCACCTCGCGCTCCCGCGGGGTCAGGCTGGCCAGGTCCCGGTGGGCCGTGGCGCCGTCCGGCCGGGCGAACCTGGCCACCAACCGCCGGGTGATGGCTGGCGCCAGCAGGGCGTCGCCGTCACGTACCAGCCGTACCGCGTTGACCAGGTGGTCGGGCGTGACGTCCTTGAGCAGGAAGCCGCTGGCCCCGGCGGCCAGTGCGGCGTACACGTACTGGTCCAGGTCGAAGGTGGTCAGGATGATGATCCGGACCGGGTCGCCGCCGGAGGTGGTCGGGCGTTCAGCGAGGATGCGCCGGGTCGCCTCCAGCCCGTCCAGCTCGGGCATGCGGATGTCCATCAGGACCACGTCCGGCCGGTACCGGCGGACCGCCGACACGGCCGCCGCGCCGTCCGTCGCCTCGCCGACCACCGCGATGCCGGCCGACTGGAGGATCATCGTGAAGCCGGTGCGCACCAGCGCCTGGTCGTCGACGATCAGCACCCGGGGACCGGTCACACCTTCGCCGGTCACGCGGCCTCCAGCGGGATGCGGGCGCGGACCCGGAAGCCGCCGCCGACCCGGCGACCGGCCTCCAGGGTGCCGTGGTACAGGCCGAGCCGCTCGGCCAGGCCGATCAGGCCGGTACCGGCACCGGGCGCCGGGTGCGGTGGCGGGTCGCCGGGCACACCGTCGTCGGTCACCTCGATCAGCAGCGTGTCGCCCTCCCGGTCGACGACCACCTCGGTGCGGGCACCGGGGGCGTACCGAATCGCGTTGGTCAGCGCCTCCTGGACCACCCGGTACGCGGCGAGGTCCACGCCGCCGGGCAGCGCCGGTACCCGGGTGCGGGTGGTGACCGGCTGGCCGGCGGCGCGTACCGCGGCGACCAGCGCGTCGAGCTGGTCGAGGCCTGGCTGCGGCCGCAGCGGTACCGGCCCGGGGTCGGCGGCAGACCCGGAGGTGCCGGTACCCGGGTCGGGGCGCGCGGTCATCGCGGGTCCGGCCGGCGAGACGGGGGCGGCCGGCGGCTCGGCGAGGACGCCGAGCAGATGGCGCAGCTCGGCCATCGCCTCCCGGCCGCTCGCCTCGATCGCGCCGATCGCGCCCCGCGCCAGGTCCGGCCGGTCGGCCAGCACCTTGCCGGCCGCACCCGCCTGGATGGTCATCACGCTCACGTGGTGGCTGACCACGTCGTGCAGCTCCCGGGCGATGCGGGAGCGCTCGTCCGCGACCGCCGCCCGGGTGGCCGCCTCGCGCTCCCGCTCCAGCAGCGCGGCCCGCTCCGCCGAGGCGTCGGCCCGGGCCCGCGCCGAGCGGATCGCGGTACCGCCGAGCCCGATGGGCAGCAGGATCACGAACGGCGCCGACCAGCCCGGCAGTTCGGGCGTGGAGTTCTGGAACGTCGCGGCGACCAGGGCGGCCGCGGCCAGCAGGGTACCCAGCGACAGCAGCGGCCACCGCCCGTACCGGGCCAGCGAGTAGGCGCCCACGACGACCGCGAGGAACCCGGCCCAGCCGATGTCGCGCAGTGCGAACACGCCGACGAACTGGACGACCAGCGCGGCCAGCGGCAGCCGGCGGCGCCAGGCCAGTGGCAGCGCCATCAGGAACACCAGGCCGGCGATCGAGGGCTGCTCGGCGTGCGACCCGTCCCCGCCGACGATCCCGATCGAGCGGTCCGCGCCGTTCCCCTTGGGTGGGAGCGGGAAGTGGACGTGCAGCGGGACGTCCCCGGGGCTGGCGCTCGAGCGGTGCTGATGCAGGACGGTGAGCAGGATGAACCCGACGAAGGCGGCGGCAAGGGCGACATCCGGCCACGGCGGCCGCAGCCGGCGGGCCGGCGGCCACAGGGACGGTCGCGCGCTCACCCACCCATTGTGCGGGGACGGCCCGGGGCGGGCGTCAACCGTCGCGGGTACCGGGCGTACATCGCGCGGATGACCCCCACCGCACGCGGTACCCGGGATCCACACCGCGTCCGACGCCCCGCCGCCGCTACCGCGCCTAGCGTCTGCCGGCATGACAGAGCCAGTTGTGGTGCGGCTGCGGGCCGCGACAAAGCGCTACGAGGCGGGTTCTCCCCCGGCCCTGGACCGGGTGGACCTGGAGGTACGGGCCGGAGAGGCGGTCGCCGTGATGGGCCCCTCGGGCAGCGGGAAGTCGACGTTGCTCAATCTCGTGGCCGGCGTGGACCGGGCCAGCGAGGGCGGGGTGGAGGTGGCCGGGTTCGACCTGACCCGGCTGTCGGAGACCGGGCTGGCCCGGTTCCGGCGCGCGCACATCGGCATCATCTTCCAGTTCTTCCACCTGCTGGAGGACCTGACCGCGCGGGACAACGTGCTGCTGCCCGCGCAGCTCGCCGGGACCCCGGCCGGTGCCGCTCGCAGGCGGGCCGCCGAGCTGCTGGACACCCTGGGCCTGGGCGGCCGGATGGACGCCTACCCGGCCCGGCTGTCCGGCGGCGAGCGGCAGCGCGTGGCGATCGCGCGCGCGCTGATGAACCGGCCCGAGGTCCTGCTGGCCGACGAGCCGACCGGCGCGGTGGACGAGCGGACCGGCGCGCACGTCACCGAACTGCTCGCCGACCTCAACCGGTCCGGCCAGACGCTGGTCCTGGTGACCCACGACCCGGCCGTCGCGCGCCGCTGCGCGCACCGGTACGTCGAGCTGCGCGACGGCCGGCTGGCCGCCGCGGAGCGGGTGGGGTCGGCCGTGCCGGTAGGGCCAGGGCGGCCGGCGGTGGCGCCGTGACCCGGGCCGTGTGGAAGGTGATCCGGGCCGCGGTGGCCCGCCGCCGCCTGCAGACCGCCGTGATCGGGGCGGTCGCGCTGCTGTCGACCGGTACCGTCGTGCTCGCCGTGGGCCTGCTGGTGCTGTCCAACGCCCCGTTCGACCACGCCTTCGCCCGGCAGTCCGGCGCGCACGCCGCGGTCACCTTCGACCCGTCACTGTCCACTGTGGAGCAGCTGGCCGCCACCGCACACGCCTCCGGGGTCACCGCAGCCGCCGGGCCGTTCGACACGGTGGAGGCGGCCGTGTCGGCCGGACCCCGCCAGTTCGGCACGATGACCGTCGCCGGCCGCTCCGAGCGGGACGGCGCGGTGGACCGGCTGACTGTCGACAGTGGACGGTGGCTGTCCGGTCCGGGCGAGATCGTGCTGTCCCGCGAGCGCAGCGGGCCGCCCGGTACCACGGTCGGGAGCCTGCTGATCGTCGCGGGCGTGCAGCTGCGGGTGGTCGGGGTGGCCCAGTCCATCACCGACACGGCGGGCGCCTGGGTCTGGCCCACCCAGTCGGACGTGCTGCAGGCGAGCGGCGCCTCGACCTCCCGGCAGATGCTGTACCGGTTCGCCGACGCCGGTAGTGACGCCGCGGTCACGGCCGACGTGGCGACCGTCACTGCCGGGCTGCCGAAGGGCGCCCTGCTCGGCTCCGCCAGCTACCTAGTCGCCAAGCGCGGCGCGGACTCGGGGACCGCGCCGGTGGTCCCGTTCGTTGTGGCCTTCGCGATCCTCGGGCTCGTCATGTCCGTGCTCATCGTCGCCAACGTGGTCAGCGGGGCGGTGGTGTCCGGGTACCGGAACATCGGGATACTCAAGACGCTCGGCTTCGGGCCGCGCCAGGTGGTCGCCGGGTACGCCGGGCAGGTCCTCGCCCCGGGGCTGGTCGGCTGCGTGGCCGGCGCGGCGCTGGGCAACCTGCTCGCCGTGCCGGTACTAACGCAGACCGGGCGCGCCTACGACGTGTCGACAACCGGGGGCGTGGCCGGCTGGGTGGACGCGCTGGCCGTCCTCGGGATGCCGGCGGTGATGGCGCTGGCGGCCGTGGTACCGGCGATCCGCGCCGGTACCGTCCCGGCCGCCCAGGCGATCTCCACCGGCCGGGCGCCACGGGCGGGCCACGGGTACCGGGTGCGGCGCGCGCTGCACGCGACCCGGCTGCCGCTGCCGCTGCGCTTCGGGCTCGGTACCCCGTTCGCCCGGCCGACGCGCACCGGGGTGACCCTGCTGGCGGTGCTGCTCGGCTCCGCGACCGTGGTTTTCGCCGTCGGCCTGGCCACCTCGCTGGACCGGGTCGCGGCGGCGGCCACCCGCACGGCGCAGGTACCGGTGCAGGTGGAGCTGGGCGGCGTGACCGTGGCCAAGAACGGCGCACCGGTGCAGAAGGGCGGGCAGCAGGCCGGGCCGGGGCCGGACCCGGGCGCCGCGACGGGCGGGGCGACCAGCGACGTCACCGACCCGGCCGCGGTCCTGGCCGCCATCCGCGCCCAGTCCGGCACCGCCCACGTGGTCGGTGTGACCCGGCTCGGGCGCGGGCTTACCGTCGTCGGGTACACCGGCGAGGTCGGGATGGAGGCCTACGACGGGGACCCGTCCTGGACCGGCCTCGTGCTGATCTCCGGGCACTGGTGGACCGGGGTGGACGAGGTGGTCGCCGGCTCCGGTCTGCTGCGCAGCACGGGGCACAGGGTCGGCGACACCATCACGCTGGCCACCGAGGCGGGACGGCGGCAGGTGCGGGTGGTCGGCGAGGTGTTCGACCTGGAGTACGACGACGGGATGGTGCTGCTGGCCGGAGTTGGTACCGTGGCCGGGCTGACCGACCACACCCGGCCCGACTGGTACGAGGTCGGGCTGACCGCCGGTACCGGCCCGGACGCCTACGTCGACTCGCTGTCCGCCACGCTCGGCACAGCCGCCCACGTGGAGGTGCGGGACGAGGGGAACACCGCGCAGACCTTCACGATCCTGGTCGGGCTGATCGTCACGCTGACCCTGCTGCTGTCCGCGGTCGCTGGGCTGGGCGTGTTCAACACGGTCGTGCTCAACACCAGGGAGCGGGTGCACGAGATCGGCGTGCTCAAGACGCTGGGCATGACCCCGAGACAGGTCAGGGTCAGCGTGGTCGCCGCGATGGCCGGCATCGGGCTGGTCGCCGGGGCGCTGGCCGTACCGCTCGGCGACCTGCTGCAGCACCGGGTACTGCCGGTCATGGCGGACGCCGCCGGTACCGGGCTGCCGGGGAGCTTCCTCGACGTGTACCCGCCGTTGGAGCTGGTGGCCCTGGGCGCGGCCGGCATCGTGCTGGCCGTGGCCGGCGCGCTGGTACCGGCCGGCTGGGCCGCACGGACCCGGATCGCCACCGCCCTGCGCGCCGAGTAGCCCGCCCACCCCGCGCGGCTGTGCGGGCGAACGGAGCCGACCCCGGCGGCCGCCGGGGTCGGGTCCTCCTTGAGTCGTACCCGGGAAGCGTTCCGCGCGACGACGACGCGGCCCGGTCCGCCTCCGTAGCGTCGCGGCATGACCTCAACTGCCACCGCCGTACCGGCCGCCGTCCGGGTGACCGCGCTGGTGAGGGTGTACGGCATGCTGCTGGCCGAGGCGCCGCTGATGGGTGTCGTCGGACCCCTGGTCGGGGTCCGCGTCCGGCTGCTCTGCGGCTGGGCCACCACCCGGGTCATGTTCACCGGCTTCGCGTCGGTGATCCCGGTACCGACCGGGCAGCTCGTCGGGTACGTGGCGCCGGCGGCGGTGACCGCCTCGTGCTGCCGGCCCGGAAGGCGGCCCCCGCCTCGATCGTCGCGGCGATGGGAGACGTGACGCCCGCCACCAGGCCGGCTCCGGCTACCCTCGGCCCATGAGAGGCCGGCTGGACGGGCCGCGGCGGTCCCTGCTGTTCGACCTGATGGTCGCGGGGGTCGTCGTCGTCCTGGTGCTGCCCGGCTCCGGGATCCGGCTCGGTGGGCTGGGTCTGATCGGCCTCGGCATGGCCGCCGCCCTGCCGTGGCGCCGACGGTACCCGCTGCGGGTCATGGCGGTGGTCAGCACGCTGGGGCTGCTGCAGGTGCTGCTGTTCGCGCCGACCGCCGATCCCCGGCCGTTCGACGTCGCGATCCTGATCGCGATGTACTCGGTCGTCAAGTACGGGCGGCACCGCTGGCACGGGCTGCTGGCCGCGGTACCGGTCGCTATCGGGGTCGTCATCGAGGTGGTCCGGCACGTCGACCGGGCCGCGGCACGTGCGGAACCGGTGCGGATCTGGGGCGAGTCGCTGTTCTTCCTGTTCGCGGTCTGCGCCGCGGTCTGGCTGACCGCCTTCACCCTGCGCACCCGGCGGCTCTACGTGCTCGGATTGGAGGAGCGCGCGGTGACCGCCGAGCGGGAACGCGATCACCTGGCCACGATCGCGGTCGCGCAGGAGCGGGCCACCATTGCCCGGGAGCTGCACGACGTGGTGGCGCACAGCATGGCCGTGATGATCGTGCAGGCGGACGGGGCGAGCTACGCCCTGGACCGCGACCCGGAGCAGGCCCGGGTGGCCATCAAGCAGGTGGCCGCGACCGGTCGGGACGCGCTGGAGGACATGCGCCGGCTGGTCGGGGTGCTACGGGGCGGGGACGAACCGGACGCCGCGGACGTCGACCGGCGCCGGGCCGGCCTGGACCAGTTGGCTGCGCTCGCGGACCGCGCGCGCTCCGCCGGGCTGGAGCTGTCGGTCACCGAGGACGGCGACCGGCCGGGCCTGCCACCGGCCGTGGAGCTGACCGTGTTCCGTGTCGTGCAGGAGGCGCTGACCAACGTGCTGCGGCACGCGGGGCCGGGCGCCCGGGTGGCGCTGGCGCTGCGGTACCGGCCGGGGCGGGTGGGCGTGGAGGTGACCGACGACGGCGGCGGCCGGCTGGTCGCGGCACCGCCGCGTGCGGCATCGCCAGGCACCGGCGGGCCGGGCGCCGGGCACGGGCTGGTGGGCATGCGCGAGCGGGTGGCGGTGCACGGGGGTACCTTCGCGGCTGGTCCGCGGCTCGGTGGGGGCTGGTACGTGACGGCGGAGGTCCCGTGGACGTGATCCGGGTCGTCATCGTGGACGACCAGTCGCTGGTGCGCGCCGGCTTCCGGATGGTACTCGCCGCGCAACCGGATATGACGGTGGTCGGCGAGGCCGCCGACGGCAGGGAGGCGCTGCGGCTGCTCGCGCACACGAGCGCCGACGTGGTCGTGATGGACATCCGGATGCCGGTGATGGACGGGGTGGAGGCGACCAGGGCGCTGTGCGCATCCTGGTCCTCCGAGCCGGCGGCGGGCGGCCCGCGCGTGCTCGTGCTCACCACGTTCGACACTGACGCGGACGCGTTCGCCGCGCTGCAGGCCGGGGCGAGCGGGTTCCTGCTCAAGAACGTGCCGCCCGAGGAGCTGCTGTCCGCGATCCGGGTCGTGGCCGCCGGCGAGGCGGTGGTCGCGCCACGGATCACCCGCCGGCTGCTCGACCGGTTCGCCGGCCAGCTGTCCCCCCCGCCGGACGCGGACGGCCGGATCGGGCAGCTGACCGACCGCGAACGCGAGGTGCTGCTGCTGGTGGCTCAGGGCATGTCCAACGCGGAGATCGCCGAGCGGCTGTTCGTCGCCGAGACCACCGTGAAGACCCACGTCGGCAGGATCCTCACCAAACTCGACCTCAGGGACCGGGTACAGGCGGTGGTGCTCGCGTACGAGACCGGCCTGGTCCGCCCCGGCCCCTGAGCTACCCGCGTCGGACGGTGCGCTGGTACCCGCGGAAGGTGCGGGTGGACAACCACACGGTCAGCGCGGCGAGCACCGCCAGTCCTCCCCGTTCACCAGGGCCTCGAAGGGCGGGGGCTCCCACTGCCGCCTCCTCGTACCCAAATACTCGTGGAGGAGCATACGGGTACGAGTAAGGTTCCGGCAGGCCGTGCGTCAGGCGGCGGCGAGTACGGCCCGGATCGCGTCGGCGTCCGCCTGAGTACCGGCGCCCTCGCCCGGGATGCCGTAGGGGCGGCCGTACGCGGGCGTGTCCACCTGGAACCGGCGCCCGCCCTCGCCCAGCGGACCGGCGTCCACCGCGTCGTAGCCGATCGCGTCGAGGAACGCGGTGACGGCCGCCTTCGCGCCCTCGCTGTCGCCCGCGATCGGCAACGCGCTGCGGTCGGGCGCGCCCGCCGGCCGGGCCAGCTCCGCCAGGTACCGGAAGTAGATGTTGTTGAAGACCTTCACCACCTGCGCGCTGCCCAGGTGCGCCTGGAGCAGTTCGGGCCCGGTGGTGCTGCCGTCGTCCAGCTCGGCGATCCGGCCGTCGCGCTGCGGGTAGTAGTTGTTGGTGTCCATAACGACCTTGCCAGCCAGCGGCTGCGCCGGGACATCGCGGTACGCCCGCAGCGGGATGCTCACCACCACCAGGTCGCCGGCGGCGGCGGCCTCCGCCGGGGTGGCCGCCCGGGCCAGCGGGCCGAGCGTCGCGGCCAGCTCGGCGAGCGTGTCGGGGCCGCGCGAGTTGCTCAACACCACCCGGTACCCGGCGGCCACGGCCAACTCCGCGACCGTTCCACCGATGTGACCGCTGCCGATGAAGCCCACCGTCGCCATGCCGATGCCGCCCTCCCTTGTCCAGACCTAAAGACTATGCCCCGCAAGGGATGGCTGACAGCGGATGGCTGGCAAACCGCAGCGAGAGCTGTGCCTATGATCAGGCGCCGGGCAGCAGGACGCCGAAGCCGCGCACGGCCAGCCGGAGCAGCACCGGCCCCGGCGCCGACAGCGCGGCCAGCCGCGCCCCGCACAGCCGCTCCAGGTCGCGGAGCACCACCCGGTACAGGTCGGGACCGTCGCGCCGTGCCCGGTCCAGTACCACCGCGTTGCGCCACACCTTCGCCCGTGACTCGGCGAGGAACCGGCGGGTACCGGCCCGGTTGGCGGGTCCCAGAAGCCGGTCCACGAACGTCACCCGGGACACCGCGCTCAGTTCCGTGTCCTCCGCGCCGACCCGGGCCTGCAGGACGTCGTCGAGGTGCCGGTGGTCCGCCTCCCGCCTGGCGACCATGGCCGGGTCGTCGAAGTCGGCGGGGCTGATCACCGCGAGCAGCGCCTGCGGCAGGTCGTAGTTGATGTGCGCGTTGATGCCGAACAGCACGTGCCGCACCGGCGGCAGGTCGGGCTGCTCCCGTGCGGCGTCGAAGGCCACGCGCCAGGGCGCCGGTACCGGCTCGCCGCGCAGATCGGCGTCGAGGGCGTCGACGTAGAAGTCGGCGAAGGCGAGGTCCCAGCGGGTCAGCCAGTCGCCGTCGAGGAAGGCGCCCCGGTCGATCTCCGCACCGACCGCCTCAGTGGTGCGCAGGTACGTGGCGTGGAAGAAGCGGCGCGCGTCCCGCCGCTCGTCCAGCGTGACGAGGTCGGCACGCATCCGCTCCAGCAGGCCGGCGATCCCCCCGCCGGTGTCCTCAGCCACGGGCGCGCGCCTCCATCCATGCGGTGAGTGCGGAGGCGATCCGCCAGGCGAACAGCCGGCCGGTGTCGGTCGGCCACGGGTACAGGACCGCGAACGCGACGAGCAGGAACGGGACGATGACGTAGGACACGGCACGGGTCAGCGGCCGTACCCGGTCGTCCCGCTCGGGCGCGTCGTGGGCTGCCATCGCGACATCGTGCGCCGGTACGGGGGCCGCCATGGTCCGGCCGGCCGAGCCCGGTCCATTGTGGACGACGGTCAGCCGGCCGACCGCCGCGTACCGAGCAGCTTGGTGGCCAGTACCGCCGCCTGGGTGCGCCGCTCCAGGCCCAGCTTGGCCAGGACGCTGGACACGTAGTTCTTCACCGTCTTGTCGGCCAGGAACATCCGCTGGGCGATCTCGTGGTTGGTCAGCCCCTCCGCGATGTACTCGAGGATCCGCCGTTCCTGGTCGGTCAGCGACTTGAGCTCCTTCGGCTCCTCGGTACCGTGCCGGATCCGCTCCAGTACCCGTGCGGTGATCGCCGGGTCGAGCAGCGACTGCCCGGCGGCCACCCGGCGCACCGCGTCCACCAGGTCCGTGCCCCGGATCTGCTTCAGCACGTACCCGGCGGCCCCCGCCATGATCGCGGCGAACAGCGCCTCGTCGTCCTCGTAGGAGGTCAGGATCAGGCCCTTGATCGACGGATCGACGGCGCGCACGTCGCGGCACACGTCGATCCCGCTGCCGTCGGGCAGCCGCGCGTCGAGCACGGCGACGTCCGGTCGCAGCGCAGGGATGCGGGCGGCGGCCTCGGCGGCCAGACCGGACTCGCCGACCACCTCGATGTCGCCCTCGACCTGCAGCAGGTCGGCCAGGCCACGCCGGACCACCTCGTGGTCGTCGAGCAGGAACACACGGATCACCTGTCATTTGTACCGTGCCGACCCGGCCCCGCGTGCAGGGCCGAAGGACCCGGACCGGACGGGACCACCGGTGAGGACCTGTGGCCCTGTGCGCGGCGGCGCCCGCGGGCGAGGCTCGTGGCAGCCCACCGGAAGGAGCCGCGATGCCTGCCCAGCCCGACACCCGAGCCTGCGCCGCGACGCCCGGAGGCGCCGCGCCCGGAGGCACCGCGCGACGCATCGCCGACAAGGCCGCGCACGCCGCAGCCGAGGCCGTCGTGGACCTCGCCGGGCGGGCACCGTCCGTGCACAACAGCCAGCCGTGGCGCTGGCGCGTCGACGGGCCGGTCCTCAACCTGTACGCCGACCGCCGCCGCACGCTCGGCATCACCGACCCGGACGGCCGGCTGGCGATCCTCAGCTGCGGCGCGGCGCTGCACCACGCACGGGTCGCCCTGGCCGCCGAGGGCCACACCGTCGAGGTGGAGCGGCTGCCCGCGCCCGACGACCCGGACCACCTCGCCCGGCTGACCATCACCGGTACGGCACCGGTCACCGCCGCGGCGATCCGGCTGGCGCGGGCCATCCGGGTACGGCACACCGACCGGCGGCCGGTCACCGGTACCCCGGTGGAGGCGGCACGGCTGTCGGCCATCGTGGCCGCGGTGACGGCCGAGGGGGCGAGGCTGCACGTGCTGACCCCCGAGGCGGTCCTCGACGTGGCCGCGACCGTGTCCCGCGCGCAGCTCATCGAGGCCGCCGAGGAGGCGTGGCGGGCCGAGCTCACCCAGTGGACCGGCGGCCCGCGGCCGGGCGGAACCGGGGTACCCGACGCCGCGATCCCGGATGCGCCCACCCGCACCACCGTGCCCGGGCGGGACTTCGGGCATCCCGGTACCCTGCCGGCCGGTACCGGCCACGATCGGGCGGCCACGTTCGCCATCCTCTACGGCGAGCAGGACACCCCGCTGGACTGGCTGCGGGCCGGCGAGGCGCTATCCGCGGCCTGGCTGGCGGCGACCGAGCTGGGCGTCAGCGCGCTGCCGATGTCGGCGGCCGTCGAGGTACCCGCGACCCGCGCCGCCCTGCGCCGCCTGCTGTCCGGGCTCGGCGAGCCGTACCTCGTGCTGCGCCTGGGCATCGCTGACCCCGACGGCCCGCCGCCCGGTACCCCGCGGCTGCCGGTGGAGCGGATCCTGCCCTGACGCCGCGAGGTCAGTGCAGCTCGCCGCCGAGCAGCGGAGCCAGCAGCTTGACGTAGGTCGCGGTGACGTGGCTGCCGTCGCGGTACACGAGCGTGTCGCCGATGACCGCCGGGCACAGCGTGTCCGTACAGAACCAGCCCGTCGGGTCGATCACCGCCGCGCCGGCCGACTTCGCGGCGGCCGCGAGCGCGCTGCGCCGGCCGTCGTAGACGACCGACTTCACCGCCAGCGCGCACTTGTCGATCGCGCTCGTGTGCGCGGCGACGCAGTTGGGCACGCTGGTACCGCCCGGGTCCGGAGTGTCCTGCATCAGCGCGACCCGCGCGCCCAGCTTCTGCACCCGGGTCGCCGAGTCGATCATCGCGGCGGTCCACAACTGGTCGGCGTCGCCCTTGACGGGTACGTTCCGCGCGTCGACCGGAGCGCTCAGGTAGGTGCGCGTGGACATGAGTACCAGGGCCGGCTTCAGCGACGCCATCACCCTGAAGGCGTCCTCGCGCCAGGTGGCGCACTCGGTGAACGCGCGGCGGGCGTTGATCTTCGTGGTCAGCGCGTTGGCCGGCGTACAGCCGCTCTTGGTCAGTACCACCAGCCGCCAGTGCCGCTCGGTGGCCACCGCGTTGACCGCGTCGAACCACTGCTCGGTGTGGGAGTCGCCGAACAGCACCAGGGTCGTGGCCGACTCTTTGTCGCCGTACCGGTCGCAGCCCTGCGCGATGGCCGTAGCGGTGGACGTGTCGTCCAGCGAGGCGAGGCAGCCCTTGTCCGCCGGGAGGTCCTGCGCGGCGGAGGCCACCGGCGGCACGAGGTTGGCCGGCATCGCGGTCACCGGCGCGCTGGCGGCGATCAGCGCGGCCAGTTGCCGACGCGCCTCGGCCAACTGCGCGGCCGGATCCGCGCTGGCCTTGACCGCGACCGCAGCCGCCGTGTCCGCGCCGGTACCCGAGCCGCCCAGCCGCATCGGGAGCCCCAGGAACAGCACGGCCGAACCGACGGTCAGCGCGCTGAGTGCCGCGCCCAGCGCCAGCCCGCGGCGCGGGCGGCGGCGCAGCAGCGGGTGGAAGCGCACCGGGTTCTCCACGAACCGCATGGACAGCCAGGCGGGCAGCAGCGAGCCGACCGCCAGGCCCAGGCCGAGCCAGACGGTCAGTGGGTGGCCCGCGACCGACCGCGCGATCGTCAGTACCGGCCAGTGCCACAGGTACCAGCTGTAGGACAGCCGCCCGAAGGCCTGCAGCGGCCCGATGCCCAGCACCGCCCGCGCGCCCCGCGCCGAGCCCGCGCAGCCGCCCGCGATGACGAGCGCCGCGCCCCCCACCGGCAGTACCGCCGCGTACCCGGGGAACGGCGTCGCGTCGGTGTACAGCAGTGCCGAGGCGAGGACGGCGCACAGCCCCAACCACATCGCGGCCCCGGCCACGAAGGCGGGCAGCCGGGACAGCCGCGCGGCGGCGAGCGCGACGAGCGCGCCGGCGGCCAGCTCCCACGCCCGCGCCTGGATGCCGAAGTAGGCCCACGGCTGGGAGTGCCCCGTCTGCCACACACACAGCGCGAGCGAGCCGGCGGCGAGCACGCAGAGCACGACGGCGGCCGACCGGCGGCTGCCGAAGGCCGCTTGCCCGCCGCTGGGAGAAGCTGCGCGGCTGGGACGGTCGCGGCGCAGCCAAACCGCCGAGCCGGCCACGAGCAGCAGCGGCCAGACGAAGTAGAACTGCTCCTCGACCGCGAGCGACCAGAAGTGTTGCAGTGGCGAGGGTTCGCGGGTCGCGGCCAGGTAGTCGGTGCCCTGCACGGCGAGCCGGACGTTGATGCCGTACCCGACGGCGGTCAGCGCGTCGAGCGAGACCGCGCGGGCCACCAGCGGGGACATCCATTCCCAGGCGGCCGCGACGGTGGCCAGCACCACCAGGCTGGAGGCGGGCAGCAGGCGGATCATCCGGCGGCCGTAGAACTGGCCGTACGAGATACGCCCGGTGCGCTCCAGCTCGCGGTACAGGTTGGTGGTGATGAGGAAGCCGGAGATCACGAAGAACACGTCGACGCCGACGTAGCCGCCGCCGATGACCGTTGCCCCGGCGTGGTACAGCACGACGGCGAGTACGGCGACCGCGCGCAGCCCCTCGATGTCCGGGCGGAACCCGGAACGCGCCGGCTCGGCGGCCGGCCCCGGGGCCGCCGGCTGCCGCGGGACGGGCGCGAGGTCCGGGGACCGGCGCTGTGCCGGGACGCGGTAACCGGTCGACGGGTACCGCGCGGCAGCCTGTCCGGTTCTGGAATCTATCGGTGTTCTGGGGCTTGCCGACCCGTAAACGGTCATACGCCCCCGTCCACCCTCGCTCGCCACTTCACACCCTGGTTTGCGGGCATCCTCCCCGGTCTCCCCGGCCCGAGGAGTGTAGCGGGCGGCGAGCCGGGGTCATCCCCGTCCGGGAGTTCCCTCTGCACGGCGGATCGATGAGCGTCCGGTCTGCCTGCACGCGCGGCTGCGCGAACAGGCGACGTCCTACCTCGCCACCGGTCGACATGTTTCGCCGCGACATTCGGGGGAAAGCACGCACGCGTGACTGACCAGTACGAAGGTTTCGGCGAGATGGACGAGGTCAAGCGCCAGGACTGGGGTGACGTCGCGGACGCCGCCGTGGAGACCGGCAAGCTGCGCGACGGCGGGCCGACCCGCACGCCCGGCGCGATGACCACCACCGGGGGAACCGGAGGGAATGCCCGCCGCCCCCGGCCCGCCCCTCCGCCCGGCCGCAACGTGGCACCCGGCCGGCGGGGCCCGACGGGCAACGCCGGCAAAGTCGCGCCGACCACGACCGGGGACGCGACCAGCGGCGGCATGAACACCCCGACCGGTGCGGCGACCACCAGCGACGCCACCACGGGCGCGGAGTCGACCATCGCCGACGTGCCGGGGCGCCGCGACCGCTGACGGCCCGCACCGCTGACGAGCCGGGCTCAACCGGAGCCCGGCTGCTCCTTCGTGCGGTGCAGCAGCCAGTTCTCCTTGGTGTGCACCAGCGCGTACCGGCCCGGGGCGCCTCGACCGTGCAGCGTGAACACGATCCGCCGCTCGTTGCGGTCGTGCTCCTCCCACCACCCGATGTCCGCGATGAACTTGTCCGCGTCGGTGTAGGTCAGGTGCTCCAGCGCGTGGTCCGGTACCGCGATCGCCAGCCGGTCCTCGCTCGCGTCCACCGGCAGCCCGCGCGGTACCGCCCACGAGCGCAGCACGCCGTCCTCCTCCAGCCGCAGGTCGAAGTGGGGCCTCGGCTTGCGGTGGTCGTGCAGCACGAAGGCGGGTCGGTGCGTCTCGTCCGCCATGCCCCCTGTCTACCAGGAGTCGCGCGGTTGCGCCGGGGCGGCGGGTCGAGGTGCCATACGGCGGGTACGGGCTGCCCGGCGAAGGGCCGGCGACCGGGCCGTACTGCTCCGCCCTCAGCGGTCCGTAGGGGACCGGCGGCCGATCGGGGGGCGGTCGGCCGCCGGTCCGGGGCCGGTCAGGCGTAGCCGACCGACACGTCACCGTCCACGAGCTCGGCCGAGATCGAGTGCCGGCCGGCAGAGTCCTCGTCCACCGTCACGGTGCGGTCGCCGGCCTGCGTCGAGGCGTGCACCGTGTATCCGTCGGGCCCGGTACCCGCCCGGGGCACCGCGATCCGGATGCTGCCCGCCTCGCCCACCACCCGGGCGGTGATCGGGGGTACCGCGAAGTCCAGCGACACCGCGCCGTCCGTGGTCTGCACGTCGACCGAGGTGGACTTCAGGCCGCTGCCGGTCACGTTGCCCGCCTCCCCCCGTACCCGCACGGCGCCGGTACTGCCACGCATGCTCACGTCGCCGGCCGTGCTCGTCAGGTCCAGCTCCCCCGTGATGTCCACAATGGACACGTTGCCGGCCCGGGTGCTCGCCAGCACCGCGACCCCGGCCGGTACCCGGACGTCCCAGTTGACCCAGCAGCCCTTCTCCTCAGGGCAGCGGCTGGACAGGCGCAGCGTGTCGCCGGTCCACTCGTCGCCGGCGGTGGGCCTGGTGCGGCGGAAGTGCAGCGTCCGCTCGACGCTGATCTGGCCGTCGCCGGCCGGCGCCACCGAGATGTCACCGGAGTCGACGTCAAACTCCAGCCGGGTGACCGGCCGCTGGTAGCGCTGGCGCTGCTGCTCCTCGGTCGCCGCCGACGAGCCGAACAGGGTACGCACGATGAAGAATCCTCCAACCAGAAGGGCGACGACGGTCACGAGCACCCCGGCCAGCCGCCAGGTCCGGTTGCCGGGCGCGGTCAGGCGTTGCGTTGGGCTCTCGTCGGTCAGCATGGGTACCTCCGGTCACGCGCCGCAGGGCAGCTCGACCACCAGCAGCGTGGGGCCGCCGGGCGGGCTGGTCAGGGTCATCGAGCCGTCCAGCGCGCGGACGCGCTGCCCGAGGCCGCGCAGGCCCGAGCCGGCCTCGGGATCCGCGCCGCCGCGCCCGTTGTCCGACACGATGATGCGCAGCGCGTCGCCGGACAGCTCCACCACCACGTCGACCTGGGTGGCGCGGGCGTGCTTGGCGGCGTTGGCCAGCGCCTCGGACACCACGAAGTACGCCGCGGTCTCCACCGGCCGGGGTACCCGCCGGGGCAGCTCCACGAGCAGCCGGACCGGTACCGGCGACCGGGCGCAGATCCCGGACAGCGCCGCGTCCAGCCCCAGGTCGTCGAGTACCGCCGGGTGCAGCCCGCGCACCACGTCGCGAAGCTCGGACAGCGCGAGCTTGGCCTCGTCGTGGGCCTGCTCGATGGCCTGGCGCACGCCCTCCGGTACGTCGGTCATGGTGGTACGGGTCACGCCGAGGTTCATCGCCAGCGACACCAGCCGTTGCTGGGTACCGTCGTGCAGGTCCCGCTCGAGCCGGCGGCGCTGCGCGTCGGCCGCGTCGATCACGTCCTTCCGGTCCCGGGCCAGCGTGTCCACCCGCACCGCCAGCTCCTCGTTGCGGCTGCGGGACAGCAGGCCCCGCACGGCCGCCAGGTCCAGCGCCGCGGCCAGCTCCGCGATCCACGGTGCGGCGAACAGCAGCACCAGCCCGAGCGCGGTCAGCAGCACGACGGTCACCGGCTGGTGCGGGGACAGGCCGAGCAGCGCGTGGGCGGGCAGCGCCCAGGCGTAGACGGCGATGGTGGTCAGCAGCGCGCCGAGCGTCCAGGCGCCGGCGACCGCGACCACGGCGGCCGGGCTCAGCAGCCCCGACAGGCAGTGGTACGCGACCTGCCGCCAGGTACCGGCCGACCGGGTGTCCGCCCACAGCCGGCGCAGGAAGGTCCGGCCGACCCGCAGATCGGTGACCGGCGGCGGCAGCACCGGCCCGCGCATGCCCTCGATCCGCGCGCGCTGCCACTCGGTGAACAGGCGGCACGAGGCGAACAGCGCGGCGAAGAACGGAGCCGCGAGGATCGCGGTGACCGCGAAGGACAGCGCGAAACCGAGCAGCGTGAGCACCACGGTCGAGGCGAGCGCCGCGACCGGCAGTCCGACCAGCACCTGGGCGGTGGCCAGCCACGGACCGCTCGTCCAGGGGGCGCGCAACAGCCGCACCGCGCCGCCGCCGCGAGTCCCCGTGGTCGTCATGCCGTCGACTGTAGAGAGCCCGGCCCGGCCGGACCATGGTGTGTGCTGCCGTTGCGGGGGTGCACCCAGCACCACCGGTACCGGTGTATAGGAAGCCTATAGGGAGCCGCCCGATCCTTGGTCGAATGAGGAGAGAGGGGTGGCAAGGATGACCATGCCCACGCCGAGCGGGCCGCTGCCGTTCGTCATCGAGAATGACGACCCCGGTACCGGCCTGGTCGCCCGCATCGAACGGGACCGCACGAAGATCCGGCAGCTCCTCGTGGAGCACGGGGCGGTGCTGCTGCGCGGCTTCGCCGCGGACGGCGTCGACGGGCTGGACACCGTGGTGCGCGCCCTGTCCGGCGATCCGCTGACCTACACCGAGCGGTCCTCGCCCCGCAGCACCATTAAGGGCCAGATCTACACCTCGACGGACTACCCGCCGAACGAGGAGATCTTCCTGCACAACGAGAACTCGTACCAGGCGTCCTGGCCGCTGACGCTGTTCTTCCAGTGCCTCCAGCCGCCGACCACGCAGGGCGCCACGCCGCTGGCCGACATCCGTCAGGTGTACCGGTCGATCGACCCGGCGGTACGCGACGAGTTCGCCCGCCGCAAGTGGATGTTGCGGCGCAACTTCCACGGCTCCTTCGGGGTCTCCTGGGAGCACGTGTTCAACACCGACGACCGGCAGGCCGTCGAGGAGTACTGCGCCGGCCACGGCATCACCTGCGAGTGGCTGCCCGGCGGCGGGCTACGTACCACGGCCGTGCGCGAGCCGATCCACGAGCACCCGGTGACCGGCGAGCCGGTGTGGTTCAACCACGCCACGTTCTTCCACGTGAGCACGCTGGCCAAGGACATCCGCGAGGGGCTGCTGAGCATCTTCGCCGAGCAGGACCTGCCCAGCAACACCTACTACGGCGACGGCGGCACGATCCCGGACGACGTGGTCGACCACCTGCGCTCCTGCTACCGCGCGGCGTGGACCCGGTTCGACTGGCGGCTCGACGACATCCTGGTCGTCGACAACATGACCGCGGCGCACGCCCGCGAGCCGTACACCGGACCGCGCAGGATCGCTGTCGCCATGGCCGAGCCGTACCCGGCTTGAGCCGGTACCAGCGCAGCATCCGGATCTGGCACATCGCGCTGGACCCGGGACCGCGGATCGTCGCGCGCTGCCTCGGCCTGCTGGACGGCGCGGAGCGGGCGCGACTGTCCCGCTTCGCCTCGCCCGAGCTGGCCCGGCGGTACGCGGTCGCGCACGGTGCCGCCAGGGAGCTGCTCGGCGCGCTGGTCGGTACGGCACCGGCCGGGCTGCGGTACCGGACCGGCCGGTGGGGCAAGCCGGCGCTGCACGGGTACCCGGGAGTGCACCACAACCTGAGCCACTCCGCGGAGATGGCACTGCTCGCCGTGTCCACGGACCGGGCGGTCGGCGTCGACGTGGAGCGGCTGCGGCCGTCGCTGCGCGCCCGGGCGCTGGCGGACCGGTACTTCCTGCCCGCGGAGGCACGGGCGCTGGCCCGCCGGCCGGACGCCGAGCAGCCATGGTGGTACCAGCGGTTCTGGACCCGCAAGGAGGCGTGCGGCAAGGCGTCCGGGGTACCCCTGGTGGTCGCGCTGCGGTTCGCCGTCCACGGCCGGGCCGTACCCCCGCCGGCCGAGGGGGACTCGGGCCCCTGCCGGCTGGCCGACATCGCCACCGAGCCAGGGTACCTGGCCGCCGTGGCCATGCTCGGCGTCGGGCCCTACGAGGTGCAACACTTCCGGTGGCCGGGGTAGCACCATCCACAGTGGAGGTTTGACAGATGCCCGAGCGCGCCCTCTGGTTCCGGGTGTACCGGCCGGTTTCCTGGCCGCGGCTGCGCCTGGTGTGCTTCCCGCACGCCGGTGCCGGCGCCACCGCCTACCGCGCCTGGCCCGACCTGCTGCCGCCGGACGTCGAGCTGCTCGCGGTGTGCTACCCCGGCCGGCAGGACCGGTTCGGCGAGCCCTTTGCGTCCTCAGTGGACAGTTTGGCCGCCGACATCGCCGGCGCGCTGCTGCCGCTGACCGGTACCCCCTTCGCGCTGTTCGGGCACAGCATGGGCGCCTTGGTCGCCTACGAGGTCGCGGTGCGGCTGGAGCGGCGGCACGGGATCGTCCCCCGGCACCTGTTCGTCTCCGGCCGCTGGACGCCGGACCGCGAGGACGACCGCCGCCTGCACCTGGCCGACGACGAGGCGCTCATCGCGGAGATGGGCCGGCTCGGCAACGCCGACCTCGACGTGTTCGCGGTCACCGAGCTGCGCGAGATGATGCTCGACGTGCTGCGCGCGGACTACCGGCTGCTCGCCACACACAACCGCCCGGTACTCGACCGGATCGCCGCGCCGATCGCGGCCTACAGCGGGGACCGCGACCCGGGCTGCGCGCCGTCCGACGCCGCCGGCTGGGAGCGCGCCACCGCCGCCGGGTTCGCGCTGCGCGTTTTTCCGGGAGACCACTTCTATCTGGTACCCGGGGCGGCGCAGCTGGCCGGCGACCTCGTCGCGCGGCTGTCCGACGTACCCTCGCCCCACTGATAGCCTGACCGCCGTGAGTACCTTGACCCTGCCGGGGCTGCCGTGCGTGTGGTGATCGCGGAGGACTCGGTACTGCTGCGCGAGGGCCTGGTGCGCCTGCTGGAGGCGGCCGGCATCGAGGTGGCCGCCGCGGTCGGCGACGCCGGAGAGCTGCTGCGCGAGGTGGCCGCGGGCGGGACCGACACGGTCATCGTCGACGTCCGCATGCCGCCCACGCACACCGACGAGGGGCTGCGCGCCGCGCTGACCCTGCGGCGGGAGCGACCGGACGTCGCGGTACTCGTGCTGTCCCAGTACGTGGAGGAGCGGTACGCGACCGAGCTGCTGTCCTCGAACACGCGCGGCGTCGGGTACCTGCTGAAGGACCGGGTCGCCGACGTGGCCGAGTTCATCGACGCGCTGCGCCGGGTGGCGGACGGCGGGACGGTGCTGGACCCGGAGGTGGTCGCCCAGTTGCTGGTACGCCGGCGCAGCGACCCCATGGAGCAGCTCACCGCCCGGGAGCTGGAGGTGCTGGGCCTGATGGCCGAGGGGCGCTCGAACTCCGGCATCGCCACCGGACTGCACATCAGCGAGAGCGCGGTCGCCAAGCACGTCAACAGCATCTTCACCAAGCTGGACATCATCCAGGCCGACACCGACCACCGTCGGGTACTGGCGGTCCTGCGGTACCTGAGGATCGCGCCGCGATAGAGAACGTATAGCTCGCCGCCGCAGCCTGGAAGCGTGCAGCCGTCTGAGGACACCTACGACCGGCTCGTCGCGCTCCTCGACCACAACCGGGCGCGGTACCGGTTCATCGACCACCGGCCGGAGGGCACCACGCTGGCCGCGAGCCGGCTGCGCGGCCACCCGCTGGCGCAGGCCGCCAAGTCGATCGTCGTGCGGGTCACGGTCGCCAAGAAGCGCAGCGAATACGCGCTGGCCGTGGTACCCGGCGACCGGAAGGTGGACCTCGACAGCGTGCGTGGGCTGCTGGGCGGGGTACGGGTCGGGTTCGCCCAGGCGGAGACCGCCGAGCGGCTGGCCGGAAGCGTCACCGGCACCGTCATCCCGTTCTCGTTCGATCCGAAGCTCGCCCTCGTCGTCGACCCGGGGCTGCTCGCCCACGAGGAGATCTTCTTCAATGCGGCGCGACTGGACCGCTCCATCGGGCTGCACACCCACGACTATCTCGCGCTGAGCCGCCCCAGGGTCGCGGCGATCGCCCACCGCGAACCGAAGGAGACACCGTGACCGGTACCGATCGTCCCGTCGCCCTCGTGACCGGCGGGTCCCGCGGCATCGGCCGCGCCGTGGTCAACCGGCTGGCCACCGACGGCTACGACGTGAGCTTCTGCTACCAGTCCAATGTGGAGGCCGCCGCCCTGGTGGCCAAGTCGGCCGGCGAGCACGGCGGCCGGGTGCTGTACCGCCAGATCGACGTCGCGGACCACGAGCAGGTGCAGGGATTCGTCAAGGACACCGAGGACGAGCTGGGTCCCGTCGAGGCGGTGGTGACCGTGGCCGGCGTGATCCGCGACAAGCCGCTGGCCCTGATGTCCGACGAGGACTGGCAGGCGGTGCTGCGCACCAACCTCGACGGCACCTACCACGTGTGCCGCGCGGCGATCCGGCGGCTGATGA
This sequence comes from uncultured Micromonosporaceae bacterium, assembly GCA_964645345.1. Lineage (GTDB taxonomy): Bacteria > Actinomycetota > Actinomycetes > Mycobacteriales > Micromonosporaceae > Rugosimonospora. Next base: position 32,553 of record CAZYCD010000002.1, read on the forward strand.
AGCGCCGCCGCGGCTCGATCGTCACGATCTCCTCGGTCGCGGGGGTCGCCGGTACCCCGATGCAGACCAACTACGCCGCGTCCAAGGCGGGCATCATCGGCTTCACCATGGCACTGTCCAAAGAGGTCGGGCGCTACGGCATCCGGGTCAACGCGGTGGCTCCCGGGTTCGTCGAGACCGACATGCTGTCCGGGCTGACCGCCGAGTTCACCTCCTCGATGCTGGAGCGCATCTCCCTCGGCCGGCTCGGCCAAGCCGAGGAGGTGGCCGCGATGGTGTCCTTCCTGGCCGGCCCGCAGTCCTCCTACGTGACCGGCCAGGCGTTCCGGGTGGACGGCGGGATCGCGGTCTGACCACCGTCCACCATGGACACTGCGCCCCTCAGAGGGCGTACCGCACCTTGACGTCGCCGCTGCGGCTGCTCGCCACGATCCTGTGCGGGCTGCCCTCGTTGACGTCGACGGAGACCGTCCTGGTACCGGCGTCCGTGCTCGCCGCCACGCTGTACCCGCCGGAGCCGGCCCTGGGTACCCGCACGTCGATGTCGCCCGCGTCCGACTTCGCGCTCACGCTGTCGGGTACCACGGTGAGCGCGAGGCTGACCGCGCCCGCGTTGCTGAACGCGTCGACCCGCGTGCTGCCGAGGCTCGTACCGTCGACCTTCCCGGCGTTGGTACGCAGGGTCAGCGCCGAGCGGGTCTCCTCGACCGTCACGTCGCCCGCCTCAGTCTCCAGGTCCTGGGTGCCGTGCATGCCCCGGCTGGTGACGCTGCCCGCCTTGGTCTTGCCGACGACCGGCACGTCCTGCGGCAGCTGGATCTCGTAGTTGGTCGCGCAGTTGTGCTCGCTGGACGCGCACTGGTTGCTGATCTGCAGGGTGTTGCCGTTCCACTTCTCGGTGATGGTCGGCTTGGTGCTGTCCCAGCGCAGGTCCCGCTGGACCACGACCTGGCCCACGCTGCCCGGGCTCAGCCGGATGTCGCCGCTGTCGAGGTTGAGCTCGATGCGGTCGATCTGGTGCTGGTACGCCTGGTGCTGGCTCTCGTTATGGGCGGCCGCCGAGCCGGCCACCTTGCAGCCGCCGGGGGTCAGGGCGAGCAGGAGCGCGACGCTACCGGCCCGCCACCGCGACCCGACAAGCCGCCGCCCCCCCGACTTGTGGACGTTGGTCACCACATGCTCCTCCTCACGTATCCTGCCGCCAACGCTACGGAGACGGGCACCGCCCAACCATGCAGCGGGTTGCCCAATGTCGCTGTACCTGTCTATACCCGGCGGCTACTCCGACGACTGGGCGCGGGCGAACAACCGGACCAGGCTGTGGAAGCAGTAGCGCGGCCGGCCCACGTGGTCGGAGCGGACGTCGAGCAGGCGCGCGTCCACCAGTGACTCGGCGACTTCCTCCCCCACCGCCAGCGGTACCCGCAGGACCGCCGCCACCGTCCACGCCGGGAACTCGGGCACGCTCAGGTGGGACAGCCGGCGCAGAGCCAGCCGCGCCTGCTGCCCGACGCGCTGGTAGCTGGCCCGCAGGCTCTCCTGGATGTCCAGCGCGCCCACCCTCAGCTCGTTGAGGCGGGCGCGCTCGTCCTCCAGCCGCTCGACGAGCCGGGCCAGCGTCCAGTGCGGCTTGGCGGCCAGTCGCGCGCTCACGATGCGCAGGCCCAGCGGCAGCCGGCCACACAGGTCCACCACCCGACGCGCGGCGATCGGGTCGGCCGCCACCCGGTCCGTGCCCACCACCTTGCGCAGCAGGGCCAGCCCGTTCTCCGGCTCCAGCGGGTCGAGGTCGATCAGCTCCGCGCCCTCCAGGCCGGCCAACCGGACCCGGCTGGTGACGATGACCCGGCAGTCGCTGCCACCCGGCAGCAACGGCCGGACCTGCCGGTCGCAGACCGCGTTGTCCAGCAACAGGAGGATCCGGTGGCCGACCAGCCGGCTGCGGAACAGCTGGGAGCGCCGGGCCACGCCGGCCGGTACCGCCGACTCGTCGACCTTCAGCGCGCGCAGGAACCAGCCCAGCACGTCGGCCGGATCGGCCGGGTGCGCCGTGGTGCCGCCGAGGTCGGCGTAGAGCTGGCCGTCCGGAAACTCCTGGCGCAGGACGTGCGCGGCGTGCACGGCCAGCGCCGTCTTGCCGGAGCCGGCCATCCCGCTGACCGCCGGGAACCGGTGCCGCCCGGCCTGGTCGCCGTTGGACAGTATCCGCAGGACCTGGCCCAGCTCCGGGTCCCGACCGGTGAAGTCCGGTACTGCGGGGGGCAGCATCGCTGGCGGGCGCGCGTACCGCCGGCTCGCCACCGCCGGGCTAGCCGCCCCGGCCGGGCGCAGCAGCTCGGGGTCGCCGGCCAGGATCGCGTGGTACACCTCGGCGAGCGTGGCGCCCGGGTCGGAGCCCATCTCCTCGGCGAGGATGCGGCGGCCGTCGTGGTACACGGCCAGGGCGTCGGACTGCCGGTCCACCCGGTACAGGGCGACCATGAGCTGGGCGCGCAGGCGCTCCCGCAGCGGGTGCCCGATGACCAGGCCGGTGAGCTCGGGGATCAGCGAGCCGTGCCGGCCCAGCGCGAGATCGGCCTCCACCCGGCTCTCCAGCGCGACCATCCGCGCCTCCTCCAGCCGGTGCAGTTCGGCATCGGCGAGGAACTCGGTGACATTCGCCAGGGCCGGCCCGCGCCAGCAGGACAGCGCGGCCCGCAGCGTGTCGGCCGCCGAGTCGTACCGGCCGGCCCGCAGCGCCTCCTGACTGGCCCGGGCAAGCTGTTCGAACCGGACGAAGTCCGCCTGCATCGCGCCGATGTTCATCGTGTACCCGGGCCGTCGTCGCTCAATGTTCACCTCTGAACCGAGCGACTTTCGCAACCGTGACACGTAGGTGTAGATCTGGGCATTGACGGTGTTCGGCGGTCGCTCGCCCCACAGGAGGTAACTCAGCTGCGAGTCCGAAAGCATTCGCCCGTGGGCCAGCAGGAGCGCGGCAAGGACGGTGCGCTGTTTCGAGCCGTCGAGTGGGATCGGCACACCATCGCGTATTACCTCGACCGGGCCGAGGATGCGGAACTCCAGGCGGGCAGCGTGTACCCCCAGGGGAACGAACGGGTTTAGCCGAGAGTCTCCTGCCTTGACTCCGGTGTCAGATAGTGTGCTTTCCACAATGGTCAACAACAGTCGTCCGCCCCCCAGACCCAAAGCGCTCTGGTTACATTCCCTTCACGCGACCGTCAATAGTGTCGACGCCGAAACTCGGAATGAACACTCCACGTCGCATGGCCGACACAGCACGGGAACCCGCTTGCGGTGAGAAGCCGGTCGCTTGCCGGTCGTGACGAGTGCGCCCGGTAAAGCATCACATCTCCCCACAAAGAGCCACCACGACGACCGCAGCGGCCGGCGCCGGCCGCACAGCGGCCGGGCGCGGTCAGCAGCCACCATATTGGTACCAGTCGGTAATCAGTATTGAAGCTGACCGAACAAAGCCGAGCCCTGTTGCCGGATTACCGGCTCATTTCGCGAACCCAGCCGGGAACCTACCCAGGCCCTTCGCCCATGTCAAGTTCACGACGCCCCACCGGCCCCGTGAACGGCGCTCGGATAAAGGGCAGTTTACGGCCGGTCGTCGCCTGGCACGGATTGGCCACACAACACGCGGGTCGGGCCGAGTTCGGGCGCGTCCGAAACCGTATTTCGGCAGTGCCTGCCAAAGTCCGTTCGCGCCTTCTGGAAATGATATGGACGGCATAGCCGAATGATCACGGTTGTATCCCGTTTGATCCACCTAATTCGGCGCAAAGGGATAGGTGTGCACGCGTCTTTGGTGACTCGGTGAGCCGCCCACCCGGGGGCGAATGCGGACGATACCGGGCAGCCCGGCGACGGTTGCGTGCGGAACTGGTGGTCCATCGCGCATTTTGTTGCTCAGTCAACGTTTTCCAAAATTGACGGTTACTGTGAGATTCGTCAATTTTGCTGACGCAACTAAAGCAAGGGTCAGTTCTGAATGTATTTCGGGTCCAGCGGAGATCCCGAGTGCCGTTCGCACCGTCAGTGACGGTACGCAGCGTGGCGGCCGGCGACCGCGCCGGAAGAGACGCGGTCGCCGGCCGTGGCCGACCTCCCCAGGTGGCTTCCGAGACGGAAGCGGCTAGTTGGCCACCGCACCCTCGGGCGCCGGCGACGGGGCCGGCGCCACGGGTACCTCCGAATCCCGCAGCCCCGCCCGGCCGTGCAGCCGCTTCAGTGGGCCGGGTGCCCACCAGGCTGCGCGGCCCAGCAGGGACATCACCGCGGGTACCAGCAGGCACCGCACCAGCGTCGCGTCGATGAGTACGGCGACGAACAGCCCCAGGCCGATCTGTTCAAGCTGGCCCACCTTCGCCGCTGCGAAGCAGGCGAACACAATCAGCATCAGCAGGGCGGCCGACGTGATGATCTGGCCGCTGCGCTGCAGGCCCAGCCGTACCGAGGCGTTGCTGTCCTCGCCCGCATCGGAGTACTCCTTGATGCGCGCGAGGATGAACACCTCGTAGTCCATGGACAGGCCGAAGGCGAACGCGAACACGATGACGATCATGAAGGGACTCAGCCCGCCAACGGTCAGCGTGTGCAGCGGCCCGGACAGCCAGCCGTCCTGGAAGACCGCGACGAGCACGCCGAACGTAGCGGCCAGCGAGAGCGCGTTGAGCACGACCGCCTTGAGCGGGATGACTATCGAGCCGCTCATCAGGTACAGCAGGACGATCATCGCCAGCACCGTGATCGCGATGGCCAGCGGGAGCCCGGAGACCAGGCGGGCGTCGAGGTCGATGAGCACGGCCGCGTCCCCGCTGACCCACGACTCGTACCCGACGGGCCGGTCCGCGCGCATCCGGCCCACCAGGTCCTGGGCCGCCTTGCCCTGGCCGTCGCCCTTCACTGCGATGTCCACAATGGACAGGTTCGGGTTGAGCCCGTCGGCCTTCTCCACGTGCAGCACCTCGGGGTCGGCGGCCCACCGCGCCGCGTACCCGTCGAGGGTGGGGGCGTCGGTACGCGCCACGATCCGCACGCCGGGCTGGCTGACCATGCCGAACCGGCTGTCCAGCACGTCGGCCACCTTCACGGCCTCCAGCGACCGGGGCAGGCCCTCCAGTTGCGGCACCTTGATGATGACGTGCAGCAGCGGCGAGGCGACCACGAGCAGGGCCGCCGCGGTCAGCAGCACCGCGATCAGCGGGGCGCGCTGCGTGCCCCGGGCCAGCCGGGCGAAGAAGCCGCACTCCAACTCGGCGCGCTCCTGCCCCGCTCCGCCGTGCGCCGCGGCCGCCGCCCGGGCGCGCTCCTTCTTCGACGGCTTGATCCAGCGGCCGAGCAGGCCGATCAGCGCGGCGGTGAAGGTCAGGCCGGCGAGCATCGCCACGAGCGAGGTCGCGATGCCGGCGGCGGCCAGCGCCCGCAGCCGGCCGATGTCCAAGGCCATCAGGCCGGTCAGCGACGCGGAGACGGTCAGCGCGCTGAAGAAGATGGTGCGTCCGGCCGTGCCCCACGCCCGGCGCACGGCGTCCGCCCGTTCGCCGGTGCGCGCGAGCTCCTCGCGGTAGCGCGCGACCAGCAGCAGGCCGTAGTCGATGGACAGGCCGAGGCCGAGCAGGGTGACCACCGTGATGACGTTGGCGTCCAGCGTGATGACCTGCTGGAAGCCGAGCAGGATGACGGTCGCGCCGAGCATCGTGCCGATCGCGGCCAGGGCGGGCAGGCTCGCGGCGATGATGCCGCCGAAGACGAACACCAGGACAACGACGGTCAACGGCAGCGAGTACATCTCGGCGTTGGACAGGTCGGCCTGGACGGCGTCGTTGGCCTGGTCGCTGATCAGGTCGCCGCCGCCGACCTCCACAGTGGAACCGGGCAGTTGCGAGGAGAGCCTGTCAAGCCGGGCCTTGGCGTCGGTGAACGGCTGGTACTGCGAGTCGGCCTTCCTCAGGGTCACCTCGATGACGGCGGCGCGGCCGTCCTTGGACGCCGTCGGACCGGAGGCCTCCTTCACTCCGTCGACCGCGGCCACGTCGTTGACGGCCTTGCTCAGGACGCTCTGCGTCTGCTCCGCGTTGGCGTCGATGTGGTCGACCACCGCGAAGAACTGCTCGCCGCGGTCGATGCCGTCGTCGATCGCCTTCTGCGCCTGGCCGGTCTCGGTGCCGGGCAGGCTGTTCGTGTCGCCGAGGTGGTCGAACAGCGAGCCGATGGCCGTCGACCCGGCGATCATTACGACAAGCCACAGGGTGACGACCCACCACCGGCGGCGGAACCCGAATACTCCAAGCTTGGCAATCATGACGCCCACGATGCCGGACGGGTAGGACGAAATCAGTAGTCCCCGCGCCCGACCTGCGGTGGTGCTGGGTACACCCGACATGCCGTAGACAATGACGACCGGCCCGTCCGGGGGTGGCGGACGGGCCGGACCGTCGTTGGGGGGTGGGTCGGGTCAGCTGAGGTTGAGTGCCCGCTCGTCCGCGGCCGCGCGGCGGCCGCCGAACGCGAGGATCGCCAGCACCGCGATGACGAACATCGCGGAACCGACCAGGATCATGGTGGTCCTGATGGACAGCGCACCGAGTATGCCGCCGGCGACGAGCGCGCCCAGCGCGTTGGCTCCCGAGGCCAGCAGGGTGGCGATCGAGCCGACCCGCCCCTGCATCTCCTCCGGCGCGGTCTTCATCGTGTAGACGATGCCCGCCACGTTGGCGACGCCGGCGCCGTACAGCAGCAGGCAGAAGATGGCGCCGAGGGCCACCGGGCGCTGCGTGAAGATCATCGCACTCATCAGGCCGGTCCACATGATGTTCACGAGCATAAATATCCGGCGAATCCCGATGAGCTTCATGTAGAGGTTGCTTGTCAGCGCGCCGAGCATGCCGCCAACCCCGCTGGCAACCAGGATGTACCCAATGATCGTCGGCGACCCGCCGTTGCGCTGCACGATGACCAGCAGGCCGATGCCGAGGATCTGGAACAGCACGTTGCTCGCCGCGATCAGCGCCAGCGCCCGCTTCAGGTACTTCTGCGACAGCACGAAGCGGAAGCCTTCGGCGATGTCTCGCACCACGTTGGGCCGGTTCTCGCCGTCCCGCGCGCCCTGCAGGTCCTGCCGGATGAGCAGCAGCGTGCTGAGCGAGATGACGTGCGCGATCGCGGTGGACGCGAACGGCAGCCACCGGGTGACCGCGAACAGGAAGGTGCCGATCGGCTGGCCGATCAGACCGGCCGCCTGGCCGCGCGCCTCGTTGGCACCGATCGCGCCGCCGATCTGTTGCTCGTGCACGACGGTGAATACCGCCGCCCGCTCGGCGATGGTGTACATGACGGTGAGGCTGCCCTCGACGAAGGCGACCGCCATCAGCAGCGGTATCCACACGTGACCGGTGGCCACGGTGACCGCGACGATCCCGATGGCCACCATCCGGCCCAGGTCACACCCGACCATGACGGTCCGCCGGTTCCACCGGTCCACATAGGCGCCGGCCGGCAACTGGGTGACCAGGTACGGCAGCAGTGCGGCGAAGGTCACCAGGCTGGTCAGCCCCGGCGACCTGGTCGCCCACAGCACCAGGAGGCCGTAGGCGATGGCACTGATCCGGGAGCCCAGGATGGAGATCCCGGCGCCCGTCCACAACAGAATGAAGCTGCGGTTCTTGCCCAGCGGCGTAGGCGGCAGGGCCTCCGGCGCGAACGACTCCTCGACAACGGTCATTGCCGCTCATCCTCTCCATGTGCCGCAGCGGCCCACTGCAGCACCGCCATCGCGCTGTACATCTTGTTGTCCGCCTGCCGGAAGGCGATGCTCGCAGGCCCGTCGAGCACCTCGGCGGTGACCTCCTCGCCCCGGTGGGCGGGCAGGTCGTGCATGAAGACAGCGCCGGGACTGTCCCGCCAGAGCCCGGAGTCCACCTGGAACGGCGCGAAGACCGTTCGCCAGTCGGGATCGGGCTTGGTGGAACCCGTGGTCTGCCACCGGGTGGTGTAGACCACGTCGAACCCGCCCGGCAGGTCGGCCATGTCGTGCCGCTCCACCAGACCGCCACCGCGATGCGCCGCCTGCTTCTCCGCCACCGTGCGGATGGTCTCCGGCAGCCCGTACCCCGGCGGGGTACGCAGCTCCAGGACGGTACCCGGATAGCGGGTCAGGGCGAGGGCAAGCGACGTCGCGGTGTTGTTTCCCTCCCCGACATACAACACCCGCAGGCCGTCGATCCGGCCGAAATGCTGCATCAGGGTGGTCAGGTCGGTGAGCGCCTGGGTCGGGTGCTCCTCCGCGCTCATCGCGTTGACGACGGCCAGCGAGTCGGCCGCCCAGGCGCGCATCAGCGCCGGTTCGCCCGCGGTCCGCATGACCATCACGTCGAGCATTCCGGCGAACACCCGGCCGGTGTCCTCCCAGGACTCCCCGGTGTTGGTCTGCAGGTCGCCCGGCCCGAAGGTGATGATGCCGCCGCCCAGGCGCAGCGCGCCGCTGGAGAACGCGGTACGGGTGCGGGTCGAGGTCTTCGAGAAGAAGATCCCGACGACCCGCCCCTCCAGCGCGCGCCGCCGCTGCCCCGCCGCGAACCCGACACCGGCACGCACGATCGCGTCGACGTCGCCGTCGCTGAGATCGTCGACCGAGACGAGGCTCCTCGCGCTCATCGCTCGCCCTCCCGGCCCAGGGCCGAGGCAAGGAACTGCACCACACCGCCGCCGGAATCGCCGTTGGTGAGGACCACCACGCCGTCGCCGGCGGGCAACCGGCCGAACACCCTCGACCGGTACCCGACGGCCTCGCCGCCGTGGCCGAACTCGATGCCGGTGCCGCTGGTGTCTACAATGGACCCGAGGCCGTAGAAGGCGCGCGGATGGCTGGTCAGCATCTGCCGGGCCAGTTCGCTGGTCAGCAGCTCCGGGTCGTCGTCGAGGAACGCGCGGCGCACCTCGCACAGCAGCCGGGCCAGGTCGGTCGCGGTGCTCCACAACCCCGCAGCGGCCGGATCCACCCGTACCCGCCACCCGTCGGGTACCGGCCGGCCCGACTCGTCGTGCCCGAGCGCGATGGAGCGGCCCAGCGGGTACGCCTGGTCGAAGCTGCTGCCGGCCATGCCCAGCGGCGCGAACACGGTGTCCCGCATCAGCTGTGCGAACGGCGTGCCGGTCGCGTCCTCGAGGATCTGCTGCAGGACGGCGTAGTTGACGTTCGACTCTCCGAACGCGGCGCCCGGCTCGGACTCCAGGGCAACCGTGGCCAGAACGTCCACGAGGGACGGTACCGGCTCGCCGGGCGGGTACCCGGCGTTGGCGATGGCGGACAGGCCGGACAGGTGGCCGAGCAGGTACCTCGCGGTGACCCCGGCACCCGGTACCCGCCAGGTCGTGAGGTACCCGTTGACGTCCGCGTCCAGGTCAAGCCGGCCCTGCGCGACCAGGCGCAGCGTGCCGATCGCGGTGACGAACTTGCTCACCGAGCCGACCGGGAACGGGGTGTCCGCGGTGACCGGCTCGCCGCCGCCCGCCTCGGTGACACCGAACCCGCGCGCCTCGACCATCCCGCCGTTCTCCACGAGGGCGACGGCGACACCGGGTACCAGATGCTCGGTCATGGCGGGGGTCGGGTCCGGGACCGCCCGCCGGGCCGCGGCGGCGACCACGGTCGCGTCGGCCGCCGGCCCCGGCTCCGCGGCCGGGGCCTCCACGGTGACGCCGGCGGCGAGTTCGGCCAGGGTCCTATCCTCGTACATCATCCGCAGCGGTACCCCGATGCCGCGCAGCGCGGCCTCGGCCACCACCCGCACGATGAGGATCGAGTGCCCGCCCAGTCCGAAGAACCGGTCGTGCCGGCCGATCCGCTGCACGCCGAGCGTCGCGCTCCACAATTCGGCCAGCGCCCGCTCCACGCCGGTGGCCGGCTCCTCGTACTCGGCCCGCGCCCGGGCCACCCCGTCCGGCGCGGGCAGCGCGCGCTTATCCAGCTTGCCGTTGTTGGTCAGCGGCAGGGCGTCCAGCCCCACGAACGCGGCCGGCACCATGTACTCCGGCAACCCTCGGGCTAGCTCCGCGCGCAGCCGGGCCGGGTTGTGCGGAACGCCGTCCGCGGCCACCGTGTAGGCCACCAGCCACGGGTCGCCCGGGGTGTCTTCGCGCACCACCACCACCGCCTCGCGTACCCCGTCGACCGCCGCCAGCGCCGCTCGGATCTCGCCGAGCTCGATCCGGTACCCGCGGATCTTCACCTGGTCGTCGATGCGCCCGACGAACTCCAGGCTCCCGTCCGGCAACCGCCGCGCCAGGTCACCACTGCGGTACAGCCGGGTCCCCGGCGGCCCCCAGGGATCGGGTACGAACCGCTGGGCCGTCAACTCCGGCCGGTTCAGGTACCCCCGGGCCACACCCGGCCCCGCCACGTAGATCTCGCCCGGCACCCCGACCGGTACCAGGTTGCCCCGCGCGTCGAGCAGGTGGATGCGCAGGTCCGCGAGCGGGTGGCCGATCGCGTTGCCGGCGCTCGGCGCGATGTCCTTGCGCGTCACGCGGTGGTAGGTCGAGTGCACCGTGGTCTCGGTGATGCCGTACATGTTGACCAGGGCGGTGCGGGCCAGGCCGACGCGCGCGACCCACGGTCGCAGCTCGGCCATTTCCAGCTTCTCCCCCGCGAACGCCACCGCCCGCAGGGTCAACTGGTCGATGCGCCGGTCGCCGGCCGCGGCGAGGTTGACGATGCCGCGGAAGGCGGTCGGCGTCTGGTTGAGAATCGTCGCGCCGTGCGCCACCAGCAGGTCGAGCAGATCGCTCGGCGAACGCGTGACGTCCCTGGGCACCACGACCAGCCGGCCGCCGTAGAGCAGGGCGCCCCACAGCTCCCAGACGGACACGTCGAAGGCGTACGAGTGGAACAGCGGCCACACGTCCGTTTCGTCGAACGCGTAGTGCCGCTCCCCCACACGCAGCAGGCGCAGCACGTTGGCGTGGCTAAGGCACACGCCTTTCGGCCTGCCGGTGGAGCCCGAGGTGTAGATGACGTAGATGAGGTCGTCCGGCGAGCCCGGCACGGCCGGGTTCTCGACTGACTCGTCAGTCAGGTCCACCTCGTCGACCGCGACGACCTCACCCGCGTAACCCTCGAGCAGGTGCCGCAGCGTCGAATGGGTAACCACGACCGGCGCCGCCGCATCCTCCAGCATGAACGCGATGCGGTCCGCCGGTACCGACGGGTCCAGCGGCAGGTACCCGGCACCCGACTTCAGCACCCCCAGGAGCGTGGGTACCAGGTCCGGACCGCGCTCCAGGCACACACCCACCAGGCCGTCGCGCGTGGCGCCCAGCGACCGCAGCCGGTGCCCCAACCGGTTCGCCCGCGCGTTCAGTTCGGCATAGGTCAAGCGGACCTCGTCCGCAGCTTCGCCATGGCCGGCGGAGCCGGCGATCACCGCCACGTTGTCCGGGGTCGCCGCCGCCTGCTCCTCGAACGCCTCGTGCACCCGCGCGGTGACCTGCTCGACCGCGGTCGTCTCGGGAGTGTCGAGCAGCCGCTCCCGCTCACCGGCCGGCAGGCAGGGCGCCTGGGCGTCGCCGTCCGGATCCGCCGTCATCGTGGCGAGCACGGCGCGGTACATGCCGGCCAGCCGGTCCGCGCTGGCCCGGCTCAGCGCCCCGGTGTTGGTCAGCAGCTCGAACCGGCCGTCGATGCTGATGACCGACAGCGCGAACTCGGTCGCGCCCTGGCCGACGCTGGTCTCCACGGACAGGCCCGAGGACTCCCGGGCCTCCGCGCCGGACGCGGCGCCGAAGTCCTGGTAGTTGAAGAACACGTCGATCAGCCGCTGCCCCGCCGTGCGCTGGATGGCCGGCAGCGGGTACCGGCGGTGTGGCCACAGGTCGACCTCGCGGTCGAAGACCTGGCGCACCAGGTCCCGCCAGGTCCGCGCCGTCCGGTCGTAGGCGAAAGGGAGCGTGTTGAGGAACATGCCGTGCACCCGGTCGGCGCCCAGCGCCTCGGGCCGCGCGTCGGCCACCAGCCCGGTGAAGAACGCCGCCTCCTCGGTCAGCTGGCTCATCACCTTGAGGTGCACGGCGTGCAGCACGGCCTTGAGCGAGGTCCTGGTGTCGCTGGCCAGCTCCCGCAGCGCGGCCAGCCGGTCGCGGTAGTCGACCTCGACCATCAGCGGTTCGCGCGGCCGGTCGGCGTCGTGCCAGCCGGACGGCAGGGTGAACCGTGCGTACCCGTCCACGATCCGCTGCCAGTACGGACCGTCCTCAGTGGACTCCAGCGACTCCAGCTCCCCGGCGATGAAATCCGCGTACCGCACGGCGGGTGGGTCGGTCGCCGGCCCGCCGTCCTCGCTCGCCGGCTCGGGGACGGCGCCGTCGCGCAGCGCCTGGTAGGTCTCCAGCAGCTCTGTCAGCAGCAGCCGCACGCTGAAGCCCTCGGTGATCGCGTGGCACAGCGTCAGCGTCAGCCACCACGAGGTGTCGCTCTCAATCTGGGCGGTGAACCGGATCAGCGGCGCCGCCGCGAGGTCGAACCGGTCGGCGCGCTCGCGCGCCAGGAACGCCTCCTGGAACGCCGCGCCGTCGGCCGGCGACAGCCCCCGGCCGTCCTCCACCCGTACCGGCGGGGCCACCTCGGCGTGCACGAGCTGCATGGGAACCGAGTAGCCGGTCAGCGCGAACGAGGTGCGCAGCGCCTCGTGGCGGGCCAGGACCCGGGTGACCGCGGCGGCGAACGTCTCCCTCGAGAATGCGCGGTCGTCACGGATCCGGTGCGACTGCACGCTCTGGTACGCGCCGTCGGCGCCGCTGGCCAGCTGCTCCACGAGCATGCCCAGTTGCAGCTGGGACATCGGGTACGCGTCGGTGACGCCGTCGGGCACGCGCGACCGGTCGGCGTCGGAGACGAGCGCGAACGGGCGCACGCCCTCGGGTACCGGTACCGGCCCGGTCTCCTCCAGCCTGGCGGCCAGGGCGCCGATGGTACCGAGGGCGAACACGTCGCGTACCGACGCCTGGAAGCCCTCCGCCCGCAGCGCGCCGACGAGCGCCACAGCCCGCAGCGAGTCGCCACCGAGGTCGAAGAAGCTGTCGTCCACGCCGACGTCCGAAAGACCGAGCACCTGCCGCCAGATGGCGGCGATCCGTTCCTCGACCGGTGTGCGGGGGACGACGTGCCCGGCGCGGACCGCCAGCCCCTCCCGGTCGGGCGCGGCCAGCGCCCGCCGGTCGAGCTTTCCGGTCGACGTGAGCGGGAACGCCGGTACCGCCATGAAAGCCGCCGGTACCAGGTGGGACGGCAGCCGCTCGGCGCACCACGCGGCGAGCTGCGCCGGGTCCAGCGACTCGCCGGCCGGTACCAGGTAGGCCACGAGCCGCTTGTCGCCGGGCGTGTCCTCGCGGACGATGACGACCGCGTCGCGTACCGCCGGGTGCTGCGCGAGGACGGCGGCGATCTCGCCGGGTTCGACGCGGTACCCGCGGATCTTCACCTGGTCGTCGACCCGGCCCAGGAACTCCAGGCTCCCGTCCGGCAGCCGCTGGGCCAGGTCACCGGAGCGGTACAGCCGGGAACCAGGCTCCCCGAACGGGTCGGGGACGAAGCGCTGCGCGGTCAACTCCGGACGGTTGAGGTATCCCCGGGCGATACCGTGCCCGCCGAGGTACACCTCACCCGGTACCCCGAACGGCACCAACTGGCCCAGCGGATCCAACAGATGCACCGAGATCCCCGCGAACGGGCGGCCCACCGGGTTCGCGCCGCCGGCCAGGTCCGCCTCCACCACCTGATGGGTGGTCGACTCAACCGTGGTCTCGGTGATGCCGTACATGTTGAACAGCGCCGTACGGTCCAGGCCGCGCCGCGCCACCCACGGCACCAGTTCGGTGAACTCCGGCTTCTCCCCCGCGATGATCACCATCCGCAGGGACAGCTCGTCCACCCGCGGGTCGCCCGCCTCCGCCAGGTGCACCAGGCCACGCAGCGCCGACGGCGTCTGGTTGAGCACCGTCACCCGTTGCGCGACCAGCAGGTCCAAAAGTTCGTCCGGGGACCGGGTCACTGCACCCGGCACCACCACCAGCCGCCCGCCGTAGAGCAGGGCGGCCAGCATCTCCCACACCGACACGTCGAACGCGAACGAGTGCATCATCGGCCACACGTCGTCATCCCGGAAACCGAACCGGCCGTGCGCCGCGGCCAGGAACGACAACACATTCCCGTGGGTGGCCAACACACCCTTCGGGGTACCCGTCGAACCCGACGTGTACATCACATACGCCAGGTTCCCCCCGCCACCCGCCGGTACCGGATCCGACACGTCACCGGCCGGGTCGCCGTCCATTACCACGATCGGGCCGTCGAACAACTGCCCGAGCCGGGCCGCGTGCTCCGGCTTGGTCACTAGCACCGCGGCGCCCGCGTCGGTGAGCATGAAGGACACCCGCTCGTCCGGCAGCCCCGGCTCGACCGGCAGGTACCCAGCGCCGGACTTCAGCACGCCCAGCACGGCGGCGACCAGCTCGGCGCCGCGCGGCAGGCAGACCGCGACCAGCGACTCCGGAGCCGCGCCGAGCGACCGCAGCCGGTGCGCCAGCACATTGGCACGGGCGTCGAGCTCCCCGTAGGTCCACTGTAGAGCGTCACCGTCCGGCCCCACCGCGGACAGCGCCACCCGGCCGGGATGCGCCGCGACCCGCTCCGCAAAGGCACCGTGGACCGTACCCACCACCGGCGCCAGCTCGGCCGTCGACGACGCCGCGAGCAACCGTCCCCGCTCGCCCGCCGGCAGCAACACCGCGCGCGCGTCACCGTCCGGGTCAGCCGCCATCGCCTCCAGTACCGCCCGGTACATCTCAAGCAGCCGCTCGGCGTTGGCGCGGCTGAGCGTGCGGGTGTTGCTCATCAGGTTGATGTAGCCGCCGATGGTGCCGACGGTGAGGCCGAACTCCGTCTGGCCGTCGCCGACGGTCGCCTCGATGTCGACGGTCTCCTTGTTCAGCTGGTGGTAGTCCATGAAGTCGAAGATGACCTCGATGGGGTGCTCGGCCGTACCGGCCAGCCGCTGGATAGCCGGCAGCGGGTACCGGCGGTGCGGCCACAGCTCGATCTCCCGGTCGAAGACCTGCCGCGCCAGCTCCCGCCAGGTCGCCGCGCCCCGGTCGACCGCGAACGGCAGGGTGTTGATGTACATGCCGCACACCCGGTCCGCGCCGACCGCCTCCGGCCGTGCGTCCGCGCTGAAGCCGACGGTGAACCGCTCCTCCTCGCTGAGCTGGCTGAGCACCTTGACGTGCGCGGCGTGCAGCACCGCCTTGATGGACACCGAGCACGCTGCCGCGAACGAGCGCAGCAACTGGTCGAGGTCGTGGTACCCGACGCGGACCTCGTAGCTCTCCGGCGGGTTGACCGTGTCCGCCCAGCCGCGCGGCAGGGTGAACCTCGGGTAGTCCTCCATGATGGCGCGCCAGTACGCCTGGTCGTCGGCCGAGTCCAGGGCGGCCAGCTCCGCCGCCACAAAGTCGGCGAAGCGCACGTCCGACTCGGCCGCGGTACCGGCCGGGTCGGCGCCGTCGCGCAGCGCGCGGTAGGTGCCGACCAGCTCCATCAGCAGCGTGTTGAAGTCCCAGCCGCCGATCACCAGGTGGCTCACGGTGACGGTCAGCCACCACGCCTCCGGCCCCTCGACGTGGGCCGCGATCCGCAGCAGCGGGGCCGTCTCCAGGTCGAACGGCGTGGCCCGCTCGCGGTCCACGAACTCCCGGTGAAGGAGCATTCCACTGTGGACGGTCACCGGCGTGTCGACCTCGGCGTGCACCAGTTGCAGCGGCACCGAGTACCCGGTCAGGTCGAATGTCGTGCGCAGCGCCTCGTGCCGGCGCACCACCTCGCGGACCGCGCCGCGCAGCGCCTCGGGATCAAGCGGCGCGTCGTCCCGGATGCGGAAAGACGAGGCGATGTGGTAGAGCACCTTTCCGGTTTCGTTCTGGATCTCGACCGCCATGCCGATCTGCGCCTGGGTCGCCGGGTACGCGTCGGCGAGGCCGGCGGGCAGCCGGTCCCGGTCGCGCTCGGAGACCAGCGCGAACGGCTGCACCGGTCCGGCCGGGGCCGCGGCGGCCGGCGCGTCGGTACCGTCCACATGGGACGCCAGCCTTGCGACGGTCTGGTGGATGAACACGTCGCGCACCTCGACCGGCAGGCCGGCGTTGCGGATCGCGCCGACCAGGGTCACCGCGCGCAGCGAGTCGCCGCCGAGGTCGAAGAACCCGTCGTTGACGCCGACCCGGGGCAGGTTCAGGACCCGCGCCCAGATCTCGGCCAGCCGCTGCTCGGTCGGCGTCGCCGGCGCGACGTACTCGACCTGGCTGCCGATGGCCGCCATGTCGGGCGTCGGCAGCGCGCGCCTGTCCAGCTTGCCCGTGGCGGTCAGCGGGATGCGGTCCAGCGTCACGATGGCCGCCGGGAGCATGTAGTCCGGCAGGGTCCGCCCGATCGCCTCGCGCAGCTTCGCCGGGACCACCTCCTCGCCCTCCGCCGGGATCACGTAGCCGAGCAGGCTGCCGTCGCGCACGACGACCACCGCGTCCCGCACCTCCGGCAGCGCGGTCAGGGCCGCGCCGATCTCGCCGAGTTCGATGCGGTACCCGCGGATCTTCACCTGGTCGTCGATGCGGCCCAGGAACTCCAGGCTCCCGTCGAGGCGCCGGCGGGCCAGGTCGCCGCTGCGGTACATGCGGGAGCCGGGCGCGCCGAACGGGTCGGGTACGAACCGCTGCGCGGTCAGCTCCGGCCGGTTCAGGTACCCGCGGGCCACGCCCGGCCCGCTGACGTGGATCTCGCCCGGAACTCCGAAGGGCACCAGGTTCCCGTGCTCGTCCAGCAGGTGTACCCGCAGGTCCGCCAGCGGGTACCCGACGGGGCTCACGGTCTCGGCCGCCAGGTCACCGGCGTCGATCCGGTGGTACGTGACGTGGACCGTGGTCTCGGTGATGCCGTACATGTTGACCAGCGCCGGCCCGTCCAGCCCGAGCCGGCTGACCCACGGCGCCAGCTCGGCCAGCTCCAGCTTCTCGCCGCCGAAGACCACGGCGCGCAGCGTAAGCCGGCCCACGCGCGGGTCGCGCTCGGAGGCGGTCACCAGCGCCCGGAACGCCGACGGCGTCTGGTTGAGCACAGTGACCCGCTCCCGCACCAGCAGGTCCAGCAGGTCGTGCGGGGACCGGGCGACGTCGCGCGGCACCACGACCAGGGTGCCACCGTAGAGCAGCGGGCCCCACAGTTCCCAGACCGAGAAGTCGAAGGCGTACGAGTGGAACAGGGTCCACACGTCGGTGGCGGCGAAGTCGAACTGGTGCTCGGTCGCGGTGAACAGCCGGTGCACGTTGGCGTGGGTGAGGCAGACGCCCTTCGGCTTGCCGGTGGAGCCGGAGGTGTAGATGACGTAGATGAGGTTGTCCGGTGTGCACAGTGGAGGCGGGTTCGTGTCCGGCTCGTCCGCGAGGGTCGGGTCGCCGGCCAGCACCACCTCGCCCTCGAACGGCAGGTCGGCCAGGTCGGGCTCGGACACCAGCCACCGGGCGCCCGCGTCGGCCAGCATGTACTCGCGGCGGTCCGCCGGGTACGCCGGGTCCAGCGGCAGGTACCCGGCGCCCGACTTGAGCACGCCGAGCAGTGCCGGTACCAGCCGGGGTCCGCGCTCGAGGCAGACTCCGACCAGGGTGTCCGGCCCGGCGCCCAGCGCCCGCAGCCGGTGGGCCAGCCGGTTGGCCTGCGCGTTCAGTTCCGCGTACGTCATCGCCACGCCGTCGCAGACCACGGCGGTGGCTTCCGGGGTGGCGGCGGCCCACTCCTCGAACAGCTCGTGCACCAGCCGGTCGGGTCCGGTGGTCAGGGTGTCCACCGTGGACGGGGCGAGCAGCAGCTCGCGCTCGCCCTCCGGCAGGTACACCGCCCGGGCGTCACCGTCCATGTCGGACGCCATGGCGGCGAGGACGGCCTCGTACATCATGGACAGCCGGTTCATGTTGGCCCGGTTGAACACCCCGGTGTTGCTGCTCAGCCCGAGGTACCCGCCGAGCGTGGTGACGTTGAGGTCGAATTCCGTGGGGCTGTTGCCGATCGTGTTGCCCAGGTCGACCGGGCCGCCTTGGGCGACGTGGAAGTCCAGGTACGTGAAGATGGTGTTGATAAGCCGGTCGCCACCGGTTTCGCGCTGGATGGCCGGCAGCGGGAAGCGCCGGTGCGGCCACAGTTCCACCTCGCGGGCGAAGACCTCCTGTACCAGCTCGCGCCAGGTACGCGCGGTGCGGTCGTAGCCGAACGGCAGCGTGTTGAGGTGCATGCCGTAGACCCGCTCCGCGCCCAGCGTCTCGGGGCGAGCGTCGCAGACCAGGCCGGTGAAGAACGACTCCGCCTCGGTGAGCTGGCTGAGCACCTTGAGGTGGGCGGCCAGGAACACCGACTTCATCGACGCGCGGGCCTTGGTCGCCAACGCCCGCAGGCCGCCCTCGAACCGGGCCAGCGGCACGCCGCCGAGGATCATCTCCGGCTCCGTGACGCCCGGGTCGGCCCAGCCGGTCGGCGAGGTGAACCGCGGGTACCGGGCGACCACGTCCCGCCAGTACCGGCGGTCCTCGTCGGAGCGCAGCGAGTCCAGCTCGGCGGCGATGAAGTCGGCGTACCGGACGGGTACCGGCTCGGGCTCGGTGACCGGCTCCCCGTCGCGGACCGTCCGGTACAGGTCGAGCAGTTCGGCGAGCATCGAGTGGTAGCTCCACCCCTCGGTCATCGCGTGCGACTGGGTGAACGTGATGCGCCAGGAGTCGTCGGACAGCACGTGCGCGGCGAACCGGGCCAGCGGCGCCTGCGCCAGGTCGAACAGGTCGGTGCCCTCCTCGGTCACGTACTCGCGGATCGCCTGCTGCTGCGCCGCCGCGTCCAGGCTGCGCAGGTCGTAGAGGGCCAGCGGCAGGTGCGCGTGCGCGTACACCAGCTGCATCGGGACTGAGTAGCCGGTCAGGTCGGCCGCGGTGCGCAGGGTCTCGTGGCGCGCGGTGACGATCCGGGTCGCCTCGTACAGCGCCGGGAAGGAAAACGGCTTGTCGTCGCCCGGTACCAGGAAGGAGTTGACGCTGTGGTAAGCGCCCCTGCCCTCGTTGGTGAGCATCTCCACGAGCATGCCGAGCTGGCCCTGGGACAGCGGGTACGCGTCGACGACGCCCTCGGGCAGCTTGGCGCGGTCGGCGTCGGAGATGAGCGTGAACGGCTCGACGGCCGGCGGCACCTCGGTCGGCGCGGGACGGCCGGTGAGGATCTCGGCCAGCCGGGCCACGGTCTGCGCCTCGAACACGTCGCGCACGGCGGTGTCGAAGCCGGCCGCGCGCATCGCGCTGACCAGACCGATCACCCGGATCGAGTCGCCGCCGAGGTCGAAGAAGCTGTCGTAGACGCCGACCTGCTCGATGTCCAGCGCGGCCTGCCAGACCGCGACCAGCCGCGCCTCGACGTCGGTGCGCGGCGCCTGGTAGTCCCGGGTGGTGGTGTGCGCGTCGCGGTCGGAGGCGGGCAGCGCGCGCCGGTCGAGCTTCCCGGTGGCGGCCAGCGGCAGGGCGTCCATCGCGACGAACGCGGACGGCACGAGGTGTACCGGCAGCTTCCGGCCGCACCACTGCGCCAGCTCGGCCGCGTCCGGCGCGTCGTCGCCGACCGGTACCAGGTAGGCCACCAGGAGCTTGTCGCCGGGCGTGTCCTCGCGGACGATGACGACCGCGTCGCGTACCGCCGGGTGCTGCGCGAGGACGGCGGCGATCTCGCCGGGTTCGACGCGGTACCCGCGGATCTTCACCTGGTCGTCGACCCGGCCCAGGAACTCCAGGCTCCCGTCCGGCAGCCGCCTGGCGAGGTCACCGGAGCGGTATAGCCTGGATCCCGGCTCCCCGAACGGGTCCGGGACGAAGCGCTGCGCGGTCAGCTCGGGACGGTTGAGGTACCCGCGCGCGATGCCGTGCCCGCCGAGGTACACCTCGCCCGGCACCCCGAACGGCACCAGTTGGCCCAGCGGGTCCAGCAGATGCACCGAGACCCCGGCGAACGGGCGGCCGACGGGGTTGGCGCCGCCGGCCAGGTCCGCCTCGACCACCTGGTGGGTCGTGGACTCCACCGTGGTCTCGGTGATGCCGTACATGTTGAACAGCGCCGAGCGGTCCAGCCCGCGCCGCGCGACCCACGGCACGAGTTCGGTGAACTCGGGCTTCTCCCCGGCGATGATGACCGTGCGCAGGGACAGGTCGTCCACGCGCGGGTCGCCCGCTTCGGCCAGGTGCACCAGGCCGCGCAGCGCGGACGGCGTCTGGTTGAGCACCGTGACGCGCTCGGCGACGAGCAGGTCGAGCAGTTCGTCCGGGGACCGGGTGACCGGGCCGGGCACCACCACGAGCCGCCCGCCGTAGAGCAGGGCGGCCAGCATCTCCCAGACCGACACGTCGAACGCGAAGGAGTGCATCATCGGCCACACGTCGTCGTCCCGGAAACCGAACCGGCCGTGCGCGGCGGCCAGGAACGACAACACATTGCCGTGGGTCGCCAACACACCCTTCGGGGTACCGGTCGAACCCGACGTGTACATGACATACGCCAGGTTGTTGGCGTCGCCGGCCGGTACCGGGTCGGACTCGTCGCCGGCCGAGCCGTCCACCACCAGCAGCGGGCGCTCGGAGAGGCCAGCGAACCGGTCCACCTGGGCCGGGTCAGTCACCACCGCGACCGCGCCCGCGTCTGACAGCAGGAACGCCGCCCGCTCGTCCGGCAGTCCCGGCTCGACCGGCAGGTACCCAGCGCCGGACTTCAGCACGCCCAAGACGGCGGCGACCAGCTCGGCGCCGCGCGGCAGGCAGATCGCGACCAGGCTCTCCGGCGTCACGCCCAGCGAGCGCAGCCGGTGCGCCAGCACGTTGGCACGGGCATCAAGCTCCGCGTATGTCCACCGTAGAGTGTCACCGTCCGCCCCGGTCGCGGACAGCGCTACCCGGTCCGGGTGCACCGCGACCCGCTGCGCGAACGCGCCGTGGATGGTACCGGCGACAGGCGACAGCTCGCCCGTCGTCGACGCGGCCAGCAGCCGGTCCCGCTCGCCGGCCGGCAGCAACACCGTGCGCGCGTCGCCGTCCGGGTCAGCCGCCATCGCCTCCAGCACGGCACGGTACATCTCCAGCAGCCGCTCGGCGTTGGCCCTGCTCAGCACGTGCGACTTCGCGGTCAGGTGGAACAGCCCGGCGCGGCTGGACACCGACATCGGGAACTCGGTGGGGCTGTTGTCGATGCTCGCCCGGTAGTCGACGATCCCGGTGTCGACCTGCCGGAAGTCCTGGTAGTTGAAGTACACGTCGACCTGGCGCTCGCCGCCCGCGTCGCGCTGGATGGCCGGCAACGGGTACCTGCGGTGCGGCCACATCGCGACCTCCCGCGCGAACACCTCCCGCACCAGGTCCCGCCAGGTACCGGCGGGCCGGTCGAACGCGAACGGCAGGGTGTTGATGTACATGCCGTAGACCCGGTCCGCGCCGACGACCTCGGGTCGCGCGTCGCACACCACCCCGGCGGTGAACCGCCGCTCCTCGGTGAGCTGGCTGAGCACCTTGAGGTGCGCCGCGGTCATCACCGCCTTGAGCGAAGCGCGCGCCTTGGTGGCCAGCGCCCGCAGCCGGTCCTCCAGGTCGAGGTACGGCACGGTGACCACATAGGACTGTGACGGCCCGTCCGCGTCACCCCAGCCGGCGGGCAGGCTGAACCGCGGGTAGTCCGCGACGGTCGCCTGCCAGTACCCGCGGTCCTCGGCCGAGTCCAGCGAGCGCAGTTCGGCGGCGATGAAGTCGGCGAACCGCACGTCCGGTACCGGCGGCGCGTCGGCCGTCGGGGCCTCGCCGGCGCGGATGCGACGGTAGTTGTCCAGCAGCTCCATCACCAGGGAGTGGTGGCTCCAGCCCTCCAGGATCGGGTGGCACTCGGTGACCGACAGCCACCACGCGTCCCCGTCGACGTCGTGCGCGCAGATGCGCATCAGCGACGGCCGGGCGAAGTCGAACAGCCGCGCCCGCTCCCGAACCTGGAAGGCGCGCAGCTCGGCCTCGACCGCCCCTGCGTCACGGCCGGTCAGGTCCTGGTGCTCCACGGCCATCTCGGCGTCCCGGTACACCAGCTGCAGGGGGCGGGAGTACTCGTCGACGCTGAAGCCGGTACGCATCACCTCGTGCCGTGCGACGACGAGCGCGGCCGCCCGGCGCAGCGCGTCGACCGAGACCGGCTCGGAGTCGAGGATCCGGAAGGTGGTGATGTTGTGGTACGGGTTGCGGCCGTCGGCGGCCAGCATCTCGACCAACATGCCCAACTGCGCCTGGGACATCGGGTACGCGTCGGCCACACCGTCGGGCAGCCGCACCGCGTCGGCGGCGGAGATGAGCGCGAACGGCCGTACCGCCGCAGGCGCCTCGGTCGGCGCGGGGCGGCCGGTGACGAACCGGCTCAGGTCGGCGACCGTGCGGTATTCGAAGACGTCCCGCACCGCCACGTCGAACAGCTCGGTGCGGAGCGCCCCGACCAGCGCCACCGCGCGGATCGAGTCGCCGCCGAGGTCGAAGAAGCTGTCGTCCACGCCGACCCGGTCCACGCCGAGGACCTCGCACCAGACGCGGGCGATCCGCTCCTCGGTCGAGGTGCGCGGCCGGGCGAAAGCGCCGGACGTCATCAGCGCGGCGCGGCCAGGCGCGGGCAGGGCGCGCTTGTCCAGCTTGCCGTTGTTGGTCAGTGGCAGCTTGTCCAGCGGTACGAACGCCGAGGGAATCATGTACTCGGGCAGCCGCCGCGCCAGCTCCGCGCGGATCTCCCCGGGTACCAGCGGGTGCCCGTCCAGCGGCACCCCGTACCCTACGAGCCGCTTGTCCCCGGGAGTGTCCTCGCGCACCACGACGACCGTGTCGCGGATTCCCGGCAGTGCGGTCAGGGCCGCCTGCACCTCGCCGAGTTCGATGCGGTACCCGCGGATCTTCACCTGGTCGTCGATGCGACCGACGAACTCCAGGCTCCCGTCCGGCAACCGCCGCGCCAGGTCGCCACTGCGGTACAGCCGGGACCCGGCCGGACCCCACGGGTCCGGTACGAAGCGCTGCGCGGTCAACTCCGGCCGGTTCAGGTACCCGCGCGCCACACCCGGGCCGGCAACGTAGATCTCGCCCGGCACGCCGACCGGTACCAGCCGGCCCTGCTGGTCCAGCAGGTACACCTTGAGGTCGGCCAGCGGCCGGCCGACCGGGTTGCCGGACGGCGCGGTGAGGTCGGCGCCGGTCACCTCGTAGTAGGTGGTGTGCACCGTGGTCTCGGTGATGCCGTACATGTTCAGCAGCCAGGGCGCGTCCAGCGCGCGGCGGGCGGCCCACGGCACCAGTTCGCCGAACTCGAGCTTCTCGCCGGCGAACACCACCGCCCGCAGGGTCAGCTGGTCGATCCGCGGGTCGCCAGCGGCGGCGAGGTTGATGAGGCCGCGGAAAGCGGTCGGCGTCTGGTTGAGGATGGTGACGCGGTGCCGGACGAGGAGGTCGAGAAGGTCGTCGGGCGACCGGGTGACGTTCTTCGGCACCACGACGAGCGTGCCGCCGTAGAGTAGCGATCCCCACAGCTCCCACACGGATACGTCGAACGCATACGAGTGGAACAGCGGCCACACGTCGGTGCTGTCGAAGGCGTAGTGCAGCGCGCCGACCCGGAGTAGGCGCAGCACGTTGCCGTGGCTGAGGCACACGCCCTTCGGCCTGCCGGTGGAGCCCGAGGTGTAGATGACGTAGATCAGATGGTCAGGGGTGGCGACGGTCGCCGGGTTCTCGACTGACTCGTCAGTCAGGTCGACCTCGTCAACCGCGACGACCGCGCCCGCGTAGCCCTCGAACAGGTGCCGCAGCGCCGAGTGGGTCACGACCACCGGAACAGCCGCGTCCTCAAGCATGAACGCGATCCGGTCCGCCGGTAGCGACGGATCCAGCGGCAGGTACCCGGCACCCGACTTCAACACACCCACGAGCGTGGGTACCAGATCCGGGCCACGCTCAAGGCAGACACCGACCAGACCATCCGGTACCGCGCCCAGAGACCGCAACCGGTGCGCCAACCGGTTCGCCCGGGCGTTCAACTCGGCGTAGGTCAACGACACGTCGTCGGCGACCACCGCCACGTTGTCCGGGGTCGCCGCCACCTGCTCCTCGAACGCCTCGTGCACGCAGCGACGCACCGGAGCCACCCCTGAGGTCGGCACCTCCGGCATCGGCGCGGACGACGCGGCGTCCAGCAGCAGCGCCAACTCCGCCTCGTCGAACAGCTCCAGCCGGGACAGCCGCACAGCCGGGTCGCGGGCCACGTGGCTCATCAGCCGGACGAACTGCCGGGCCATCCTGTCCACACTGGACCGGTCGAACAGCGCGGTGACGTACTCCAGCGCGCCGCGCAACCCGCCGTCCGGGTCCTCCTCGATCTGCAGCGTCAGGTCGAACCGCGCGACCGGGGACTCGGCCACCAGCGGCTCGGCCTTCACGCCGCCCAGGTCCAGCACGCCGGCCCGGGAGTCCTGCATGGTGAAGGCGACCTGGAACAGCGGGGTACGGGACATGTCCCGCTCCGGCTGAAGCTCGTCGACCAGGCGGCCGAACGGCACGTCCTGGTGCGCGAATGCCTCCGCGACCGTGGTGCGGCACAGGGCCAGCAGGTCGGCGAAGGTCGGGTCGCCGGTCCACTGGCCGCGCATCACCAGGCTGTTGATGCCGTACCCGATGAGGTTCTGCAGCTCGGGCCGCCCCCGGCCGGACACGACGGTACCCACCGGCACGTCGGTCCGGTCGGTGTACCGCGACAGAAGCGCCCAGAAGCCGGCGAGCATCGTCATGAACACGGTGACGTCGGTGTCCCGGGCCACCTCCCGCAGCCTGCGCACCACGTCCGGCGGGAAGTGCAGCGGCACGGCCGCCCCCGCGAAGCTACGCACCGGCGGCCGCGGCCGGTCGGTGGGCACCTCGACGGGCGTCAGGTCGGCCAGGCGGCCCCGCCAGTAGTCGACGTGCGCCTCGCGTGAGGGCTCCTGCGCCCGCTCCCAGGCCGCGTAGTCGGCGAACTGCACGGCAAGCGGCGGCAGCGCCTGACCCGCGTACCGCGCGCCCAACTCGCCGAGGAACACCCGCACCGACCAGTCGTCGCAGGCGATGTGGTGGAACACCACGATGAACAGGTGGTCGTCCTCGGCGAGCCGGATCAGCCGTGCCCGCAGCGGCCACTGCCGCTCGAGGTCGAACGGGATGCCCGGGTACCCGGCGGCCAGCTCCCGGGCGCGATCCTCGCGGTCGTCGGCGCGCATGCCGGACAGGTCCACGACCTCGAACTCGGGCTCGCCGGCCGGGTCGATGACCTGGACGGGCTCGGAGCCGGCCATGGCATAGCGGGTACGAAGGATCTCGTGCCGCGCCACCACCTCGGCGTACGCGCGGCGCAGCGCGTCGGCCTCGAGCGGTCCGCGCAGCCGGAGCCCCAGCGGCGCGGCGTACTCCCAGCTTTCCGGGTCCAGCCGGCTCAGGAACCACATCTGCTGCTGCCCGGCGGACAGCGGCAGCGGGCCGGCGCGGTCGGCCATCGGGATGCCCGCCCTGGCGCCGGTCTTCAGCCCGGCCAGCCGGCGGCGCAGCAGCTCCTCGCGCACCGCGTCCGCGGCGCGCTCACCGGTCGTACTCATGAGGTCTGGCCCTCCATCTGCAGCACGGCGGTGTCGGACAGCGCCGCGATCTCGTCCCGGATCCGGACCTCGACGGCCTCGGCCATGCCGGCGATCGTCGGGTTCTCGAAGACGACCTGGATCGGCATCTCGATCTCGAACTCCGCCTGGATCCGCGAGATGAGGCGGACCACCAGGATCGAGTTGCCACCGGCCTGGAAGAAGCGCTCGTGTACGCCGGGCGTG
This sequence comes from uncultured Micromonosporaceae bacterium, assembly GCA_964645345.1. Taxonomy (GTDB): domain Bacteria; phylum Actinomycetota; class Actinomycetes; order Mycobacteriales; family Micromonosporaceae; genus Rugosimonospora. The sequence continues at coordinate 58,526 of CAZYCD010000002.1, forward strand.
GAGCCGAGCAGCTCGGCCCACAGCTGCGCGATGCGCTCCTCGACCACGGTGCGCGGGGCCGTGGTGTCCTGCCCGGCGGCCACCCGGTCGGGGTCCGGCAGCGCGCGGCGGTCGACCTTCCCGTTGGCGTTGAGCGGGATCGCTTCGAGCGTCACGAACGCGGTCGGGATCATGTACTCCGGCAGCCGGTCCGCGCAGTGCGCGGTCAGCTCGGCGCCGGCTGGCGGCGCCGCCGGGTCGGCCGGGACGGTGTAGGCGATCAACCGCCCGTCGACCGCGGTCACCACCGCGTCGTGCACCGACGGGTGGCCGGCCAGCACCGCGCGGATCTCCCCGAGTTCGATCCGGTACCCACGGATCTTCACCTGGTCGTCGGCCCTGCCGAGGAAGTCCATGGTCCCGTCGGACAGCCAGCGGGCCCGGTCGCCTGTCCGGTACAGCCGGGCTCCGGGCGGCCCGAACGGGTCGGGGACGAACCGTTCGGCGGTCACCTCCGGCGCCGCCGCGTACCCGCGACCCACCCCGGTACCGCCGACGTACAGCTCCCCGACCACCCCGACCGGTACCGGACGCTGCGCCGGGTCGAGGACGTACATGGTGGTACCCGGCAGCGGGCGGCCGATCGGCGTGCTCTGCCCCTCCTGCGGCCCCGGTACCGGGTAGGCGCAGTTGGCCACGGTCACCTCGGTCGGCCCGTACTCGTTGATCAGCCGGCCCGGCCCGAGGATCCGTGCCCACTCGGTGGCCTGCCCGGACGGCAGCGCCTCACCGCCGACCACGTAGACCCGGGCCAGCGCGTCGATCGTGGCGTCGTCCAGCTGGTGGCGCAGCAGCTCCAGGTGGCCCGGGGTCAGCTTGATGAAGGAGAACGGCCCGGCCTCGTCCAGCGCCCGGCCCAGCCCGGTCAGCTCCAGGTCCCCCGGCAGCAGCACCAGCCGCTGCCCGGCGACCAGCGGTCCCCACAGGATCGTGACCACCATGTCGAAGGCGACCGAGGAGAACAGCGGGGCGCCGCCGGTACCGGCGCCGGCCAGGCGGCCGGCCGCCCACGGCAGGATGTAGTTGGTCAGGTTGCGGTGGCTGATCTGCACGCCCTTGGGGCGGCCGGTCGAGCCTGAGGTGAAGATGACGTAGGCGAGGTCGTCGATGCCGGCCGCGACCACGGGGGCCGTGGCTGGAGCGGCCGCGATCGTCACCGCGTCCGCGTCCACGAGCACCGTGGTGGCGTCGAACCGCCCGGCGTTCGCCGACTCGGTCACCACGACCCGCGCCTCGACGGTGCCCAGCATGTACCGAAGCCGGTCGTCCGGGTGCGTGGGGTCCAGCGGCAGGTAGGCCGCGCCCGCCTGCCACACCGCCAGCAGCGAGACCACCAGCTCCGGCCCCCGGTCCAGCAGCACCCCGACCACCTGCCCGCGCCCGGCGCCCCGGTCCCGCAGGTGGTGCGCAAGCCGGTTGGCCCGGGCCAGCAGCTCGCCGTAGGTCACCGGTCGGCCGCCCCACTCCAGCCCGACCGCCGACGGCGAGGCCGCCGCCCGCCGCGCGACCAGCTCAGGTACCGGCAGCCACCACCGCTCGGCGGTCAGCCCGTTCCAGTCGACCAGCAGCCGCTCCCGCTCCCCGGCGGCCATGACGTCCACAGTGGACAGGCGGGTCTCCGGGTCGGCGGTCACCGCCTCCAGGACGCGCACGAACCGGTCCGCCATCCGCCGCACGGTGTCCTCGTCGAACAGCGCTGACGAGTACTCGATAGCGCCGGTCATGGACCCGTCCGCGCGCTTCCACATGTAGAGCGTCAGGTCGGTCTTGGCGACGCGCGACGCGCGCTGGAACGCCTCGGCGAGCACCGGGTCCGGGTCGCCGCTGGTGGTTAGGTCGCCCTCCTGCAGGTCGAAGGCGACCTGGTAGAGCGGCGTGCGTGACATGTCCCGGTCCGGCTGCAGCTCGTCCACCAGCCGCTCGAACGGCAGCTCCTGGTGGCCGAAGGCGGACACGCATACCTGCCGGGTACGCTCCAGCGCCTGCGCGAAGGTCGGGTCGCCGGCCAGGTCGCAACGCAGCACGAGCGGGTTGAGGAACAGCCCGACCACGTTCTCGGTCTCCGCCTGGGTACGGCCGGCCACCGGGGTACCGACGGCGAAGTCCGTCTGTCCGCTATGGAGCGAGATGGTCGCGGCGTACGCGGCAAGCATGGTCATGAACGGCGTGGCCCCGCTTTGCCGGGCTAGTTCGGACACCCGCCGGGCCAGGTCCGGCCCGATGGTGACCGGGACACCCGCGCCGCGCGCGTCGCGCAGCGGCGGCCGGGGCCGGTCGGTCGGCAGGTCCAGCGGTTCCAGGCCAGCCAGCGCCTCGCGCCAGTGCGCCAGCTCCCGATCCAGCACCGCGTCGGTCAGCTTGTCGCGCTGCCAGACCGCGTAATCGGCGTACTGCACCGGCAGGTCCCGCAGCACCGGCAGGTGGCCGGAGTGCCGGGCGCGGCACAGCTCGGCGACCTCCCGCTCCAGGATGACCGCGGACCAGCCGTCGCTGGCGATGTGGTGCACGGTCATCAGCAGCACGTGGTCCTCGCCGGGTACTCGGACCAGCATGGCCCTCCACAGTGGGCCGTTCGCCAGGTCGAAGCCGCGGGACAACTGCTCGCCGAACAGGGTCACCAGATCGGATGCCGGAGCGTCGACCAGCCGCAGCTCGACCTGGCCGGCCGGTACCACGACCTGCGCCGGCTCGCGGTCGGACGTCAGGTACCGGGTGCGCAGCGCCTCGTGCCGCGCCTCCAGCGCGTTGAGCGCCCATTGCACGGTCTGCGCCTCGATCTCGGCCGGGACGCGCAGGAACACCGGCGACACCCACTCGGCGCCGCCGGGCTGCATCTGATCGAGGAACCACAGCCGGTGCTGTCCGAACGACAGCGGCAGCGGCGTGTCACGGTGCAGCGGGACGACCGGCGGGCCCGGCAGCGCCGGCAGAGCCATGGTGCGGTCGCTGTCCTCGGGGATGTCCACCAGCCGGGCCTGCGCCTCGACCGTGGTCGCCTCGAACAGCCCGCGCAGGTCGACCCCGCCGCCCGATGCCATGCGGAGCTGGCTGGCCAGCCGGGTCAGCACCAGCGAGGCGCCGCCGAGGGCGAAGAAGTTGTCGTGCACGCCGACCCGCTCCACGCCCAGCAGCTCCGACCAGACCTGGGCGACCAGCCGCTCGGCCTTCGTGCGCGGGGCGACGTACGGCGGGCGGCCGTCGCTGAGGTCGGGTACCGGCAGCGCGGCCCGGTCCACCTTTCCGTTGGTGGTCAAAGGGAACTCGGCGAGTGTGACGAAGGCGGACGGGATCATCGGCTCGGGCAGCCGGTCGCGCAGGAACGCGCGCATCGCGTCCAGGGTCAACTCGGCGTCGGCGCGCAGGTAGCCGACCAGCCGCTTGGCGCCGTCCGGCAGCGCGACCACGGTCACCACCGCGCCACGCACCTCAGGGTGGGCCGACAGCGCCGCCTCCACCTCGGCCGGCTCGATGCGCACACCGTTGACCTTGATCTGGTCGTCGATGCGGCCTAGGTAGTCCATGGCGCCGTCACCTCGCCAGCGCACCAGGTCGCCCGTGCGGTACAGGCGGGAGCCGGGCGCGCCGTACGGGTCGGGTACGAACCGCTCGGCGGTCAGGTCGCTGCGCCCCAGGTACCCGCGGGCCACGCCGGTCCCGCCGGCGTACAGTTCCCCGGCGACACCGACCGGTACCGGCTCGCCGTCCGGGTCGAGTACCAGTACCCGCAGGTTGTCGATCGGCCGCCCGATGGGTACCGGGCCGGTGGTCCACTCGGGGTCGACCGGCAGCGCGGTCACGTCGATCGAGCACTCGGTCGGCCCGTAGGTGTTCCACACCTCGGCGCCGCACTCGGCCAGCCGCGCGGCCAGCTCCCCGTGCAGCGGCTCCCCCGCCGAGAACACCAGGCGCAGAGTGACGCAGGACGGCCACGCGGGATCCTCGGCCACCGGCCGGAGCACCGACGGTACCCCCTGGAACACGGTGATCTCGTGGCGCAGCACCTCCTGCACCAGGGCGGCCGGGTCGCGCTCGGCGCCCGGCTCGGCCATGATGACCGTGCCGCCGCTGGCCAACGGGGCGAACAGCTCCCAGCCGGCGGCGTCGAAGCCCAGCGAGGTCTTCTGCAGCACCCGGTCCAGCGGGGACAGCTTGTGCCGGTCGACCGTCCACATGACACGGTTGGTGATGCCGCCGTGGTGCACCACGACGCCCTTCGGCGCCCCGGTGGAGCCGGAGGTGTAGATGACGTAGGCCGCGTTGTCGGCGGTGACGCCGGAGTCCGGCGGGCCGAAGGGCAACGCCTCGCCGCGGGCCACCGCGTCGAGGTACACCGGCCGGGCACCGGTACCGAGGATCAGCCCGGCCGAGGTGGCCTCCGCCAGTACCAGCCGGACTTCGGTGTCGGCGACCACCCAGCGGATGCGCTCGGCCGGGTGGGCCGGGTCCAGCGGAACGTAGGCGCCGCCGGCCTTCCAGACGCCGAGCAGCGCCACCGCGAGGTCGGTCGAGCGGGACAGGCAGACCCCGACCAGCGTCTCCCGCCGTACCCCCTGGCTGCGCAGGAAGTACGCCAGCCGGTTGGCCTGGCGGTCGAGTTCGCGGTACGTGATCCGGGTCTGCCCGTCCACGACCGCCAGAGCGTTCGGGGTGCGGGCGGCCTGTTCCGCGATCAACTCGGGCAGCAGCCGCACCGGCTGTTCGGCGTTCATGCCTGCTCCTTTGTCCTGGGCTAGTACTGGTAGGGCGTCAATGCTCACGGACGCCGGAGGCGTCAGAGACTCGAGGACGCCCGAGGCGTCAGAGACTCGCGGCGTCCTGCATGCTGCGGCGCAGGCTCAGCGGGCGCATGTCCGTCCACACCTGGCCGATGTGGGCGAGGCAGTCGGCCTTCGGGCCCTCGGTGCCCTCGGCGCGCCAGCCGGCGGGCAGCTCACGGTCGGCCAGCCAGATGGAGTACTGCTCCTCGTCGTTGACCACGACGCGGTAGTTCGGCTCGTCGGACATCTGTCGCTCCTTCGTTGGGTGATCCGTTGCGGGGTCGAGGGCGTCGGTTCGGGCTCAGGCTGGGCCGGGCAGGAAGTCCGGAGTGGACAGTCCGAGGCCCTGCTCCTGCGCGGCGGCGCGGACGAACCGGGCCAGCGCGATGTCCAGCACGCCCAGGCCGAACGGCGAGAACACCGCCGGCCGGTCGGGCGCGGGCCGGACGGTCGCCGTGCCGGCGATCAGCTCGCCGATGCTCGCGTCGATGAAAGCGCGGCCGCCGGTCTCCTGCTCGGCCAGGTGGAGCGAGGTCGACTCGCGGCACACGTGGTCGGCGTCGTCCACCACGTTGCCGCTGCCCAGGATCGTCGCGGCGGTCAGGTCGCGCAGGGACACGTGCAGGACGACCGCGCCGGGCGCCGCGGCGTCCAGCGTCATGTGCGGCGTGGTCGCCGTCGTGGCGATGCTCAGCAGGGGGTACCGGCCGACCGCCTCGTCTCGCCCCGCGGCCACCACGACCTTCGCCGTAGGTACCGTGGCCGAACACTGAACCGCGAACGCCTCGGCCCGCGCCGGCTCGGTGTCGTAGAGCACCACCTCGGACAGGCCGGGGAACGCGGCGGCCAGGAAGCGCAGGATCTCCAGGTTGATGACGCCGCAGCCGACCAGCCCGACCCCGGTGGCCGCCTCGGTCAGCAGGGTGGCGGCCAGCGCCGCGCTGGCCGCGGTCCGCTTGGCGGAGATCAGCGAGCCCTCGATGAGCGCCTCGGGCTGGCCGGTCTCCAGCGAGTTGAGGATCATCGCCGCGCTCGCCCGCGGCAGCCCTGCCCCTAGGTTGCCCGGGAACGAGGCGATCCACTTGATGCCCGCCGCCGGCTCGGCGCCGCCGAGGTAGGCGGGCAGGGCGATGATCCGGTCGCGAGGCTGGTCCGGGAAGCGCAGGAACAGCGAGTGCGGCACGACCGTGCGGCCCTCCTGGTGCGCCAGGTACGCCGCGCGCACTTCCTCGATGAGGTCACGCTCGCTGCCGGTCAGGATGTCCCGTACCACGCCGTGTCCGATGATCAGCACTCGTCGGCTCCTCTGCCCGAAGGGTCCTTCCACAGGTGGGAGACCTCGCCGAAGTGGCGGGACACCCAGTCGTCGGAGTAGATGGTGTCCAGGTACCGGTCGCCGCCGTCCGGGAAGATCAGAGCGCAGGTGGACCCGGGCGGGAGCCGGTCGGCGTACCGCAGCGCGGCGGACACCACCGCGCCCGAGGAGCCGCCCGCGAGGATGCCCTCGCGCGTGGTCAGCGTCCGGCAGGCGACCACGCAGTCGAGGTCGGTGACGAGGACGACGTCGTCGACCAGCGAGCGGTCCAGCAGCGGCGGGCGCACCGACGCGCCGTGGCCGGGAATGAGCCGCCGGGCCTTCTCGTCGGAGAACAGCAGGCTGCCCACCGCATCGACGGCCACCAGCCCGGTCGGCAGCCCCTGCCGGCGCACGTACCGGGCGGCCCCGCGCATCGTGCCGAACGTGCTCGTCGCGCAGAACAGGTAGTCCACGCTGCCGTCCAGCGCCTCCACGATCTCCCGCATGGTGTTCTCGTGCGCCTGCGGGTTGAGCGGGTTGGCGTACTGGTTCGGGCAGTAGGCGTGCGGGATGCGCTCCAGCATGTCGCGCACCCGGCGCAGCCGGACCGGCAGGTACTCGCCGGTGATCGGGTCGGGGTCGGTCACCACCTCGACCTCGGCCTGGTACGCGCGCAGGATCGCCAAGTTCTGCTCGGTGGTCTTCGCGTCCACCACGCACACGAAGCGCAGCCCGTAGTACCGGCACAGCTGTGCGATGCCGATGCCTAGGTTGCCTGAGCTGGACTCCACCACCACGGAGCGACCCGGTACCAGTTCGCCGTCGAGGATCTTCGCCTGGAGCATGGTGAGGGCCGAGCGGTCCTTGACGCTGCCGCCCGGATTGAACTTCTCCAACTTGGCGAACAGCCGCACGCCCCGGCCCGGGGACAGCTTCTCCAGCTCCACCAGCGGGGTGTCGCCGATGGTCGCGAGGATCCCCCGCACAGCCCTGCGTGTCACGGCCGGTGCCTCCGATCAGCTCGCGCCCAGCGCCAGCACGCGGGCGCGTTCGGCGTCGTCCATGAGCGGGACCCGACCGACCTTTGTGGACGGTTGGGTGACGGCCACATCCAGCAGCCGCACGTAGGTCCTGACCAGCCGGGCGACCGTGGCCTCGTCGAACAGGTCGGTGTCGTACCGGAACACCAGCGTCATGCCGGTGGCCGACCGGGTGATCTCGACGTTCAGGTCGTACTGGCCCTCCAGCCGGGGCACGTCCAGCGGTGCGATACGCAGCCATCTGTCGTCCACATCGGACTCTCCGTCGGCGAGTCTGTCCAATGTGGAGTCGAATCGGGTCGCCGTCACCATGGTGACCGCGAGCCGGAACAGCGGCGTGGCGCCCGCGATGCGGCCCAGCAGGTTCAGCAACATCGGGAGGGGGTACCCGACGTGCGCGGTACCCTGCACCACCTGCTCGCCGGCCGCCTGTACCGCGGCGGCGAACGTGGTGCCCCGGTCGAACCTCGCGCGCAGCACCAGCGCGTTGACGAAGTACCCGACGACGTCGCGGGTGCGCCGGCTGCGCCGGGTGGTGGTCGGGCAGCCGAGCAGGAAGTCCTCCTGCCCGGTGTACCGGTACACCAGCGACTGGAACACCCCGAGCAGGAACGCGAACGGGGTGACCGCGTGCCGCGCGGCGGCGGCGGCGATCCGGTCCACCAGGTCGGGGTCCAGCCGGCGGGCGTGGGTCGCGCCGGCGAACCGCTGCCGGGCCGGACGCGGCCGGTCGGTGGGCAGCTCGGCGGCGACCGCGCCGGCGCACACCGCGCGCCAGTAGTCCTCCAGCTCCGCGCGGCGGGCGGAGGCCAGCAGGCGGCGCTCGGCCGCCACGTAGTCGTCGTAGTCGCCGCCGACCGGCGGCAGGTCGGGTTCCCGGCCCGCCGCGAACCGCCGGTAACCCGCGAGCAGGTCCCGCCAGATCAGCCACTGCGAGGTGGCGTCCGTGGCGATGTGGTGGTCGCCGACCACCAGGGCCGCGTCGCGCTCGCGGCGCAGCAGCACCACGCGGGCCGGCCCGTCGGTCTCCAGGGTGAACGGGGTGAGAGCGATCTCGCGGGCCATCCGCCGCAGGTCGGCGTCGCCGCCGCCGGGCACGTCACGCACCTCGAGGTCGATCAGGTCCCCGCCGCGCACCAGCCGACCCGGGACCCCGTCGGACTCGCCGAACACCGACCGCAGCAGGTCGTGCCGCGACAGCAGCAGCCGCACCGACTTGGCGAGGGCGTCGACGTCGGGTACCGGGTCCAGGAGCCCGGCACCGGCGTCGTTGTAGGCGGTACTCGCCGGGGCCAGCCTGTACAACAGCCACAGCGACTCCTGCCCGACTGACAGTGCCCGCAGATCGTCCACGGTCAGGCGCGGCTGCGCAGCGACAGCACCAGGTCGGCGAGGTCCTGGACGCGCACGACCTTGGCGACCTCGTCGTCGGGTACCTCGATGTCGAAGGCGATTTCCATCGCGGCCAGCAGGTCGACCCGGGTGAGCGAGTCGAGGTCCAGCTCCTCGAAGGTGGAGGTCGGGGTGATCTCGCCGGTGAACTCGGGGAGCAGCCTGCGCAGCTCCTTGTCCATCTCGGCGAAGACGTCTTCCTGGGTGATGGTGGGGGTGGTCACGGCTGACCGTCCCTTCTGGTCGGTGTTATCTCGGTGGTTTCAAGGCATCCGGATGACTTGGCCGGAGTAGGTCAGGCCGGCGCCGAAGCCCAGCAGCAGCACCAGGTCTCCGGGCGACATCCGGCCGCTCTCGTACAGGCGGGACAGGGCCAGCGGTACCGAGGCGGCCGAGGTGTTGCCGGTGTCGACCACGTCCCGGGCGACCCGATCGTCGGGGAACCGCAGCGTCCGCGCGAGGGTGTCGATGATGCGCCTGTTCGCCTGGTGCGGTACCAGCCAGTCGACCTCCTCCAGCGGCACCCCGTACCGCTCGCACGCCTGGCGGGCGACCGGCGGGATCTTCGCGGTGGACCACTTGTAGACCAGCGGGCCGTCCATGGTGACGTACTCCTCGCCCGGCCCGAACTCGGTCATGCCCAGCACTCCGGCACGGGCGCCGTCGCTGCCCCACACGGCCGGGCCGATGTTGTTCTGCTCGGACCGGGAGACCACCGCGGCGCCCGCGCCGTCGCCGAAGATGACGAAGGTGTCCGGAGTCTGCGGGTTGATCCATTCGCTGGTCCGCTCCGCGCCGACCACCAGCACGTGCCGGGCGTCGCCGGTGCGCACCGCGTTGGAAGCCATGGCCAGCGAGTAGGTGAACCCGGCGCAGACCGCGTTGAGGTCGAAGGCGCCCGCCCGGGGCAGGCCGATCTTCGAGGCCACGGTCGGCCCACCGCCCGGCATCCGCTGCCGGCGGGTCGCGGTCGCCAGGATCACCAGGTCGATGTCCTCGACGCCGAGGTTGGCGGCGGCGACTGCCTTGCGGCCGGCCTCGGCGGCCATCGTGGTGATGTCCTCCTCGGCCGACGCGTGGTGGCGGGACTGGATCCCGGTCCGCTCGACGATCCACTCGGGAGCGACGGTGGTGCGCGGCGACAGCACATCATTCGTGACGGGCTGCCCGGGACGGTATCCGGCAATTCCGGTAAGGCTCGAACCGTAGCTCTGCACCATCGCGGGCCCCCAAGTCGAGTGCGCCAAACACACGCCTGCCAATTGACATCGCCGAGCGTGCAGGGGGCAGCTATAGGGTTCCTATATTGCGTCCGGCACGGGTGTCGGGCGCCGGACAGCCAGGCGTATAGAAACAATATGGCTGTCCCGTGCAGTCTCCCCTCATTCGGCGTGGGGAGGCGGACGAGGCATGCAGCAGGACGGCACCATCGCGCCCGCGACCGTGGCCGCGATCGCCCGGGAGTACGGCACCCCGCTGTTCGTCTACGACAGCTGCGTGCTGGCCGAGTCCTTCCGGGAACTGCGCGCCGCGCTGCCGCCGGAGATGGAAATCTTCTATTCGCTGAAGGCCAATCCGAACATCAGCATCTGCGGCCTGCTGGCCGGCTACGGCGCCCGCGCCGAGGTCTCCTCGCTGGTCGAGCTGCGGACCGCCGTGATGGCCGGCGTCGATCCGGACGACATCATCTTCCTCGGCCCGGGCAAGAGCCCGCAGGAGCTGGCCGCGTGCGTGGCAAACGGGGTCTACGCGGTGGTGGTCGAGTCGTTCGACGAGCTGGCCGAGCTGTCCTGCGTGGCCGCCGAGCAGGACGCGCGGCAGCGCGTGCTGGTACGGGTCAACCCCGCCGCCGGGAGCGGCGGCGCCGGGCTGACCATGGGCGGCAAGCCGCGCCAGTTCGGCATCGACGAGGATCAACTGCTCGCGGCCGGGTGCCTGCCGGACCGCTTCCCGCGGCTGGACTTCGCGGGGGTACACGTCTACCTGGGTACCCGCATCCTCGACCCGGACGCGGTCGTCGAGAACACCGCCCGCAACCTCGACCTTGCCGGCCGGGTCTGCGAGGCGACAGGGATCCCGCTGGACGCGGTGGATGTCGGTGGCGGGCTGGGTGTCGCGTACTTCGATGGCGAGTCCGACCCGGACCTCGCCCGGCTGGCCGAGGGCATGGCGCGCGTGGTCGGCGACTTCCGCGCCCGGTACCCGCACGCCAGGCTGCTGTTCGAGGCCGGCCGGTACCTGACCGCCCGCTCAGGCAGCTACGTGACCCGGGTCCGCTATGTGAAGCGGTCGATGGGCCAGTGGTTCGCGGTCGCCGACGGCGGCACCAACCACCACATGGCGGCCGGCGGCATCGGCTCCTACGTGCGCCGCAACTTCCCGGTCCGGGCGCTGCCCGCCGATCCCTGCGCACCGGAGCCGGTCGACGCCGGGGACTCCCCCGACGGTCAGTGGACGGTCACCGGGCCGCTGTGCACCCCGAGCGACACGATCCTCACCAACGTCACGCTGCCCCGGCTGCGCCCCGGCGACCTGCTGGCGATCGGGCGCAGCGGCGCGTACGGCGCGTCCGCCTCCCCGGGGCTGTTCCTCAGCCACGGGTACCCGGCGGAGGTGCTGTACCACCAGGACCGGCCGTACCTGATCCGCACCCGTGACGACTCCGTTGACCTGCTACGCCGCCAGCACCACCACCACTTCAGGAGCGAGCCGATGGACCGCGCCCAGGTTGTCGAACAGATCCGTACCGTCATCGCGACCCTGCTCGGCAGGGACCTGCCGGTACTCGACGAGGACACCAAGCTGACCGAGCTGGGGCTGGACTCCACCGGGGTGCTGGAGATGCTCATCGAACTGGAGCAGCACGCGCAGTTCGAGGTGGACGCGGACTCCCTGAACCCCGAGGTGTTCGCGACGGTACGTAGCCTGACGGACTACGTCCTGCAGATGACGCCGGTGCGGTGACGGCCACGGCGGCGACCGCCGTACCGGCGGCCGATCTGTCCACTGTGGAGGGCGTTGCCTACCGGGACGGTCTGGCCGCCGGGCTGCGCGCGATCCTCGACCCGGCCGCCCCGGTACCGGCGACCCCGGAGGGGTACACGCTGCTGCCAGCGGGGAGCACGGCGCTGGCCGAGCGGGCCGGGCTGACCGTCCTGCCACATCCGCTGGCCGCGACCGAGGGCCTTGTGCTGGTACGGCTGGACGGCTGGGCCCGGCCCGGGCGGACGGGCCCCGAGGGCGCCCGGTACGCCCTGCCCCTGGTGGCCGTACGGCTGGGCCTGCTGCGCCGGATGCTCGACGCGGCCGTGACGCACCTGGCCGGACGGCAGTCCGACGGCGCCCCGCTGACCGCCCGGCAACTGGTCCAGGCGGCCGTCGCGGACGTGGCCACCACGCTGGAGACCTGCCGCCACGCGCTGGGTACCGCGGGTCCGTCCATAGTGGACTGTCCGGACGCCGGGGACTGGCTGCACGCCCGGCTGGACCGGGCCGACCTCACCGTCGCCACGATGTTCGGCGGGTCCGGGTTCCTGCGCGACCACCCGGTGCGGTGCCTGCACGTCGCCGCGCTCGTCAGAGAGGCGTGGGCGCCGGGCGGGCCGACCGACCACGGTTGGGAGTCCTGAGTGGAGCTCGACGACCGGCTGCGCCGGCTGCGGGACGAGGTGCGCGAGCACGCGGACGGGCTGCGGGCGCTGGCGATGGCCGTTGACGCGGCGCCCGCGGAGGCACGCCGGTACCTGGACACCGCCGCGGTGCGCGCGGTCCACCGGCTCAGCATGCCCCCCGAGCGGCGCTCGGGGGGACGCTGCCTGGAACTGGTGGTCGGGATGGTCGAGGCGGCCCGGGGCGACGCCGGGGTCACGCTCGCCTGCCCCGGGCCGTCCGTCGCGGGTACCGTCGTGGATCTGCTCGCCGACGACGTCCGGCGCGACCGGTTCCGCGCGGCCCTGGCCGGCGGCCGTACCTGGGCCTTCTGCGCCATCACGGAGCCCACTGTGGGCAGCGACGCCATGCGGATGGCGGCCGCGCTGCGGCCGGACGGCGCCGGCGGCTACCTACTCAGCGGCGCCAAGCGGTACATCGGCAACGCCGCGCGCGGCTCGGTCGGCGTGGTGTTCGCCCGCACCGGCGCCTCCCCCGCGTCGATCCGCGCGCTGCTCGTCGAGGCGCCCGCGCCGGGACTGCGGGCAGGCACGCTGGACATGCTGGGCCTGCGCGGCGCGCAGATCGGCCAACTGGACTTCGACGACGTGCCGGTCGCGCCGGAAAACCTGCTCGGCAACCACCTGACCACCATGCGGCGCGGGATGTGGGGCGCCATCCGGGCCTTCGACAACGTACGCGTGCAGGTCGGGGCGATGGCCGTGGGTACCGCGACGGCCGTCTACGAGTACGTGCGCGAGCGCAGGCGCGAGCTGACCGGCACCGAGGCGGCCCAGTTGGCCGCGGCGAAGGCGCGCATCGGCGCGGTGCGCGACCTGCTGTACCGGGCGGCCGCCGAGGTGGACGCCGACCGGGGACGCGGGCACCTCGCGTCGCTGGCGAAGCTGGAGGCTGTCGCGCTGGTGCGCCGGGCGACCGCGGTGCTGCCCCGGGTACTCGGCCCGGGCGCGCTGCTTGAGCATCCGCTGCTGGAGAAGTGGCGGCGTGACGCGATGGGGATGGAGTTCATGGAAGGTACCAGCGACATCCAGCGGCTCAACGTCGCCCAGGGGTACCTGCGGGCGGCGGCGGCCTGATGGGCACCACGCTGGTGGAGGTCGCCGCCTACCTGCCGCCCACGCCGGTACCGATCGCCACGGTCGGCGAGGCACTCGGCCTGACCCCCGTCGACGTCCGGGTGTACCAGAAGTTCTACGGCCTCGAGCAGGTCCTCGTCGACCCCACGGCGCACGTGGCCGACCTTCTCGTCTCGGCCGCCAAGGCGCTTGAGTCGCTGACCGGCGTCGCGGACCGCATCCGCTACGTCATCCACGCCCGCACCATCCAGCCGACCGGGCCGTACTCGGTCAACCCGCTGCTGGACGCGCGGCGCACGCTCGGGCTGGAGCACGCGGTCGCCTTCGCGGTGACCCAGCACGCCTGCGCCTCCGGGCTGCTGGCCGTCGACCTGGCCGGACGGCTGCTGGCCGGCGAGGCACCCGACGCCCTGGCGCTGGTGCTCACCGGCGAGAAGACCTACCGGCACGTGACCGAGCTGATGCCGGTACCGACGGCCATGGGCGAGGCGGCCGCCGCCTGCCTGGTCGGCGCCGGCGGTACCGGCGACCAACTGCTGTCCTACGCCACCCGGACGCATGGCGAGTTCCGGTCGGTGTCGCACGAGACCCGGGCGGCCTTCCAACGCATGTACCCCGGCGCCCTGGCCGGTGTGATGGCGTTGGCCGCCGAGCGGGCCGGCCTCGCACTGTCCGATGTGGACCTGATCCTGCCGCACAACGTCAACCGCATCTCCTGGGCCGGCCTGGCCCAGCTGCTGGATTTCCCGCATCAGCGCATCTTCCTGGACAACGTGCCGGTGACCGGGCACTCGTTCTGCGCCGATCCGTTCCTCAACTACGCCGCCGCCGTCGAGCAGGACCTGCTGCGGCCCGGCGACCGGTACCTGATGGCCAGCGTGGGGCTGGGCGCGACCTTCTCCGCGATGGTGTTCCGCTACCACGGGGAGCACGGGTGACGCTGAGCCTGGACGCGGTGCGGCACACGGTCTTCGGCGCGCAGGACGGTACCGAGGCGGCGCAGCGGCTGCTCGGGTACTGGGGCGAGCGGCTGTCCCCCTACCGGGTACCGGTAGCACCCCACCGGTACCTGGGCGGCAACCGCAACTCGGTGAGCTCGATGACCTGCGCGGTGGCCGCGCCACACCAGGCGGACGGGCCACTGGACCTGGTGATCGGCGCCCACGCGGTACCGGACAGCGACCCGTTCCTGTCGCTGTCCGGCAGCTACGCGCACCGGTACGACGCCGATGCCCTCGTCTTCGGGGTGTCCGACCGGGGCCGGCTTGCACCCTTCAGCGCGCTGCGCATCGCGCGGGCCCACCCGGGCCTGTCCCGCATCCTCGTCGTCGCGCTGGACCAGTCGTCCGTGCCGTTCGAGGACCCGGGCCTGGACGACCTCGACACGACGGCGGACCACGCGGTCGGGCTGCTGCTGTCCGCCGTGCCCGGTGCCGCCGGCGCCCGCCTCGACCTGCTCCCGGACGCCTGCGAGGTGGCGCCCGGCGCCGTCCGCGCGGCGGTCGACGCGGCCCTGGCCGGCCGGGGCGTCGACCTGGTGATCGCCGGCCCGCACGTCGGACCGGTGACCGGCCACCGCGTCGTCGAGGCGCCACGCGACCAACTCTGCACGGCGGTGTGGAGCGCGCTGGCCGAGGAGCTTTCCCGGACGCGGGCACGACGCATCGCGCTGGTCGACTACGAACCCTCGCTGAAGTACCTCTGCCTGGCCACTGTGGACACCCGAGGGGACTGATGTCCGTGCTGCTGCACGACCTGCTGGACGCGGCCGCCGCGACCGACCCCGGCGCGCCCGCGGTCGCGATGGCCGACCACCGGCGTGACTACGCCGGCCTGGCCGCCGCCAGCCGCGAGGTCGCCGGGTGGCTCGCGGCGCGCGGCGTGCGCCGGGGCGACCGCGTGGTCGTCGCGGCCCCGGTGCACCCGCTGCACGCCCCGCTGGTGTACGGCTGCTCGCGCGTCGGCGCGGTGTTCGTGATCCTGCACGAGCAGGTGGCCGGGCACGGACTGGCGCACGTGCTGGACGACGCGCGACCGACGCTGGTCATCGCGGACAACCTGGCCTCCCGCGCCCTCGCCGCCGATCGCGGCGTTGCGTCACTGTCCTGTGTGGACGCCGCCCGGGAGTGCGCGTCGGCGCCCCCACCGCCGGGCGGCCCGGGTCCGCTGGCCGTGGACCCGGTGTGCTTTATCTACACCTCGGGCAGCACCGGCCTGCCCAAGGCGGTGGTGTCCACCCACGAGCAGGTCGCCTTCGCCGCGACCGCCATCCAGTCCCAGCTCGGGTACCGGCCGGGCGACGTCGTCTACTGCCCGCTGCCGCTGTCCTTCGACTACGGGCTCTACCAGCTGTTCCTGGCCGCCCTCGGCGGGGCGTCGGTGCACCTGGGCCGCGCGGCCGACACCGGGCCCGTGCTGCTGCGCAGCCTTCGCACGTCCGGGGCGACCGTGCTGGCGGCGGTACCGTCGCTGGCCGCGTCCCTGGCCGTGCTGCTGGACCGGTTCGGCGGCACGGTACCGCTGCGGCTGCTCACCAACACCGGCGCTGCCATGCCCACCCGTACCCTCGACATCCTGCGCAAGCACCTGCCCGATCTGAGGGTGCAGTTGATGTTCGGGCTCACCGAGTGCAAGCGGGTCGCCATCATGCCGCCCGACGAGGACCTGCGCCGCCCGGGCGCCTGCGGCCGGCCGCTGCCCGGTACCGAGGTGGTGGTCGTGGACGACGCCGGCCGGCCGGTACGCGCCGGTACCCTCGGCGAGCTGGTGGTCCGCGGCCCGCACGTGATGGCCGGGTACTGGCGGCGCCCGGAGCTGACCGCGCAGCGCTTCCGCCGCGCCGAGGGTCTGTTCCCCGAGCTGCACACCGGCGACTACGGCTGGCTGGACGAGGACGGGTACCTGTACTTCAGCGGCCGGCGCGACGACATCTACAAGTCGCGCGGTTTCCGGGTCAGCGCGACCGAGGTGGAGGCGGCGGCGCTGCGGGTGGCCGGGGTGCGCGCGGCGGCCGTGCTGCCGCCGAGCGCCGAGCGGCCCGACGCGATACTCTACGCGGTGACCGACCTCGGCGCGGACGAGCTGCTGGACCGGCTGCGCGAGCAGATCGAGCCGTACAAGGTACCGGCGCGCTGCATCCCGCTGGAGTCCATGCCGCTCAACGCTAACGGCAAGACCGACAAGGTGGCGCTCGCGGCGAGTTGAGCGGCGTTCCTCGTCGAGCCGCCGCCCCCGCTGGTCAGGCAGCGGCCCGGCGCGGGTGGCGGGTCGCCCGGCTGCCCCGGCTGGCCAGTACCGGATCCCAGCCGGCCGGCCGCTCAGGCAGCCGCGCGGTGTCGCCCAGCACCTTGCCCGCGTACGCCTCCGCGAGCAGCGGTTCACCGGTGATCGCCGATGCGCAGCGCACCCCGCCGATCGTGGCGCCCACGATGCCGAAGCCGCTCTCCGTGCTCGCACCGACGAGGAACAGCCCCGGTACCGCCGTGTCGTGCGACGGCCGCCGACCGCCCGACTGGCGCGGCGTTGAGCCGATGCCGTACGGGAAGCCGCCGCTGGACCGGGCGTAGCGCAGCTGGGTCATCGGCGTGGCCACCTCGCGGTGCAGTACCCGGCCGGCGAGCGGGCCCAGGGCCCGCTCCGCGATCGCGAACAGCGACTCCTCCAGCCGCGCCTTGCGGGCGAGGTACCGCTCGTCCCGCCGGTACCCGTAGTCCATTGTGGACTCGTCGCCGCCGTCCCAAGCGGCCCACTCCCGGGGGCAGAAGGTCATCACCTCGACGGTGTGGTGGTCGGCCCCGGTACCGCTCTTGGCCGAGCCGGAGCTGATGAAGCCCCACCTCGGCACGTCCATGTCGCCGGCGTGCAACTCCTCGAAGACCGCGTCGATGTCGTCGGTGTCGTACCACCAGATGTTCGTCGACAGCGGCGCGATGGCGCCCGGCTCCAGGGCCAGGTACAGGATGGCCAGCGGCAGGCCCATGGTGGACTGCTCGGCCCGCTGCGCGTAGGCAGCCGGGAAGTGCTCCGCGCCGACCAGGTCGCGTACCGTGCGCCGGTAGTCCGCGTTGGACACCACGACCGGGGCCCTCAGCACCCGGCCGTCGACCAGCCGCACGCCGCTCACGCCGGCGTCGGCGACCAGGATCCGCTCGACCAGGCTGCGGGTGCGCACCTCGCCGCCGTGCGCCTCGATCGCCTCGATCAGGGTGGCGGCGAACACCTGCCCGCCGCCCTCCGGGTAGTAGGCGCCCGACAGGTAGCTGCCCAGCACGGTGGCGTGCGCGGAGACCGACACGTCGGTCGGGCCGAGGCCGTAGTTGCCCGCCTGGGCGGCCAGCAGCGTGCGGGTGCGCGCCGACAGCCCGGCCTTGCGCATCGCCACGTCTATTGTGGACAGTGCGCGCAGCGGCAGCTGCCCGGCGACGGGGCGGGGGCTGGGATCGAGCGAACCGAGCAGCAGCCGGCGCAGCCGCCCGTAGACGCCCGCGCACAGGTCCACGAACTCGCGGATGCCCTCGGCCTCGTCCGGCGCGATGGCGGTCAGGCGCTCGCGGTAGGCGTCCCACCCGACCGGTACCCGCAGGTCCGCGGTGGGCAGCACGATCCGGTCGAAGCCGTCCGGGTCCATTTCCCGGAAGGTGATCCGGTCGGCGAGCCCGAGCCCCTCGTAGACGCGGCGCACCACCCCGTAGGGTCCGCAGTCGCCGACGTAGTGGGTGCCGACGTCGAACTCGAACCGGCCCCGCCGGCGGAACACCTGCGCGTTGCCGCCGGCGATGGTGTGCTGCTCCAGGACGAGCACCCGGTGCCCGGTGACGGCGAGGTACGCGGCGCAGGTGAGGCCACCCTGGCCGCCCCCCACCACGATCGCGTCGAACTGTTCGGTGGTCACGGCCAAGGACCTGCTTCCTGCTGCGCCTATGCGCCTCCCCGACCGGAAGTCTGTAGCGGCCGCCTATATATTTCCTCTACGGCGGGTCGGGACCTACCCTTGGGGGTCTCGCGGGTACCAGCGCAGCGGCGCGTCCCCGGAGTTCCGGACCTCACCTCGGCCCTCCAGCAGCACCAGGTGCGCGAGCGTCTCGGCCATCGCCAACTGCCGCCCCACCCCGTCGATCCCGCTCCACGGCCGCGACCACGGCAGCACCCGCGCCAGGTCCCACGCGGTGCGCCCGGGCGCCTCGCGGACCGCCGCGTGCACCTGCGCGATGCGGCGCGCGTGGTGCCGCGCGATGCCCGCGACCCGCTCGGGCAGCCCCCGGAACCGGTACTCGTGGGCGGGCAGCACCTCGTCCACGTCGTACCGGTCGAGCCGGTCCAGCGAGCGCAGGAAGTCGGTCAGCGGGTCGCCGGCCGACCGGGAGAACACCGCGATCTGCGGCGTAATCCTGGGCAGCACGTGGTCCCCGGAGAACAGCAGCCGCCGGTCGGCCTCGTAGAAGCAGCTGTGACCGGGGCTGTGCCCGGGCGTCCACACCACCCGCAGGCTGTGCCCGGGTACCTTGACCGTCTCGCCGTCCTCGAGCAGCACGTCCGGCGCCGGCGTACCGGTGAACCGGTCGACCTCTGTGCGCTCCACGATGCGGCGCACTTCGGCGTCCGGCGCGCCGTGCCGTTCGAGGTGCCGGCGCAGCCCGTCGACCAGCCGCCCGGAGTGCCGGCCGAGGTCCGTCGCGGCCTGCGCGTCCAGCCGGTGCAGCGCGATCCAGGCGCCCGAGCCGGACCGGACGCGGCCGGCGAGCCCCAGGTGGTCGGCGTGGAAGTGGGTCACCAGCACGGCGCGCACGTCGGAAATCCGGGCGCCGATCGCGGCGAGGCCGCCGATCAGCGCCTGCCAGGAGGCGTCGTCGTCCCAGCCGGCGTCGACCAGTACCAGCCCGTCGTCGGACTCCAGCGCGTACACCAGGACGTACCGCAGCGGGTTGTCCGGGATCGGTACCGGCACGGACCACAGCCCGTCGCGTACCTTCTCGACCGGTGGCAGTACCCCGGCCTGCCAGGCGTCCCACTGCTGCGCACCGGTGATCTCGATGGTCATCCGGCCCCGATCTCCGCCAGTACCTCCGCCGTGTGCGCGCCGATGACCGGGGCCGGCCCCGGCGCCCCCGCCGGGGTACCCGAGAACCGCGGCGCGGTACCCGGGCGTGGATGCCCCTGACTGTCCACTGTGTACGTTCCGCGCGCCGTGTTGTGCGGGTGCGCGGCCGCCTCGGCGAAGTCGAGTACCGGCGTCAGGCAGCCGCCCTGGCCGTCGAAGCGCCGGGTCCACTCGTCGCGGTCGTGCCCCGCGAAGACCTCGGCCAGCCGCGCGCCCATCGCCGGCCACGCCGCGGTGTCGAACTGGTCGGCGAACAGCGGGTCGCCGGACAGCCCCAGCACCCGCAGCGCGTTGGCGTAGAACGGCGGCTCGATGCAGCCGAGCGCCACGTACCCGCCGCCCGCGCACCGGTACGTCCGGTAGAACGGCGCGCCGCCGTCGAGCACGTTGGTACCGCGCCGGTCGCTCCACCGCCCGGTGGCCAGCAGGCCGTGTACGAGGGCGAGCTGGAGCGCGGCGCCGTCGGTCATCGCCGCGTCCACCACCTGACCCCGGCCGGTCTGCCGCGCATGCACCAGGGCGGCGCAGATGCCCAGCGCCAGCAGCAGGCCGCCGCCGCCCATGTCGCCCAGCAGGTTCAGTGGCACGACCGGATCGCCGCCGGCCGGGCCGATCGCCCCCAGCGCGCCGGCCAGCGCGATGTAGTTGATGTCGTGCCCCGGCTCTCGGCTCAGCGGCCCGTCCTGCCCCCAGCCGGTCACGCGGCCGTAGACCAGCCGGGGATTGTCCGCGAGGCAGTCGTCCGGGCCGAGCCCGAGCCGCTCGGTCACGCCCGGCCGGAATCCCTCCACGAGCGCGTCGGCGCTGGCGATCAGCCGGCGCGCGACGGCGGCGCCGGCCGGGTCCTTGAGGTCGAGCACGACCGAGCGCCGGCCCCGGTGCAGGATCGGGTGCTCGCTCTCGCGGCCCGCCTCCTCCGGCCGGTCGACCCGGATGACGTCGGCGCCGAGGTCGGCCAGCAGCATGCCGCAGAACGGCCCCGGGCCGATGCCGCCCAGTTCCACGACCCGGATCCCGGCCAGCGGCCCGGTCACCGGCCGACCTCGACGACCGCCGAACCCTGCAGCGTCACCGTGCCGTCGGGCAGCGTCACCGTCAGGTCGAGGTGCGCGCGGCCGTCCTCGATCCTGGTCACCGTGCCCCGGCACGACGGTTGCGAGTTGACCGGCGTGATCGCGGAGAACCGCACGGTGTAGGACCGGATCCGCTCCTGCGGTACCCAGCCGGTCAGCAGCCGGCCGAGGTAGGCCATGGAGAGCATGCCGTGCGCGAAGACGTCCGGGATGCCGACCGCGTGACAGGCGTCGATGTCGATGTGCACCGGGTTGTGGTCGCCCGAGGCGCCGGCGTACAGCGCCAGCACGGTGCGGGTGATGCGCGGCGCGTCGAGCGTCACGGTGTCGCCGACCTTCACGCGGACTCCCCGACCCGGCGCAGCACAACCGTGGCGGCCAGCCGGGCGACCGGACCGCCGTCGCGGGTGACGTCCGTGGTGCGCTCGACGAAGGTCAGCGCACCGTTCTTCTTCTGGTACACGTCGGTGATGCTGCTGGCGAACGTCAACCGGTCGCCCGCGTACGCCATCGCGTGGTAGTCGAACGACTGTCCACCGTGGAGGATCGTGCGCAGGTCGACGCCCAGCTCCGCGACGAAGTCCCACGGGTCGGGCCGCTCCATCTCGAGGCAGAACAGGAACGTCGGCGGTACCGGCAGGTCCGGGTGGCCGGCCGCGCGGGCCGCCCCGACGTCGGTGTAGGCGGGGTCGGACTGCCCGGTCGCCCGGGCGAAGAACCGCAGCCGGCCACGCTCCACCTCGACCGTGTGCTGGGCGAACCGCCGGCCGACGACGGACGCGTCCACGCTCATCGGACCTCCCGTACCGGCATTAATGCTCCTTCACTTTTCTCCCGGGTACGCCTGGATGTCAAGGCATTGACGCCCGATGTGGAGGTGACCACACGTTAGCTTGCTAGGCTGGCCGGATGGTGGGCGAGGCGGTGACCGCGGCGCGGGCGCCCGCTGCCCGGACCCGGCCCCGCAACCGCAAGGCGCTGATCGTCGACGCCGCCGTCGTGCTGTTCCACCGCGACGGCTACCACCGGGTGGCCATGGAGGACATCGCGTCCGCGGTCGGCATCACGGCCGGCGCGCTGTACCGGCACTTCTCCGGCAAGCAGGATCTGCTGTGCGCCGCCGTCCTCGCGGTCATCGACGACTACCTCGCGGTCGCGGGCGGGGCCGCGCCGGACGGGCTGGACGCGGTGCTGCGCGCCCTGGCCCACCGGGCCGTCGAGCGGCGTGACCGTGGTCCGCTGTGGCACCGGCACGCCCGCGACCTGTCGAGCGACCAGCGCGCGCGGGTCCGGCGCCGGCTGCGGCTGCTGGCCGGCCGGCTGGAGGCTCCGCTGCGGGCGGCCCGGCCCGAGCTGACGCCCTCCGACGCCGACCTGTTGACCTGGGCGGTGCTCGCCGTCCTCGGCAGCCCCACCGAGCACAGCGTGGTGCTGGCCCGGCCCCGGATGGCGGAGCTCCTGGTCCGGGTCGCCACGGCCGTGTCCGGCACGCCCCGGTTGCCGTCCCCCGGCCCCGCGCCCGTACCGGCGCCCCGCCGCCCGGCGGCGGCCGCCCCGGCCTCGCGGCGCGAGGTCCTGCTGGTCACCGCCGGCCAGCTGTTCGCGGAGAGCGGGTTCGACGCGGTGACCATGGAGGCGATCGGGGCGGCGGCCGGGATCTCCGGACCGGCGGTCTACAACCACTTCGCCAGCAAGGGCGAACTGCTGCTGGCGGTCCTCGACCGGGGCCGCGAGACGCTGCGGTTCGGGCTTTCCCAGGCGCTGGCCGGCGCCGGCCCGCCGGCCGCCGCGCTCGAGCCGGTGGTCCGCTCCTACGTGCGGCCGGCGCTGCGCCCGGACGGCCTGCCCGGGCTGCTGTTCGGCGAGGCGCACCGGCTGTCCGAGCAGCAGCGGCACGCGGCCCGCAGGGTGCAGCGCGACTACCTCGACGAGTGGGCGCGGCTGCTGCCGGTCGGCCAGGTCGAGGGACGGGTCGTCGTGCACGCGGCCGTCGCGCTGATCAACAACCTGGTGCTGATCCCGCACCTGCGCGCCCGCCCGGCGATCGAGGACGAGATCGTCGGGCTCGCCGTGGACGCGCTGCGAGCCGCCTGAGGCTCACTCGGCCGCCCGGCGCAGGAACAGCTCGCGCTCGGCCGCGTTGCGGGTCAGCCCGGCGGCCCGGCTGAACTCCCGCCGCGCCGCCTCGCCGCGCCCGAGCCTGGCCAGCAGGTCCGCGTACACGGCCGGCAACTGCGGGTACCCGTCGAGGGTCGGGTCGGCCAGCAGCGGCTCGACCAGCCGCAGCCCGGCCTCGGGGCCGAGCGCCATCCCGACCGCGACCGCGCGGTTGAGCTCCACCACCGGCGACGGCGAGACCCGGGCGAGTACCGCGTAGATCGCGGCGACCTCGGCCCAGTCCGTCTCCCCGGCCGTCAATGCCCGGGCATGGCACGCCGCGATCGCCGCCTGCAGGGTGTACGGCAGGTACGCGCCGCCCAGCTCCTGTGCCCGCTCCAGGGCGGCCAGCCCCCGCCGGATGAGCAGCCGGTCCCACAGCCGCCGGTCCTGGTCGAGCAGCAGGACCGGTTCGCCGTCCGGACCGGTACGGGCGCGCATCCGGGATGCCTGGATCTCCATCAGGGCGGCCAGGCCGTGCACCTCCGGCTGGTCGGGCAGGATGCCGGCGAGCACGCGACCCAGCCGCAGCGCCTCCTCCGCCAGCGCGGGGCGCATCCAGTCGCCTCCGGCGGTCGCGGTGTACCCCTCGTTGAAGATCAGATAGATGACCTCCAGTACCGAGCCCAGCCGGTCGGCCATCTGCTCCGGTCGCGGAAGCTCGACCGCCACGCCCCGGGCGGCCAGCGTGCGCTTCGCGCGGGAGATGCGCTGGCCGACGGTCGGCTCGGGTACCAGCAGCCCCCTGGCGATCTCGGCGGTGGACAGGCCGCCCAGCAGCCGAAGGGTCAGCGACACCCGGGCCTCGGTGGTGAGCACCGGGTGGCACGTGGTGAAGATGAGCCTCAGCAGATCGTCGTCGATGTGCCCGTCCAGCGCGGCGATCAGCTCCTCGGTACCGTCGCCGCCGACCTCGCGCTCCGTCTGCTCGCGGCCCAGTTCGGCGAGCTTGTCCGCGTACCGGCCGCGGCGGCGCACCAGGTCGATGGCCCGGTGCTTGGCGGTCGCGGTCAGCCAGGCGGCCGGGTTGGCCGGTACCCCCGCCTCCGGCCACTGCTCCAGCGCGATCACCAGGGCGTCCTGGGCCAGCTCCTCGGCCAGCCCGACGTCCTGTACCAGCCGGGCCAGGCCGGCGATGAGCTTCGGCGACTCGATGCGCCACACGGCCTCGACGGCCCGGCGGGCGGCCTCGGTGCGCGGCTCGGTCACGCACCCGATCCAACCACGCCGCGTAGCTTGTCGGAGCGCCGTCAGGCGGCGCCCACTCGCGGCCGGGGCCGGCCCTCGCGGACCGACCCCGGCGGGCGTGTGGAACGTCAGGCCGACGGCATGCCGTCCGGCGCGAAATCCTCCGGTCCGAACACCCGCAGCACCTTCGCCTCGCCCTCCCAGCCCGGCCACGTCTCCTGGTGCAGGCGGACGAAGCGGGACGTCCACTCGACCGCCTCCTCCTTGGACCGCACCTGGTAGAGCGCGTAACTGATCATCTCCTTGGCCTCGGCGAACGGGCCGTCGGTGACGGTCAGCCGGCCGCCGACGACACCGACCATGGCGCCGGCCGCGCTGGGCGCCAGGCCCGCCGTGTCCAGCAGCGCGCCGGCCTGGGTGGCCTCCGCGCCGAGCCGCATGATCCCCTCCATCAGCTCCGCGGGCGGCGGGCCGTCGGGCTGGGCCGCCTGGAGCAGTACCAGATAACGCATCGTCGTCTCCTGTCTCTGTCGATTCCTCAGTTGGCGGACCGGTAGTAGCGCACGGACACGGCCGAGACCCAGGCCCAGGCGAGCAGGACCGAGCCGGTGAAGGCCAGGTTGATGGCGACGCTGGCGGAGCCGGAGGCGACCCCGGCGAAACCGGCCAGGAAGACCACGCCGGTACCCAGCGAGTAGGCCGCCCATCCGCGCCGGCCCTCGGCGGACAGCCGCCGGTACAGCACGACGCACGCGGCGATCAGGCAACCGAAGCCGATCATCGCCGTCACCAGATGCAGCATGCCATGCCAGCTCACCGCCCCCGGCCCGTCAGGGGTACCGGCCGGGAAGCCCCGCGCCGGGTCGGCCCGGAAGATGCCGGCGCCCACCAGGCCCAGCCCGTACCCGGCCAGCAGGCGCGGTACCCACCGGGAGCCCTGGCCGCCCGGCGTGGCCAGGGCGCGGCGCAGCCCGGCGGCCGTGGCGAGGACCATCAGCCCGGCGAGGATG
The DNA here is from genome assembly GCA_964645345.1 of uncultured Micromonosporaceae bacterium. Taxonomy (GTDB): domain Bacteria; phylum Actinomycetota; class Actinomycetes; order Mycobacteriales; family Micromonosporaceae; genus Rugosimonospora. The sequence continues at coordinate 83,321 of CAZYCD010000002.1, forward strand.
AAGTTGGCGACCTGGATCCAGCCCAGGTGCCCGTCGGCCAGCAGGCTCCACTCGTGCCGGCGCAGGTCGAAGCCGTCCCGGGTCAGCGCCTGGGCCACGGATGCGGCGACCCACACCGGGCCGGCGATCACGCCGTACCCGAGCAGGGACTTCGTCACCCGGGTGGCCGGGTCGCACCCGGTACCGGCCGCGCCGTCGCGGGTCAGAATGTTCTGCGTCATCGTTGCTCTCCGTTCGAGGTTTAGGTAGCCCGTCACCCCCTCCTCGAACGGCCCCGCGCGATTTCGACACGGCCCGCGGAAAATCTTGACCGGGCGGCCACCGGGCGGCACAGAGTAGGGATTGTCGATCTCGACACCGGAGGTTACCCGGCCGTAGGGTCGCGGGTGAGCGACTCAAAGGGGAGCCTCATGAGACGATCCGCCGGCCTTCTCGCCGTTGCCGCACTGTCCCCGGTCGTCCTGCTCGGGCCCTCGGCGTCCGCGTTCGCCGCCGAACCCGACCAGCGCGGTGACGACCTGTCCATCACGTCCGTGTCCAACCCCCGACCCGAACTCCTCAGTGGCGGCGATGTCCTCGTGCGCATCGCGAACGCCAGCGACCCGCCAACGCTGACCGTTGACGGACGGCCGGCCGGCGCGGTACCGCACGCGCAGCCCGACGGCTCGTGGCTCGCGCTGGTCACCGGCCTGTCCACCGGCCCGCAGCGGGTCACCGCGAGCGCCGGCCACCGCCACGCCGACCTGCGGGTGGACAACCACAGCATCAACGGCCCGGTGTTCTCCGGGCCGCAGCAGACGCCGTTCATCTGCCAGACGAAGGCGTTCGGCCTGCCGAGCGCCAACCCGCCGCTGTGCGCCGCGCCCACCCAGGTCTCGTACCTCTACAAGAACACCGCGGGATTGTTCCTCCCGCTGGCCGATCCCGCATCGCGCCCGGCCGGTCTGGCCACCGCGTTCGTCGGCGGGCGCGCCGTGCCCTACATCGTGCGCCTGGAGCAGGGCACCATCGACCGCGCGGTGTACCAGATCGCCGCGCTCGACGACGGTACAACCCCCGTGCCGTGGCGCCCGGACGCGAACTGGAACGGCCGGCTGGTCTACACGTTCGGCGGGGGCTGTGACGCCGGCTTCCACCAGGGCACCGCGACCGGTGGCGTGGTCAACGACCTGTTCCTCGCGCAGGGCTACGCGGTCGCCTCGTCCACGCTCAACGTGCTGAACAACAACTGCAGCACCATCATCTCGGCCGAGGCGGCGATGATGGTTAAGGAGCACTTCGTCGAGGAGTACGGTCCGGTCGCGCACACCATCGGCTGGGGCGGCTCGGGCGGCGCCATCCAGCAGTACGACATCGCCGACCAGTACCCGGGCATCCTGGACGGGATCGTGCCGGGCGTCTCGTTCCCGGACCCGTTCACCACCACCGGCCCGGTCACCGACTGCCGACTGCTGAACACCTTCTTCGGGGCGGGCGGCAACGGGTTCACCGCCGCGCAGCAGTTGGCCGTGGCCGGTTTCCGGTCCTACGACAGCTGCCTGTCCTGGGACGCCACGTTCGCCAACCGGGTCACCGCGACCGACAGCTGCGACCCGTCGATCCCGGTCGCGCTGCGCTGGGACCCGGTCACCAACCCGGACGGCGTGAAGTGCTCGGCCGCCGAGCAGTACGTGAACCAGCTCGGCCGCGACCCGCGCACCGGGTTCGCCCGGAGTCCGATGGACAACGTCGGCGTCCAGTACGGGCTGCAGGCGCTGCTCGACGGGCGGATCACCGCCCAACAGTTCGCCGACCTCAACGCCCACGTCGGCGGGTTCGACTACACCGGCAAGCTGGTACCGCAGCGGACCGAGGCCGATCCGAAGGCGCTGGCCGCGTCCTACCGCGACGACCTCGTCAACAGCGGCGGGCAGGGGCTGGCCGGTACCGCCGTCATCGACCAGCGGATCGACCTGGACCTGGCCGGATTCGGCAACGACATCCACACCACCGAGTGGTCCTATGTGATGCGCGCTCGGATGACCGCCGCCGGTACCGTCGCCAACCAGGTGATCGTCGAGAATGGACTGTCCACGGTCGTCGCCGCGAGCGTCTACGAGCTGGCCGCCATTGACCGGTGGCTGACCGCGATCGACGCGGACCACTCGCAGCGGCCGCTGTCAGTGAAGGTAGCGGCGGACAGGCCGGCGGACATCACCGACGGCTGCTTCCAGAACAGCGGCACCCTGGTGCACGAGTCGCTGAGCTACGGCGGCACGGGTACCTGCGCCAGCCTGTTCCCGGTCGCCGCCAACACCCGGCTGGTGGCGGGCGAGCCGCTGGCCATGCCGGTACTCAAGTGCGCGCTGAAGCCGCTGGACTTCACCGGGTACCCCGTGGTGTTCACGGACGCGCAGAAGGCCGAACTGCGCGCAGCGTTCCCGACCGGCGTGTGCGACTACTCCCGGCGCGGGCCACAGCAGCAGCGCCCGGCCGGGACGTGGCTGGACTACAGCCACTGACCGGATCGGGCGGTCGCCGGCCCGGCTGGTCCGGGCCGGCGGCCGCCGGCAGCTACGCCGCCGGCCAGCTACGCAGCCGCCGGCCGCGCGACCGCGGCGAGCACCACGGCCGAGGCCAGCAGCACCGCCCCGGCCAACCCGGCGGGGCCGAGCCGGTCCCCCAGCACCAGCGCGGACAGCACCGCGCCGGTGAGCGGTTCGAGCAGCGTCATGACGGCCGCGACGACGGGGCTGATGCTGCGCAGCCCCCGGAAGTAGAGCGTGTACGCCGCGGCCGTCGGCGCGATGGCGAGCGCCAGCAGCAGGCCGAGCGCGGACGCGGCCGGCCGGAAGCCCACCCCGACGGTGAGCCCGGCGACCGGCAGCAGGACAAGGCCGCCGAGGGCGAAGCCGAAGCCGGTGGTGGCCGGGTCCCCCAGCCCCGGGACCGGCCGGGCGCCGAGCAAGCTGACGGCCGCGAAGCCGGCCGCGGCGCCGATTGCGAGGCCGGCGCTGGCCAGCGTGGCGCCGGTGCCGAACCTGCCCGACGGCACGCCGACGAGCAGGCCGAGGCCGGCCAGGGCCAGGCCGGCGGCGCCGAGGGTCCGCGGGTCGGTGCGGCGCCGCGCAGTACCGCTTCGCCGCCCGGCCAGACCCTCCAGCACGGCCACGAGTACCGGCAGCGCCCCGATGGCCACCAGCGTTGCCAGGCTGACCGAGGTCAACGCGGCCGAGGCGAAGTAGCACGCCTGGTACCCGGCGGCCAGCGCCCCGACGACCGCGACGCGTACCCACGCCGCCCGTCCGCGCGGCGCTCGACCGCCGCCGGCGACGAGGTACCCGATGATGAGCAGCCCACCGAGTGCCAACCGGTACCCCGCGACGGCCACCGGGGACAGCCCGGTGTCCCGGGTCAGCAGTCGTCCGGTCGGCCCTCCGGTCCCGAGCAGCAGGCCGGACATGGTCAGGTGCAACAGGCCGGCGGTCCGGTGGCGGGCAGCCACCAACGCCGGTTGAACGGCAGACATAGAATCGCGCTCCTGCGACTGGGAGGGAAGGGGTCGCGGAGGCGGGGAGGTGCCCGGCTAGGTGGTAGCGGCGCGCCTGCCGTACCGGCCCGACGCGCTCAGGTCACCGCCCCGCTAGGCGCGGGGAGGAGCGGCGATCGTCGGCCGGTGCACGCCGTCAAGGGTACCGGCGGTTCAGGAGTCGGGGACCGTGAACGCCCTGCCCGGGCGCAGCATCGTTCCGGCCGGGCACCACCAGCTCATCACCTCGACCTCCAGGCGCCCGGCGCGTACCGCCGGGTCCTGCTCGGCCAGCTCCCTGCTGCGTTCGAGTGAGCCGGTCCGGTAGAACGTCAGGCCGCGCAGCCCCTCGTCCCGCTGGTCGAGCACCGGCCCGTTCGTGACCACCTCGCCGGTCTCCCGTAGCGCCGCGTGGAACGCCAGGTGCTCGCGCTGGATCCGGGCGGCGGTCTCGTCGTCGTACTCGCGCGGGCTCGCCGGACGGCGCAGCATCACCAGTTCGAAGGCTTCAAGCTCCACGCGACGAATCATCCTCCTTTGGCGTCGCGAAGCTCGACGCGGCAGGCGCGGGGCCGGGCGCCAGGCCCGCCTCCAGCGAGCTGGCGCCGAGGGCGCTGACGCGGCCGTCGACGAAGCGGTGGTTGAGCCCGCAGACCAGCGCCGGCTGCGGCCCGCGGTGACTACCGTCCACAAGGGAGGGACCGTGCGCCGGGTCTGCCAGGTACCGCTGGCCGACGTCGCCCGCTGACAGGTCGTCCGCCAGCGCGTTCAGGTGCCCCGCAAGCAGGCCGGTACCGACGCAGCACGCCCACAGCGGCAGCGGGAGGACTGCCAGCCGCTGCATGGATCCGACGCCGATACCCATCGCCTGCCCGTCGAAGAACAGCAGCGCAGCCGCGATCGCCACCGTGGCCGCGGCCAGCGTCCAGGCGCGGACCCGGCCGCGGGCGGCGAGCCCGGCGACAAGCAGCCCCAGGTTGCCGACGAGCAGGACGAGCAGCTCGCCGGGGAGGTGGAGGCGCCCGTCGACGTCGGCGGGGAACGCGCCGGCCAGCACATACCCGGCGGCGGCGAGCAGCACGAGCGACTGGGCGGCGCGCGCCGCGGCGCCCCTGGCCACGGCGCCGCGCCAGCCGACCAGGATCCCGGCGGCCAGCAGCAGGCCGGTGAGGACGACCGCCGCGTTCATCGATCCGTGCCAGGGCGAGCACACGTCGCGCGGCCGCGCGGTGTCCCACACTCCACAGTGGACATTGCCGAGGTCGCCGATGGTGTCGGCGGCCCAGTCGTAGCGCGGGTCGTGCCAGCCGAGCGCCGCCAGCAGGTGGGCGGCCAGCAACAGCGGGCCGGCCACCAGCCAGCACAGTGCGCCGAGGACCGCGGGTCGGGTCAGCAGCATGACCCGAGCAGACCACCGGGTACCGGTCGGGTGCACTACCGGCAGCCCGCCGGGCGATGGTAGGGCTAGGCATACCGTCGTGGTGGCCGCAGCGGGCTGGGGCGGACCGGTACCGGCCGATACCGTGGGGCGATGTCCGATCCGCAGCCCAGGTACGTGCTCGCCGCGCTGCTCCGGCCGCGCTTCCTGGTCTCCGCGTGGCCGTGGCGGTCGCTCGTCTACCTCCTCAGTACCGCGCCGATCGCGTTCGTCATCACGATCAAGTGGGGGCTGGCCGCCGCGCCCTGGGTGGCGACGGCCGAAGAACTCGGCAAGGGCCGCCGGCTCAACGGCGCCATCGTGTTCGCCATGTTCCTCGCGGCCGGGTTCGTCGTGACGGTGGGGCCACTGGTGGCCATCCCGCTGGCGATGCTCGAACGGGCACGGCTGCTCATCGTCGACGACCGGCCCCTACGGTCCGGGCACCGGCCGGCGCCGGGTGGGCCGCTGCGCTGGCTGCGGATCCGGTACACCGAGGGTGCGACCTGGCGCGAGCTGGCCTACTCGCTGTTCCTCGCCACCGTGGTACCGCTCGCCTACGGGACCGTGGCGCTGCTGGTGCTGCTGGACCTCGCGACTATTGTCAGCCCCGGGTTCGTCGGTCGCGGCCGGGGACCCATCGAGGTCGGGTTCGTCACCGTGACCAGTGCCGGGCAGGCGGTCCCGTACGCGATCGTGGCCCTGCTCCTGCTGCCCGCCGTGCCGTACGTGCTCGGCCTGCTCGCCGCCGGCCAGGCAGCCGTCGCGCGCGCACTGCTCGGCGAGTGGGGCGGGGGTACCGCGCTGGTCGAGGTGGCCCGCTCGCGCGCCCGGCTGGTCGGCGCGTACGAGGCGGAGCGCCGCCGCCTCGAGCGCGACCTGCACGACGGCGCACAGCACCGGCTCACCAGCCTGACCTTGCAACTGGGCATGGCCCGGCTGGACGTACCCGACGACTCCCCGGCCGCGGCGCCGCTGGCCGCGGCGCACCAGCAGGCCAAGGAGCTGATGGCAGTGCTGCGCGAGGTCATCACCGGCATCCGTCCGCAGACCCTGACTGACCTCGGGCTGGCCGGCGCGGTACGGGAGCTGGCCGCCCGGTCGCCGGTACCGGTGACGGTCGCCGTCGGGCCCGCGTTGGCCGCCGGTGGCCGGCCGTCGGAGGCGGTGGAGACCACCGCCTACTTCGTCGCCTCCGAGGCGCTCGGTAATGTCGCCCGCCACTCCGGGGCCACGGCCGCGGAGGTGACCCTGGCCAGGGCCGGGCGCACGCTGGTGCTGGAGGTACGCGACAACGGGCGGGGCGGGGCGGACCCGGCCGCCGGTACCGGGCTGACCGGGCTGGCCGACCGGGTCGCGGCGGTCAACGGGCGGCTGCTGCTCGCCAGCCCGCCGGGCGGACCTACCCTCATGCGGGTGGAGTTGCCGTGCGACCAGTGACCCCCTCGGCCACCGGTGCGGCCGCCGGCCCGCCGGCCACCGCCCGGGTGGTGCTCGCCGAGGACGGGGTGCTGCTACGCGAGGGGCTGGTCGGCGTGCTGTCCCGGTTCGGGTTCGAGGTGGTGGCCACCGTCGGTACCGCGGTGGAGCTGGTCACCGCGGTCGCGCGGCACCGGCCGGACCTGGTGGTCACCGACATCCGGATGCCGCCGGGCCAGTCGGACGAGGGGCTGCGGGCGGCCGTCGCGCTGCGCGCCGAGGACCCGGAGCTGGCCGTGGTGGTGCTCAGCCAGTACGTGCAGACGGAGTACGCCTCGGCGCTGCTGGACTCGGGCTCCGGCCGGCGCATCGGGTACCTGCTGAAGGACCGCGTCGTGGACGTCGAGGACTTCGTGACGTCACTGCGTACGGTCCTGGGCGGGGGTACCGTCGTGGACCCGGAGGTGGTACGGCAACTGATCCGCCGGCCGCGCGACCCGCTGGCCGGACTGTCCACAAGGGAGCGTGAGGTGCTGGCGCTGGTCGCCGAGGGCCACTCGAACACGGCCATCGCCAAGCGCCTGTTCGTCACGGAGGCGGCGGTCGGCAAGCACGTCGGGAACATCCTCGCGAAGCTGGGACTGCCCCCGACGGACGACGCGAACCGCCGGGTACTGGCGGTCCTGGCGTACCTGCGCGCCACCGCCTGAGCCGCGGGCGGATGCGCGCCGTCGTCGGCGGGGGGCCCGGCCGGGCGCCCCGCCGACGCAGCCAGGGCGCCTCAGCTCACGTTCACCGCGGTGTCGTCCACGACGAACGACGTCTGCATCGTGTAGTCCTCGGCGCCGGTGAACTTCAGCGTCACCTTCTGCCCCGCGTACCCGGCGAGGCTGAACGTGCGCTGGCTGTACCGGGTGTTGTGGTTGAGGTTCGAGTAGGTGGCCAGGATGGCGAGCACCGTGCCCGAGCTGTTGAGCACCTGCACCTTCAGGGTGGTGCTTGACGACCACCGCAGAGGTAGCACCGCGGCAGGCCGGATCCCCTACAATAGGTAGGGAGATTTATTATCGCCAATTGCTGGGGTATTCATTCCGCGTTCGCCCGCCTGTTGGCGAAGGGTGCCGGCCAACACCCCTGCCCGGGTGCGCGTAACCGCCCGCGGCCCGGGAAGGGTACCGAGGTGGACGAAGGCGCGAGGGTCCCGTGAGCAAGATCCTGGAGCAGGTTCTGGGCCTGCACGGGGTTGCCGTCTACCTCGTCGTCGGCCTGCTGGTCTTCGCCGAGGACGCGCTGTTCGTCGGCTTCGTGGTACCCGGCGAGACCGCCGCCATCCTCGGTGGCGTCGCCGCGAGCCGACACCACGCCTCGCTGCCGGTCGTCTGCGCCGTGGTCGTCATCGCCGCGATCGTCGGCGATACCGTCGGCTACGAGATCGGCGTCCGGTTCGGCCCCCGGCTGCTGTCCACCCGGGTGCTGCGCGACCGCCGCGAACGCATCGACGCCGCCCGGCGGGTACTGGCCCGCCGCGGCGGCCCGGCCGTGTTCGTCGGCCGGTTCGTCGCGTTCCTGCGCGCGGTCACGCCGTTCCTCGCCGGTACCGCCCACATGCCGTACCGGCGGTTCCTGGCCTACAACGCCGCCGGTGGACTGGTCTGGGGCGTCGGGTCGGTCCTGCTCGGGTACCTCGCCGGAAACTCGTACGCGGCGATCGAGAAGACCTTCGGCCGCACCGCCGCGCTCGCGGTCGCCGCAGTCGTCGTGATCGCCCTGGTCGTCTGGGGCATCCGGCGCCACCGCTCGTCGCGAGGCCGGCGGGGACGGGACCTTCGCCTCTGATCCGACCACGAGCCCGGCGAGGTACCGTCTGTTCCGGCACCCCCCGAGTGGCGACAGACAGGACATTCGACCCATGGCGACCACCCGTCAGACCCGGGAAGAGATCAAGCGCGCCCGTGCCGAGGCGGCGCGGGCGGCTGCGGCCCGGGCCCAGCGGCGCGCCCGCAACCTGCGCATCGGCCTCTGGTCGGGGGCCGCGGTCGTGGTCGCGGCCGTTGTCGCCATCGTCATCGTGATGGCCGCCCGGCCGCACGGCGGGCAGCCGGCCGCCACCGGATCGGCCCCGGCCGCCACCGCCCAGGGCCGCACCACCAACCCGCCCTGGGATGCGCCGGCCGACGCCTCGGCCGCGGTCGCCGCCGCCGGCCTGCCGATGCTCGGCGAGGAGGGTACCGCCCTGCACATCCACGCCCACCTCGATGTGTTCGTGGACGGCAAGCCCGTGCAGGTACCGGCGGAGATCGGCATCGACGAGGCGCGTCAGAAGATCAGTCCGCTGCACACCCACGACACCACCGGCGTCATCCACATCGAGTCACCCGACAAGACGGCCACGTTCACCCTCGGCCAGTACTTCACCGAGTGGCAGGTGTCCCTGTCGACCGACCACCTCGGCGCGCTGGCCACGGACGCCACGCACCACCTGACCGCGTACGTCAACGGCGTGCCCCGCCAGGGCGACCCGGCGGCCATCGTGCTCGGCGCCCACGACGAGATAGCCCTGGTCTACGGCACGGACGCCCAGAAGCCCACGGTACCCAGCAGCTACCAGTGGACCAACGGCCTCTGACATACGGGCAGTCCACTGTGGACTGTCAGTTCACGAACGGCAGGTCGAGGGTGTGCGCGTGGTTCGCCTTCGCCGCCAGGTACCCGGCGTTGTCCGGTGACAGGTGCACACCCGTCGGTACCCGCTGCGCCACCGCCACCCCCAGCCGATCCAGCTGCTCCGCCTTGTCCGGGTTGTTGCTCAGCAGCGCGATGCGCCGTACCCCCAACGCCAGCAGCATCTGTGCCGCCACCGTGTAGTCCCGCTCGTCCTCACCGTGCCCGAGCGCGCGGTTGGCCTCGTAGGTGTCCAGGCCCGCGTCCTGCAGCCGGTACGCGTCCAGCTTCGCGTAAAGCCCGATCCCCCGGCCCTCCTGGCGCAGGTACAGCAGGAGGCCGCCGGCCACCGCGATCCGCTCCACCGCCTCGCGCAGCTGCGGTCCGCAGTCGCAGCGCTGGCTGCCGAACACGTCGCCGGTCATGCACTCGCTGTGCGGCCGTACCAGCGGCACCCGGTCGCCGTCGACCGCGCCGGCCCAGTCCCCCAGGCCCAGGGCGACATGCTCCCGCCCGTCCAGCAGCCCGTCGAAGGAGAACACGACGGCCGTCGTCGCATACCCGTCGGGGAGGCGCAACGGTACCGTCACGCGGACCCGTACCGTGGCGGCCGGCAGTGGCTCAGCCATCGAACCGGTCCGACAGCGCGTAGCGCAGCAGCACCACGTCGCCGATCTGGCGCACCTCGGCGAGCGTGGCGCGGCGGCCCGGGTTCCACGGAAAGGCGCCGTCGCCCACGAACCGCCGGGCCCGCGAGTCGCCCACGAAGAACGGCGCGACCACGAGGTGCAACTCGTCGGCGAGGTCGCTGGTGAGGAACTGGGTGTGCACCGTGCCGCCGCCCTCGACCATCAGCCGGCCCACGCCGCGCGCGAACAGGTCCTCGCTGACCCGGCGCAGGTCCACCGGCTGGCCGGCGTCGACCACGGTCGCCACCCGGCCCAGCCGCTCGCGCGCGCCGGGCAGCGCGGAGGAGGCGCAGTAGACCAGCTTGTCGCAGGCACCGGCGGCGAAGAAGTGCGCGCACGGGTCGAGCCGCGCGCCGCCGGTGACGGTCACCTTGACCGGCGAGGGGTGCAGGCCGCGGGCCACCCGGGCGTCGCGCCGGGCCTCCGACCGGACCAGCAGGCGCGGGTTGTCCTGCCGGACGGTACCGGCGCCGACCAGGATCGCGTCGCACGCCGCCCGTACCTCGTCGACCCGGTCGAGATCGGCGTCGTTGGACAGCAGCAACCGCTCCTCGGTCGCGCCGTCGAGGTAGCCGTCGATCGACATGCCGCAGCTCAGCAGGGTGTAGGGCCGGTCAGCCACGTGCCACACCTTCCCGCCCGGCGCCCACGGGAAACCGGGCCACAGGTACCGGTAGCTCCTCTGCCGCAGATTCCGCCCGGCGGCGCGGGCCGCGCGGCCACGCGACGATCAGCACGACCGCGCCGGGCAGGCTCGCCACCAGCACCAGGACGCCGTAGACGACGCCGGTCGCCACGCCCAGCGTCGCCGTCATCCCGGCGGCGGCGAAGGCCCATGCCGCGACGCCCTCGCGCGGTCCGAAGCCGCCGACATTCAGGGGTACCCCCATGGCCAGCAGTACCAGCAGCCCGAGCGGTACCAGCCGGGTCAGCGGCGCGGCGGCACCGGCGGTACGGGCGGCGATCAGGAAGGTGGCCAGGTGCCCCGCGACGACCAGGGTCGAGGCGAGCGTGATGCCCGGCCCGGTGCGCGGGTTGAGCAGCCCGTCGCGCAGGTCGGCCGCGACCGCGCGCCGTACCCGGGACAGCCGCGCTGCGCCCGAGCGCGGGACGGCGAGTGGGAGCAGAGCCAGCACCCCGACCGCGCCCGCCACGGCCAGCACGACCGAGCCGTGCGCCCGTACCGGCGAGGGCAGCGCGACCAGCACCACCACCGCGACGGCGACCTGCACGACCTGGCCGGCGAACCGGTCGAGCACCGCGGCCCGGATGCCCCGGCCCAGGTCGCCGACCTCCTGCCCGTGCCGGACGGCGCGGTGAACGTCGCCGAGGATGCCGCCGGGCAGCGTGGTGTTCAGGAACTGCGAGCGGTAGTAGGCGGCGACGGCGGTACCCAGGGGCAGCCGCACGCCGAGTCCCCTTGCGACCTGCCGCCATCGCCACGCGCAGCCAAGGGTGGTCAGAGCGCCGATCCCGGTCCCGGCGGCGAGCGCACGGGCGTCGACGACCCGCAGCCCGCGGAGGAACGGTCCGGTACCGAGCCGCCACAGCAGGACGGCGAGGATGGCGGCCCCGCCGAGTACCCGCGCCCAGGCCCAGGCCGCGCGCCTCGCCGGTCTGGACGGCCGGGCCGGCGGCTGCGTCGCGGTGGTCTGCAAGCGGGCCTCCGTGAACGATTCTCTTCTTTCCTCAAGCACGCGCAGCACCGCACGCCCGGTTCAGTCACACCCCGCGAGCAGATCGCCGTGCGAGACCACGACGCCGAGCCGGCCGGCCGCGGCGTCGGCCAGCCGGCGGCGTGCGTACCCGGCGACCCTGCCGGCCAGCTCGGGCCGCTGCTCGGAGGCGGGGCCCAGCCAGCCAGTGAACCACTCAGTCGCCAGCGCGCCGTGCTGCGCGCCGAGGCGCCACGGGCTGGGCCGCACCTCGACCGGTACCCCGAGCCGGCCGAACGCCTCGACCGCGAAGCCGAGCGCGTCGGGCCCGAGCAGGCGGCGGCCGCTGTCGGTACGGCGCTGGTGCGCGTTGAACGCGGCGGCGACCTCGGCGTCCAGCGGGTCGGGCGGGTCCAGTTCGACGCGGCCGACCACGGACAGCGTGAGCAGCACCGGGCGGCGCACCCGCGCCGTTCTCCTGCCGGCGCAGGCCGCGACGATCCGCCCGACCTCGTCGGGCGTGAACATGTCCAGCAGAGCCGAGCCGGTGACCAGGTCGGCGCCGCCCAGGTCGGCCGGGTCGAGCCGGGTGATGTCCGAGCGCCGGGTCTCGACGGACACCGGGGTACCGTCCGCGGAGGTCACCGCCGGGCCACCGGCCGCCCGCGCCAGCAGCAGCGGATCGCGGTCGTGCAGGATCCAGTGCTGCCTGCCCGGCAGCAGCGGTGCCAGCCAGCGCAGCATCGAACCGGTACCGCAGCCGAGGTCGTGGATCAACGGTGCCGGTACCTCCGCCAGCCGGTCGCGTACCGGCCCGACCAGGTCGACCGAGCGGGCCTCGGCGTCGGCGGGCTCCCGCAGGTCGAGCCAGTTCGAGCTCACCAGGGGCGGGCCGGCGACCGCGGGTCCGGCCGTCGCCTGCGGGCCGGCGGTCACGCCGGTACCCCGTGCAGGATCTTCGACACGGTGGCGGCCGTGTCCGCCCAGCTCGACAGCGTCCCGCGGCGGTCGCGGGCCGAGCGGCGCAGCCGCTCCCGCAGGTCGGCGTCCTCCAGCCAGCGGCGCAGCGCGGCGGCCAGCTCGGCGGGGTCCTGCGGCCGCACCAGCAGGCCGGGCAGGCTGCCGTCGCCGGACCGGCCGAGCGCCTCGGGCAGTCCGTTCGCGGCGGTGGCGAGCACCGGGATGCCGCGCGCCAGCGCCTCGGTGACCACCATCCCGTAGGTCTCGCCGCGCGAGGCGAGCACGAATAGGTCGGCGGCGGCGTAGGCCGCGTCGAGGTCGGCGCCGGTACGCGGGCCCAGGTACCGGACCCGGTCGCCGAGGCCGCGCTCTGCGGTGCGCCGGCGCAGCAGGTCCACGAAGCCGGGGTCGCGGTCGAGGGCGCCGACGCACACGCAGCGCCAGGCCCGGTCGGCGACCCTGGCCAGCGCGTCGATGAGCAGGTCGTGCCCCTTCTGATGGGTGACGGCCGCGACGCACAGCAGCTCGGGCTCGCCGCCGGAGCCGGGGGCCAGCGGCGCCAGGTCGACCCCGGGCCTGGCGACGTGCACCCGGCCGGCGGGCAGCGGGTACAGGGTGAGCAGGCGGCGCCGGCCCCACTCGGAGGTCGCGACGACCGCGACCGCCGCCGACAGCACGGCCCGCTCGGCCTCGTCCCCCAGCGGGAGGTGTACCAGCACCACCAGGCGCAACCGGTCGGACTCGGGCAGCAGCACGTCCGGTACCGGCGAGGCGACCAGGCCGTCGAGCAGCACCAGCGCGCGGTCGGGCAGGCCGGCCAGGACAGCCGCGAGCGCGCCGCGCTGGGCCGGGGTCGGGTGCGGCCAGTTGCCGTGTACCGGGTACTCCCGCACCGACCAGCCCACCTCGGCCAGCCCACGGCAGACACGCCGGTCGTACGCGTTGCCGCCGCTGGGCGCGGCCGGATCGTCGATGTCGTTCGGCAGAACGATGTGCGCCTCGGTCACGCGAGACTCAGTTCGTAACTGGCCCAGGCGACGTGCGACTCGTGCAGGGTGACGGTGATCCCGGCCAGCCCGCGCGCTCCGTCGCCGAGGTCCCCGTCGCGTACCCGCGCGGCCAGCCCGTCCGCGACCAGCTTCGCCAGCCACTCGGTCGACGTGTTGACGCCCGCGAACTCCGGCTCCTCGTCGAGGTTGCGGTAGCTGAGCGCCCCGACGATCTCCTTCAGCACCGCGGCCGCACGGCCGATGTCGACCACGATGTTGTCCGCGTCCAGTGCCTGGCGGCGGAACGTCGCGTCCACCACGAAGGTCGCGCCGTGCAGGCGCTGCGCGGGCCCGAAGACCTCGCCACGGAAGCTGTGGGCGATCATCATGTGATCGCGGACGGTCACGCTGAACAGGGCTTCATCCTCCTGCCGGTCCGTAGCTGACGAGATGGCACAGCGCGGGCAGGGTACCCGCGGCCAGTCGGGGTAGGACGTCGGGAAGCTCCTCGAAGGAGGACTCCCCCGTGATCAGCGCGTCGAAGACCGGATCGCGCAGCAGGTCCAGGGCCAGGGCCAGCCGGTCGGCCGGGGTACGGCGGGCGCGCCGGGCCGGCGAGACGGTACCGACCTGGCTGGCGCGGACGGTCAGCCGCCGGGCGTGGAAGGCCTCCCCGAGCGGCAGGGTGACCTCCCGGTCGCCGTACCAGCTCAGCTCCAGTACCTCGCCCTCGTGCGCGAGCAGTCGCAGCGCGTGCCGCAGCCCGTCGCCGGTACCGCTGGCGTGCACGACCAGGTCCCGCTCGCCTTCCGCGTCGTCGGGGAGGGCGAAGTCCACGCCCAGGGCGGCGGCCACCGGCGCCCGGGTGGGGTCCGCGTCGACCAGCTGGACGCGCGCGCCCGGGAACCGGGCGAGCACGGCCGCCACGCAGCAGCCGACCATCCCCCCGCCGAGCACGGTGATCCGGTCGCCGACCAGCGGGGCGGCGTCCCATAACGCGTTAATCGCTGTCTCTACAGTGCCGGCCAGGACCGCGCGCGACGGTGGCACACCGTCGGGTACCGGGACGGCCGCGCGTGCCGGCACGACGTACGCGGTCTGGTGCGGGTACAGGCAGAAGACGGCGCGGCCGATCAGCGCCGAGGGTCCCTTTGCGACCACGCCCACGTTCAGGTACCCGTACTTGACCGGCCCCGGGAAGTCGCCCTCCTGGAACGGTGCCCGCATCGCCGCGTACTGGCTCTGCGGCACGCCGCCGCGGAAGACGAGTGTCTCGGTACCCCGGCTGATGCCCGAGTGGACGGTGTGCACGAGGATCTCGTCGGGACCCGGCTCGGGCAGCCGCACCGGACGGATCTCGCCCTGGCCGGGGCGGCGCAGCCAGAAGGCACGTGCGTCGCGCGTCATCGGCCTCCTCCTCGCCCCATTGTCCGGCCGAACCGAGCCGCCGCAATTCGCGTATCCACGATCGGGGCGCTCCTGATAGGTACGGAGGCATGGTGCGGGCGGTTCGAACCGGGCCGGTGATCGGGCTCACCGGCCACGCGGCAGTGCTGGCGGCGCTGGCCTGGACGGTCGGTCTGGGCTTCGCGGGGTGGCTGGCCGGCGCCGCGTGCGCGCTGGCCGGCTGCGCCGTGCTCAACCGGGCGATGGACCGGGGCGGCGTCGCCGCGCTGGGCCCGGCCGACCGGGTGACGCTGGCCCGGGCGGCGCTGCTCGGCGGGGTGGCCGCGCTGACCGCCGACGCGCTGGCCGGCGGCGGCCGCCGCGGCCAGGTCCCGGTGCTCGTCGGGCTCGCCGTGGTGGCGCTGGTACTCGACGGTATGGACGGCCAGGTCGCCCGGCGCTCGGGCACCTCCTCCCCGCTCGGGGCGCGGTTCGACATGGAGGTGGACGCATTTCTCATCCTTGTGCTCAGCGTCTACGACGCGCCGCGCTTCGGCGGCTGGGTGCTGGCCATGGGGCTGATGCGGTACGCCTTCGTCGCCGCGTACCGGGTCCTGCCGTGGATGCGCCGCCCGCTGCCCGCCCGCTACTGGGGGAAGGTGGTCGCCTCGGCACAGGGCGTCACCCTGGTGGCGGCGGCCTCGGGTGTCCTGCCCCGGCCGTTGGCCCTGGCCGGGCTGCTGGGCGCGCTCGCGCTGCTTGTCCAGTCGTTCGGGCAGAGCGTCCGGTGGCTCTGGCAGCGGCGGCACGCGGTGTCGGAGGTACCGGTCCCGCTGCAGACTTGACCGCATGCTGAGCAGTGGACAAAGATCGCGGGCCTTGCTGCTGGTACTCGTGGCGGCCGCGGTCGCGGTGGGGCTCGTCGCGGCCGGCCGGTTCACCGCCGGTACCGGGGCGGCGCGGTCTGACGGGTACCGGGCGGGCCGCGAGGCGGGGTACACCGAGGGTGTGCACGACGGCCGTAACGCCGGGGTGCGGGAGGGCCGGGCCCTGCAGGCGCCGCTGAACCTGCCGTCGGATGCCCAGGACGCGGCCCGGGCTCAGTTCGACGCGGGGTACGTGGCCGGCGCCAACGACGTCTTCGACGGGTACGACGGCGGCTGGGCGCTGGACACGCCGTACGTCGTGGTGCTCAGCCAGGCGGGCGACGGCGTCACGTACCGCATCCGGTCCCGGGTCACCCTGCAGCCCGGCGTGAACTACCACCTCTGCCCGCACTCGGCGACCACGCTGTGCCAGGAGCCGCGCTGAGTGCGAGCATGGACGCATGCGGGCGCTGCGCACCCCGGACAGCCGCTTCGAAGGGTTGCCGGACTTCGACTTCCCCGTCGGGTACGCGAATGTGGGTGGGCTGCGGATCGCCTACGTCGAGGCCGGGCCGCCCGACGGCGAGCCGATACTGCTGCTGCACGGCGAGCCGAGCTGGTCGTTTCTGTACCGCAAGGTGATCGCCGTCCTCGCCGCCGCCGGCCTGCGCGCGGTCGCGCCGGACCTGATCGGCTTCGGCCGCTCCGACAAGCCGGAGCAGGTCGCCGACCACAGCTACGCGCGGCACGTCGAGTGGGTGCGCGCGCTCGCCTTCGACCACCTGGACCTGCGCGGGGTGACCGTGGTCGGCCAGGACTGGGGCGGGCTGATCGGGCTTCGCCTGGTCGCCGAGCACCCCGACCGGTTCGCCCGGGTGGTGGCCGCCAACACCGGCCTGCCAACCGGCGACCAGCGGATGCCCGAGGTGTGGTGGCGCTTCCGCGAGGTGGTGCTCACCGCGCCACACCTGGACGTCTCGCGGCTGGTGCAGTCGGGCTGCCGGACCGGGCTGCCGGACGAGGTGCTCGCCGCCTACGACGCGCCGTTCCCGGACGCGAGCTTCATGGCGGGGGTACGGGCGATGCCGGCGCTGGTACCGACGGCACCCGACGATCCGGCGGCCAGCGCCAACCGCGCGGCGTGGCGCCGACTGTCCACATGGGACCGACCGTTCCTGGTCGCGTTCAGCGACGGCGACCCGATCACCGGCGCGATGGCGGCGATCCTCGCGCGGTCGGTACCGGGCGCCGCCGGCCTGGACCATCCGGTGATCGGGGGCGCCGGACACTTCCTGCAGGAGGACGCGGGCGAGCGGCTCGGCGAGGTCATCGCGGACTTCGTCAGATCGCACTGACGCCTCCCGCCGTTGCGCGTAGTGACGGTCGTTGCATCCGTCACCCACCATGTACCGTGCGGGTCGGGAATGGGGGACGCATGGCCGGACTGCTCGTGGTGCGCGACCTGACCCGGCGCTTCGGCGACCGGACCGTGCTGGACGGGGTCAGCTTCGAGGTCGGCGCGGGCGAGGTCTGCGCGGTCGTCGGCCCGAACGGCGTCGGGAAGACCACGCTGCTGCGCTGCGTGGTGGGCGCGGACCGGCCGGACGGCGGCTGGCTGGGGCTGGCCGGGCACCAACTGGTGGAGACCGACCCGTGGGTACGGGCCTCGGTCGCCGCGGCGCTCGACGACATCGACTTCTTCCCCGACCTGTCCGTCCGAGAACACCTGGACCTGCTGGCGTTCGGCCACGGCACGCCGGATGCCGCCGGTACCGTCGCGCGGACGGTCTCGGAGCTGGGCCTGGACGAGGCCCAGGACCAGTTGCCCGCCACGCTATCCAGCGGCCAGCGCCGCCGCCTCGCGCTCGCGTCGTGTTTCGTGCGCCCCCGCCGCCTGCTCGTGCTCGACGAACCCGAGCAGCGGCTGGACGCCGGCGGCCGGGCGTGGCTGGCACGGGCGTTGCTGGCCGAGCGCGAGGCCGGCACCGCCGTGCTGATGGCCTCCCACGACGCCGACCTGGTCGACGAGGTCGCCGACTGGACGCTGGAGTTCGGGGCGGAATGACCGGGGCGCTCGCGGTACCGTCCGCCCGGCGACTGCGCGCGTCCGTGCGCCGCTCGCGCCGCCGGCACGGCGAGAGCCGGGCCGCCGACATCTACGTGTTCCTGCTGTTCGTGCTCGTCTACGGCGCCGGCGCCGACCGCCTGCTCGCCCGCTACGCCACGCGGCACGGCGGGCTGCTCGGCGGCGCCGGCCCGGTCCGCTGGTGGCTCGCGGCCGCCGCCGCGCTCG
>CAZYCD010000003.1:0-76294 GCA_964645345.1 uncultured Micromonosporaceae bacterium
TCGCTGACCGTACAGCTGCCGTCACCGTGGCAATCGCCAAGGGCATACTGCCAACCCCCGGAACTGATTGGCGGAGCTGAGGCCGCCACCGCAATTGTCGGCATCGGCCTTGAACCGGCCACCGACGCTGCGGGCGCCGACAATGACGTCCGCGCTGGTCACGGCGGGTTCAGGCACCTGGACCACCTGACCTGATCCAGAACTAACCTGTCCGGCGGCTAGTGCCTGTCCGTTGTGAACGCCATCGCTCGCGCCGCGTACCAGACGCTCATCGGCGTCGCGATAGACAGCGCCAGCCGCAGGTCGCGTCGCAGGTTGCGTGCCGTGCCCGAGTGCGTGCCGGTGAGGACGGCGACCGGTCGCCGCAGGCGTCGGCCCGGACGCCGAACGGCAGGCGGCGAGCCGGCTGCATGACGGCTTGTCCGCGCGCGATCGAGGCGCCGTCACGGCACGACGCGTGCGACCGCCGCCTGCAGTATCCGGGTCGAGCAGGTGCGAGCTGGGCGGTAACGAGGGTTTCGGCGGCGCAGCCGGCGATCAGAACCGTACCTTGGCGAGCTGGGTCGCCTGGGCGACCAGGCGGCCCCGGGCGTCCCAGACCTCGCAAACCTCGTCCACCAGGCCGTCCTCGACGAGCCGGGCGACCTGCCGGACGCGCAGCGCGCCCGGGGCCGGAACGGCCCGAACGTAGACGGTCAGCTCCAGCGTCGGTACCCAGCCAACGCTGCCGATGGCGAACGTGGCCGGTGGAAACGAGTCGGCGACGAACAGCAGCGACAGCGGGTCCGGCGCCAGGCCGTCGGCGAAGCGCAGCCAGCCGCGCAACTCCGCCTGCTGGGTCGGTTGGCCGAACGCGAAGCCCAACACGGCCGGGTCCAGCCGTTGCTCGACGACCTCCATGAGGTTGACCTTGAAACCGGCACCGGGCGGCTCCACCGGCAACGCCACGCACTCGTCCTCAGCGGGCAGCGCCACGGCCGGGCTGTCGGCCCAGAGCGGCGTCGCGTTCGGATCCAGCCGCCCGAGGGTGAGCAGCGCCTCCACGCAAGGCCGCCCGTGCTGGACCAGCCGGGTCCGCACCTGGCTGGCTGAGCGACCGACGCGCAGCGGCGTCACCTCGACCGCTGCCGGGCCGACCGCGGGGGCTGCCAGGTAGGTGGCGTTCGCGGCCAGCGGATGCGGGTGCTGCGCGGCCGCTTCGGTGCTCGTCGCGGCCCGGGCGAGCATGGACAGCAGGTATCCGCCGTTGGGCTTGTCCCCGACGGTCCACTGCGGGTCCAGTTCGACGTCGAAGGTCGTGCCGTCGCAGCGAGCGACCACCTTGGTGGCGTCGAGAAAGCCGGCCAACACGGCCCCCCTTCGAAGGCAGGAAGAGGCCAGGATGGCACGTGGATGCGCTACTGCGCCGTGACCGCCGTCATGATCGGGAACATCTATCCGATGGCCGTCGTGAGGCGGAGGGACCTCAATCTGCCCGGGTGGCCGGCGAGCCGGTCCTGCTGTACAGGCTGGTCCCCGCACTGGTGCCGGCGGCACCCGGATGTCGCTGAACCCGCGGGTGCCGGCCGTCGGATCCTCGTGGATGACCGGAGTGGTTGTGAGCCACATCACCATGGCGTTAAGACAGGGTTTCCTCTCCATTGCTGGCGTGTGGCGCTCTTCCTAAAGTCTGCACAACCGTCGATGACCTTCGATGGTCGACGGTCCCGGGCGGTCTACAGGAGGGAGCGCGCGATGGTGCGATCATCACGAAGACGGCGTGCAGGGTTTCCGGGCTGGGCGGCGGCGCTCGGGGCCCTGGCACTGGCGACGGCCACCGCGGTGGGGGTCGCCTCGCCGGCACATGCGGCGTCGCTGACGCAGGTCACCGGGTTCGGCTCCAACCCGGGCAGCCTCAATATGTACGACTACATCCCGGCGAACCTGCCGGCCAACGCACCGCTGGTCGTGGCGATGCATGGGTGTACGCAGTCGGCCAGCGACTACTACAGCCATTCCGGCTGGTCGAAGTACGCCGACCTGTGGGGCTTCGCGCTGGTGTTTCCGGAGCAGCCGTCACAGAGCAACCCGATCATCAACTGCTTCGACTGGGGTACGCCGTCTAACGACAGCCGCGGGCAGGGCGAGGCACTGTCGATCTACCAGATGGTGCAGTACATGCAGTCGCACTACAGCATCGACGCGCACCGCATCTTCGTCACCGGCCTGTCCGCCGGCGCGGGCATGACCTCGGACATCCTGGCCGACTACCCCGACGTGTTCGCCGCCGGCTCGGTGGACTCCGGGCCGCCGGCGCAGTGCTCGACCAGCGGGATCACCAACACCAACTGCACGTCGGGTACGACCAGCCACACCCCGCAGCAGTGGGGCGACCTGGTGCGCAACTCCGACTCCGGGTACTCCGGACCGTGGCCGCGGGTGGCGATCTGGCAGGGCAGTTCGGACACCACGGTGAACCCGGCCGCGATGACCGAGTCACGTGACCAGTGGACCAACGTGTGGGGCATCAGCCAGACCCCGTCCAGTACCCAGAGCCTGACCGGCGGTACCACCGAGAGCGTCTACAACGACGGCACCGGGAAGCCGGCGGTGGTCACGTTCTCCGTCTCCGGCATGGCCCACGGGCTGGCCGTCAACCCGGGTTCGGCCACCGAGCAGTGCGGCACGACCGGCACCTACTACCTCAACTACATCTGCTCCAGCTACTACACCGCGCTGTTCTTCGGCCTCAACGTCACCGGGCCACCGGCGCCCACCGGGCTGGCCGTCACCGGTACGACGGACACCTCGGTGTCGTTGAGCTGGACCGCGGTCTCCGGCGCGGCGAGCTACAACGTCTACCGCAACGGCACCAAGGCCAACACCTCCGCGGTCACCGGCACCAGCTACACCGACACGGGCCTGGCCTCGGGCACCACCTACAGCTACACCGTGGCGGCGGTCGACGGCTCGGGCAGCGTCGGCGCCCAGTCCCCCGCGGTGAACGCGACCACGACCGGTACCCCGGCGGGGCCGCCCGCGCCGACCGGGCTGACCGTCACCGGTACCACCGACACGACGGTCTCGCTCGGCTGGACCGCGGTCTCCGGCGCGGCGAGCTACAACGTCTACCGCAACGGCACCAAGGCCAACACCTCCGCGGTCACCGGCACCAGCTACACCGACACCGGCCTGACCGCGTCCACCACCTACAGCTACACCGTCGCCGCGGTCAACAGCTCCGGCACCGTCGGCGCCCAGTCCGCCGCCGTCAACGCCACCACCGCGGCGACACCGCAGTGCTTCACCGACAACAACTACAACCAGACGGTGGCGGGCCGGGCCCATCAGAGCATGGGTTACGTCTACGCCAACGGCTCCAACCAGGCCATGGGTCTGTGGAACGTCTACACCGTCCACACCCTCAAACTGACCGGACCCAACTACTACGTCATCGCCGACGGCCAGTGCTGACCCGGAGGCTGACAACGACCCGGCCCGCCCGCCCACGCGCGAGCGGGTCTAGCCGGCCTGCTGCTGACAGCGCGGTCCGCAACGGCCTACAGTCCCGCCGCGCCGCCGGGCATCGTGCCTTGATGTTAGAGGCGCTGTACCTCAAGGCGCATGACACTGGCCATGAGTTCGACGCGACGGCGCAGGTCGCCGGTGGCGAGGACGACGTGATGTGAGGGCAGGCCTTCCACGAAACGGTAGCCGTCCTCGACCCGCAGTACCGCGCCGTTGAGGCAGTCGGAGTTCTCGTACTGGACGTACATCGACAACACGGCCGGGGCGATGGCGAGCGTACGGATGTCGCTCGCAATCTTCAGGACGGTGACTGGGCCCTCGGGCAACCGTGCGTCGATGGCGTGCGCGTTGCGGTTCACGATCTGCAGGACCGGTGGCCGCATCGTCCACTCGGTGGCGCAGGACCTGGGCACCTCGCCGAAGTAGCCGCTGTGGGCGACCAGGATGTGGTTCTCAGGCTGGTCGACTTCGGGGAACGCGGGGATTTTCTCGTGCTTGGGCGCCGCGCCTCCCATCAGGAACGGGTACAGGTTGGTCATCACGACCGGTACCTGCAGGGACTTGTGCACCAGTGTCTCGGTGAGCATGGACGTGATGTCGGCCTCGCATCCCCACAGCAGGCCGCGTTCCTCGAAGAGGAGATTGAAGGCCAGGCACGGTGTCGTGGTGGAGGTCGCCGACTCGTTGAGGCAGTTCACTCCGACCGCAATGACCTCGGTCGCCGCGCCCTCGTCGAGGTCATCGCGCAGCGCGAGGTACATGCGCAGGGCGTCGGCCCGCGCCGATGGCCGCAACCCGACCACCGGGACCCTGTCGGTGATGCGGGTCCACTCGGCCGCTACCCGATCGTCGGGGACCGACGCGGCCCGCGCCGCGAGTGCCCGGTAGCTGCGGCGCTCGACGGTGACGCCGAAGACGTCCGCCATGTCGCGGGCACATTCGCCCTCCCACCAGTAGAAGCGTTCGAAGATCTCCGGCTGCATGCCCGCGCCGAGGTCGTCCTGGTACACGAGCATCGACGAACGTCGCATCGTTTCCATGGTTGCCAGTGCCCGGCAGATGTCCTCGCACTCCTGGATGGAGGTCGGCGCGACGGTGGGGACGCCGCGGCGGCGCAGGTAGTCGCGGATCTCCCAGTCCCACATGGAGACCGTGCCAAATTCCGAGGTGATGATGAGGATCGGGCGGTCGATCCTGCGAAACGACTCGACCATGCGGTAGGCGCGCCGGTTGAGCTCCGGCGTCACGACCGCGCTGGTCTCAACCGGGACCGGGGCGTCGATGTGGGCCGGACTTAGCCAGTCGACCAACCCGGTCGTGAGGCGCTTCAGGTTGTCCAGTTGCGCGTGGAAGGACTCGCCCGGTTGGTCGTCGAGGTACACCGGTAGCAGGCGGGGTGTCGTCACCGCAGTCCCTTCCCTGCGGCGGGGCTGCGAGCGGCGGCGGCACCGGTCACGGGCGGGCCATCTGCGGCAGTGCCTTGCCAAGCTGGGCACGCAGGCCGGCCTGGGCGGAGGCGACGGGAATCTGACTGCGGGCGAAAGCGTCCAGACGCCCCCAACGGCCAGGGATGCTGAGCAGATCCAGGCGTGCCATGCCCTCCGGCAGCACCGGCTCGACGATCAGGTGGTTGCCCACCGGCTCGAGTCCGAGCAGGACCTTCACCAGCAGCATCGGGGTCCCGGTGGACCACGCCTGCGGGCTGCACGCCGTCGGGTACTCCACCGGGTAGTCGGTCTCCTCCCGCCTCTGCCCGGCGAAGGCCTCGGGCAGGCGCCCGTTGAAGAATTCAGCCGCGTCCAACATGCTACCGGCGATCTTGGCCGCCTCCTGGTGGTACCCGTACCTGCGCAGTCCCCAGGCGATGAAGGAGTTCTCGAACGGCCACACGGTGCCCACGTGGTACCCGATCGGGTTGTAGCGCTTGTCGAGGTCGGACAGCGTTCGCACGCCCCAGCCGGAGAACAGGTGCGGCCCCATCAGGTGCTCGACCAGCGGCTTGGCCTTCTCCTCGTCCACGATGCCGCTCCACAGCAGGTGTCCGATGTTCGACGTCAGCGAGTCCACCAGCCGACCGATGGGCCGCAGCACCATGATGTCGCCCACCGACTCGATGACCACCCTGACCGTCATCGGTTACCCCGGTGCCGCCGGGGTGTCGTCGGCGAGCAACCCGGCGCGCAGCCGGCGCACCGCCCGCACCAGCAGGCGGGACACCTGCATCTGGGACACGCCAACGATCTCGCCGATCTGTACCTGGGTCATGTTGCCGAAGAACCGGTAGACCACCACCTGCCGCTCCGGCAAAGGCAGCCGGGCCATCAGCGGTGCGAGCGACTCGTGAAAGTCCACCCGTTCCAGGTCTGCGTCCGGTCCGCCGAGCAGGTCGCCCAACTCGGTCCGGCCGTCGCCGATCCTATGCGACAGGGAGGTGGTCGTGTAGGCTGCCGCAGCCACCATGGCCTCCCGCAGGTCCCCTACCGGCTCGTCGAGACGTTCGCCCAACTCTAGTGCCGTGGGGACACGACCGAGGTCCTGCGCCATCTTTTCGGCGGTCCGGTTCATCGACAGCCGCAGCTCCTGCAGGTGACGCGGCACGTGGACCGCCCACGTCTCGTCCCTGAAGTAGCGGCGCAACTCGCCGAGGACGGTCGGGAACACAAAGGCCAGGAAGCTGGTGCCGCGGGCTGGGTCGAACCGGTCGACCGCCTTGACCAGGCCGACGGCGGCTACCTGGGCCAGCTCCTCGACGGGTTCGTTCTGCCGGCGGTACTGGTTGGCCAGCCGCCGCGCCAACGGTAGACAAGCTTCCACGGCCAGGTCGCGCAGCACCTGCCGCCGCCCGTCGTGCTCCGGTAGCGCGGCGCGGGCGGCCAGCATCGCCTCCACCTCCCTGGCCGACGCCTCGCGCCGCGACCGCTCCTGCGTAGCGATCGAAGCAACGCCAAGCTCGGCCACGGCGCCGGTGATCTCCAGGATCCGACAGACAGCCGGTCGTGCACCGACCAGCCATAGCTCGGTCGCCACGGTTCTGCCGCGAGCCGCCGCCTCCACTAGGACGCCGACGCAGGCGCAGTCCAGCAGCGAGACACCCGACAGGTCGACGACCACGGCTGGTACGCCCGAGTCGAGCAGGCCGGCCAGCGCCCGGCGCAACGCCGGGACCGCGGCGAGATCGAGCTCTCCGGCGGCCGAGACTACCCGCCAATAACCAACCGTGGCGACGTCGACGCGCATCGCTGCAGCCCTCTCTGGCGGCGGTTTCGGCTCCCTCCCGTCCCCGCCGCGCGCCGCGCCCAAACCTGCCAGTCAGCAATCGCCGCGGTGAGGTTCACCTATAACAGTTGGTTTGCCCACGGGTAGCGGCCAGCCTACGCGCCACACGGGGGCTTGGGAATGAAGAACGACCCGCCCGGACCGGCCGTCGGGCGACACCGCACAGCCGATTAGTGCATGCGGCAGTCCGCACCTGCGTCCGTTGCCGACTCACGTCTGCTCGCAGTCGCAGTCCCGCCGAGGGGTAGCAGCGTTGGACCGATCACGAGTGCGGCACATGTGGCGTCGGAATCGGCGGTGTGCGGGGTGACCCGGTCGGCGTGCGGACCGAGAAACTTCTATCGGGTGTCGGCGTACTGCTCGACGCGGTGCCACGTCTAGAACCAGCCGGTACGAGCGCAGTGATTGAACCTATACCTGCGCGCCCGACCCGCCACTTCCGTCCTAAACACCGAGGTCAGCGGCCGGTTGTGCCAATCGCGGAAACCTACGACGGGTCCGGTTGCTACCGGTCGTGACGGGGAAGCGTCAGCGACCAACTCCCGACCCGTCCCGCTGGTCGCCTGGACGCCCCGCCGGGCCGCACGCACCGCCCATTTGCACACGCACGGTCAACACCGGAGGCGACCGATGGCGACACTGTCGTTCCGCCACTACCTCACCAGCCTTGGGCTACGCCTCGTGGTCGCGGGACAGATCGACCTAGAAACCAGCGAACAGCTCGCCGACGCGATCGGCAACGCGGTCACCAGTGGCAGTTGCGCGCAAGTGGTCGTCGACCTGGACGACGCGACCATCCTCGACGACACGGGGCTCGCGGTACTTCTTGCCGGCCAGAATCTCGCCGCCGAGCGTGGCGTCGCGTACGCCGTGACAAACCCGAGCGAGCTGGTCCGGATCGCCTCGATGACCTCAGCGAGCGTCGCGCCGCAGGTGTGGCCGCGCGTCGCGTAGACGCCTCAGGGCGAGCATGGGACGTCGTATGCGGGCGAGGTATGTGGATGGTGTCGACTCCGCCCTGACTGTGACGTGAATGTACGGTTTAGGCGCTTCGTAGGGGCCCGGTTTCTGTATACTGCCCGGCTAGCGCCACCCCTCCGGACGCAGGCGACGTAGTCGTCTTCGCCGACGGCACGGACAGGGCGCGACCCGCAGGTCGGCGGGGCGGCGGAATAACGGAGGTTCCCATCAGCACGCATTCAGCTCGGGCCTGGCTGCGCGGCGAGTCCAATTTGCTCGGGCGTCTTCGCAGGCGGCTCGCCGAGGTCCTGCTCAGCGAGAGCCTCGGCGGCCAGGGCCTGCACGTGGATCCCGAGGATCCAGCGACGCCCTCGCCATCGACGGTGGGGTGGACGCGGACTCGGCGGCGGGCCGAGGCCTCCGTCCACATGAGAAGGTACGCCGACGCGCTTCGGTCACCTGCCGGGGGAGCGGTCCGGGACGGCGTGATCGACGACCTCGCGGAGTACTACCACCTCACTCCCGAGCAGGTGGTGCACCGGTGCCTGCATTGGGAGGACGAGAGCGTGCAGGAATGGCGGGCCTCCTCGCCCGACACGCCAGAGAGTCTGACGCGGTTCTACAATTCCGTAACGTCCTGGTCGTTCGACCTTCTCTGGTACTCGTACCTGCAGGCGGTCGGCTTTGCCTACCCGAAGCACGTCGTGGTCGCCGACCGCTTGCCGCCACCAACCCCCGACGCCCGCCTGCTTGACTTCGGCTCGGGTGTGGGAGTGACGGCGCAGTTGTTCGCCCAGATCGGATACGATGTTACACTCGCCGATGTCTCGACACCGTTGCTGGCTTTCGCGCAGTGGCGTCTGGACCGGCGTGGTGTGAAGGCGACCTACATCCACCTGCCGGCCGACCTACCGGACGCCTCGTACGACGTCATCACCGCCCTGGACACCTTCACGCATGTTCCCGACGCCGTGCAGACTGCCCGGGAGTTGTACCGGGCGACCCGGCCCGGCGGTTACCTCGTCATCAACTTCGCCACCCGGCGCCAGTCCGAGCGTAACGCCTGGCACCTGTATGACGACGACCTGTCGCTGCGATGGGCGATCGAGCGGACGGGATACGTCCCCGTTCAGTACATCGACGGGCGCATTTGGGTTTACCGGGCGCTTCCTACCACGGCAGCCCGCAAGGCAAGGGCTTGGCTGCGGCTGGCCAGCCCGCCGGCGAGGGGTCTACGGTCCCTACGGCACGCGCTGGCCAGGGCCGCGCTCGTGATGCTGCAGCGCATAAGAGGGCGAGAAGCGTAATGGAGGCTTTGCGAGTATCGGCTGTCAGCCAGGCCGGGTGAGTCAACGTCGTGCTCGCCCATAGTCGCGTTCGACAACGCTTAGTATGCCGGTCTGTGCTCACGGTACCGACGCTTGCCCGGCGCTGGGCGCTCGGGCTGGGCGCCGAGTTTCTGCCTGGACGCGGCGTCGACAAACGCGGCCGCATCCTCGCCTACCACTCCATCGGCACCCCGCAGTGGGGCTTCAACGACGTCAGCCCCCGGGACTTCGAGCGGCACCTGCAGGTCGCGATCGACGACGGCTGGAGCTTCGCGACCCCAGCCGAGGTGCTCGCAGACCCGGACAAGCCACAGCTCGCGCTGACCTTCGACGACGGAGTGGCCAGCGTGCTGACCAACGGCGTCCCGGTTCTGCGACACCACGGCATCCCCGCCACCGCGTTCATCGTCACGGGGTGGGCCGACGGCCGGCATCGCCTCGGTCATGAGTGCGTCCTCGACTGGCCGGGGGTACGGTCCCTGCACGAGGCCGGGATAA
Source organism: uncultured Micromonosporaceae bacterium (assembly GCA_964645345.1). Classification (GTDB taxonomy): domain Bacteria; phylum Actinomycetota; class Actinomycetes; order Mycobacteriales; family Micromonosporaceae; genus Rugosimonospora. The sequence goes on from CAZYCD010000003.1 coordinate 9,570, forward strand.
CCATCGGAAGCCACTCCGTGACGCATCCTGACTTCGGGCGACTCACCCCGGCCGCGGCACAGCGCGAACTCGAGGTCTCCCTGGAGCAGTTGCACCGCATGCTCGGCATCCAGACCGACGAGTTCGCCATCCCGCTCGGACAGTCACGGAACTGGACCCAGGCGGCCGGCCACGCCGCGGCCGACGCCGGCTACCGGACGGTGTACGCGCAGGCCGTCAACACCCGCCCCGCCGGCACAGTACCGCGCACATTCATCACCCGGATCGACCGGCCCCTGCTATTCCGCGCCGCCCTCGCGGGCATCTTCGACGACTGGGAGGAGTAACACCAGCCTGTTGACGACCGCTTCGCCGTGCCACGACCCGGCGGCGTCGAGGCGATCGAGCTGCGCCCACTCGCCGGGCGGTTCGAGACCTTCCACCGTCCGCTGGAAGCCCTCGAACGACCTCGCGGAGCAGGCCCCGACCCACCACACCAACCGGATCGCCAGGATGGGGATGAGTGCGAGGAGGAGGAACCGTGGCGGAAAAGGTGGTCGACCTCATGACCAGGGATCTGCTGAAGTCAGTTCGGAATCGACGCTGATCGACGCGGCGACGCAGATGCGGGACGCGGACGTGGGGGCACTCGTCGTGACCCAGGGCACCCAGGTGCGTGGAGTACTCACCAACCGGGACATCACCGTCCGAGCCGTGCCCGACGGTCGGATGGGAGCTTCAAGCAGCGTGGGTGCCGGAACGCCTCCGGGCGGCGGTTGGAGAAGACGCGCCCCAAGCTTGCCGACCAGGGCGACGGCACGTGGTATTTCCACGCGTCAGCGCGGGTCTGTTGGGTCGTTCGGAGCGGGCCCGGCGGGGCGGGTAGCCGTCGCGGGTCGCGGCGCAGCGCGCCCGGGACGACTGGTTGGCGAGGACCGGAGCGGACCCCACGTCCCCCTCGTGCACTGTGGAGCGGTGGCTGCGGTACTGGCTGTCCACCCGCACCGAGATCCGCCCGACCGCGCCGCCCCGGTCAGAGCAGCTGTTCCACCAGTGCGGCTGCCGCAGATCTGCCACCGGCCGCCGTCAGACGCGGCTGGTCAGTGCGTCAGGTGCTCGATCAGGACGAACACACCCAGGCCGAGGAGCGCGACCGCGGCCACCCGTTCCGCGTTCTCCCGCCACCGCTCGCCGATGCGGGTGCCGAGTGCGAGGCCGAGCTGGGCCACGATGAGGGTCTGCACGGCTATGGCCGCCACCACCTTGAACGGCGGTAGGTGGGTCAGGCCCAGGCTGAACCCGATCGCCAATTCGTCCATGCTGATCGCCAGTCCCAGCCCGAGGACGGCGGGTCCGCGCGCCTTGACCAACCGGCGGGCCCGGTCCTCCTCGGCGTCCTCATCGCCGCCGACCAGCATCCACAACCCCACCCCGACCAGGGCGGCGGCGGCCAGGTAGTCCGCGACGCCACCGATCGCCCGGGCCAGCGGCGCCCCGAGAGCGAGGCCGACCAGTGGCATACCGGCCTCGAACACCACGAACACGGCGGTGATCCGCCACCGTTGCTGCCTGGACACGCCCACCGCGCCGAGCGTGGCGGCGATGGCGAACGAGTCGATCGCCAACGGCAGCACAAAGATGATCAGCCGCAGCATGTCACCCCGCCCTCCTCGCGCCATGAGCAGTCGGCCCCGCAATGGCAACCCTTGCCCGCCGCAGTCCGGGGACCGCGGCCGTCAGCGAGCCAGGAGCCGACCGCGACACCCGACACCGACCTCGGGCGCACGCCCCGGTCCCGAACCAGCGGCGGACCTGTTGTGTGCAGGCGGGACGACGACTGCGAGCGCCACCGTTGTCCCGGTTCGCGCTGCGCGGTCGCGCATGCTCGTGGGGGCCGGTCACCGGGCCGGCCGGTGGGTGAAGAATGCGGGGATGTGGGCCAGCAGCAGGATGGGTAGGGCGATCAGGGCGATCAGGCTGCGGTACCCGATGGCGGTGTCGTGGGTGCCGAAGGTCAGGGCGTAGCCGAGGTTGGCGATCGTCGGTGTCCAGCAGGCGAACCAGGCCCATCGGCGGCGGTGGCGGAACGGGATGGCCAGGATGGTCAGGAACAGGATCGCGTAGACCAGTTCGTGCAGGGCGTAGCCGCGTTCCAGCAGGGTGATGTACGCGGTCACGCCGGGGGTGGTGTGTTGGGCGGTGGCCCAGTTGGTGCCGGCGACGGCGGTGAAGGTGCCGGTGTGGTCGGTCGGCAGCCCGGTGCGGCCGTCGGCGAGCAGGTCGTTGGTGGCGCCGAAGAGGTAGAAGCAGCCGAGCAGCAACAGCCCGATCCAGGCGGCGGTCAGCCAGCGGGAACGGTTCGGGCGGGTGGTTCCGGTCGTTATTGCTATGGTGCTCATCGTGGTGGCCCCTTCTCGTCGAGGTGTTGCGGGCAGCATCGGTGCCGGGGCGCGTCGCTCGCGTCCGCCCACAGGCGACACGTCCGGGGTACGTCAGCGGGCGTAGGGCCGTGGTGACGTGGGATGGTTCCGGTCAGCGGTTGCGGTGTTGGACCAGGCCGGACTCGTACGCGGCGACGACGAGTTGGGCGCGCGGGCGGCAAGTTTGGTCATGATGCGGCTGACGCCCTCGCACACGATGGTAGGTCCGGGCGCGCGGACTGTCGTACCCGCGTCCTATGGTATGAGGATGGACTGGAAGATCGAGCTCATCCCCGTTCCGGTGACCGACGTCGACCGTGCCAAGGCGTTTTACGAACGAGTTGGCTTCAATGCCGACCACGACCAGACGGTGCATGAGGGCCTGCGATTCGTCCAGCTGACACCGCCGGGGTCAGCCTGTTCCATCGTGATCGGCGAAGGCATTACGAACAAGACGCCTGGGAGTCAGGAGATCCAGGTCGTGGTCGCCAACGCGCAGGCGGCACGGGCCCAGTTGCTCGACGCCGGCGTCGAGGCGAGCGAGGTCGACGTGCAGCCGTGGGGGAACTTCGTCTACTTCCGCGATCCAGACGGCAACAGTTGGTCGTTGCAGGCCATCGAGTCGCGCCCCAACGGTTAATCGACGAAGTCCGCAGCCTCCGTCCTCATCGGACTCAAGCGTGTCGAACACCTGCCCCCCGTCGAGTCGGCGAAGGGCAACCAGGCAGCCCAACACCACTCGGGGCCGCCGGCCACGCGGGACACAATCCTGCCGGCTCACCAGGAACGGTCAACGCCGCCACCGCCCACGGCTGATCGAAAGCGGTCCCCGCCGGGCAGCTGCGTCCCCGGGTACCGGTCGAGTACGTCGACCGCCGCCGCGGAGCGCAATGAAGCCAGGGTCAGGCAGGTCTCGACGCGTTCGAGGGTGACCGGCCGACGCCAGCAGGCCGCCCGGAAGCAAACTCCGCCGGTCGGAGACGCGGTGGCCGCGACCGGCTGATCATGGCAAGGTTTGCACCATGCGCTATCGCGAACTAGGCCGCACCGGCCTGTCGGTGTCGGAGATCGGGTACGGCGGCTGGGGCATCGGCGGCACCGGCTGGATCGGCGCCACCGACGACGAGTCGAAACGTGCGCTACACCGGGCGATCGACCTCGGGCTGACCTTCGTCGACACCGCCGCGCGGTACGGCGACGGGCACAGCGAGCGGGTCATCGGCGGGGTGCTCCGCGAGCGGTCCGAGCGGGTGTGTGTGGCCAGCAAGGTTCCGCCGAAGGACATGAGCCCGGACGCGACCGCGGACCAGGCGTTCCCGGGCGACCACATCCGCGAGTACACCGACGCAGCCTGCGCAACCTCGGTGTGGAAACCCTCGACGTGCAACAGTTCCACCGCTGGTACCCGGGTTGGCTGGGCGACGGCGAGTGGCAGGAGACGGTCGCGAAACTCAAGGACGAGGGCAAGATCCGGCACTTCGGGCTGTCGTTGAACGACCATGTGCCAGCGAGCGGCGTCGACGCGGTCCGCAGCGGCGTGGTGGACACCGTGCAGGTCATCTACAACGTCTTCGATCAGAGCCCGGAGGACGGGCTGCTGCCCGCATGCGCCGAGCACGGAGTCGGCGTGATCGTGCGGGTACCGCTGGACGAGGGCGCGCTGACCGGCGCGATCACGCCGGAGTCGACGTTCCCGGACGGCGACTGGCGGCACCGGTACTTCGCTGGCGACCGCAAGCGTGAAGTGCAGCAGCACGTGCAGGCGATCCTCGACGATCTGGGCGAGCCGGTGGAGCGGCTGCCGGAGATCGCGCTGCGGTTCGTGCTGAGCAACCCTGCCGTATCGACGGTGATTCCGGGCATGCGCGCTGTCCGCAACGTCGAGCGCAACATGGCCGTCGGTGACGGTCAGGGGTTGCCCGTGGACGTGGTCGAGAAGCTGCGCAAGCACCGCTGGGTACGCAACTTCTACCCGTAGCGGGCTCACTATTGCCCGATGGTGCTTACGCCGGCGCACCGTCTCCGCTGACGGATGTGCTGCGCCCGGCGGGTCCGGCGCCGCCTGGCGCGCCGTACGTAGCTCCCACGACGCTGGTGGGCGCCCAATGGTGGACAGACGCCAGTTGTGCGGTCTTGCTTGCGCTGGTTATGGTGAGACTGACCATAACCGGGACCGGAAACGTACGCCGAGAGCGCAGGTGTACCTGCGACCCCAGCACGGTCCTTGTCCGAGGCGTCTGGAGGCGTTCTGATGCTGACCTGGTTGGCCGATCTGATCGCACCGTTGAACGGGGTGCTATTCCACCTTGGCAACGACGCGGTGTCGTGGGCTGAACTGCTCGGCTTCGTGACCGGCGCGGCATGCGTCTGGCTCACCGTCCGGTCCTCGATTCACAACTTCTGGGTCGGCATCGCCAACTCGGCGTTCTTCCTGGTCCTGTTCCTCACCGCGCGGTTGTGGGCCGACAGCGGCCTACAGGTGGTCTACATCGCGCTCGGGTTCATCGGCTGGTGGCAGTGGCTGCACGGCGGCAGGGACCGCGCCGCCCTGGTCGTCAGCCGCGCCACACCGAAGACACTGTCGGCCTGCATCGGCCTCGTGATCGTCGCGACCTGGGGGCTGACGCTGCTGCTGGGCGCCGCGCACGATGTCGCCCCGTTCTGGGACGCGCTGACCACGGCAATCTCGTTGGCCGCGCAGTACCTGCTCAATGCCAAGAAGGTGGAGAACTGGCTGTTCTGGATGGCGGCCGACATCGTATACATACCGCTGTACGCAGTGAAGCGGCTCGACCTGACCGCGGTGGTCTACATGCTGTTCCTCGGCTTGACGGTACTCGGACTGCGCGCCTGGCTGACCGCCTACCGGCGTCAGCATGTCGTCACGGTCGCGCCAGTCGAGGCGACTGTGGTCGGCGACGCGGAGCGTCTGCCGGCATGAGCGAGTTGCGGCACGGGCTGGTGATCGGCAAGTTCTATCCGCCGACCCTCGGCCACCACCACCTCATCCGGGCCGCGGCGGCCGGCGCGCAGCGGCTCACCGTCGTCTGTATGGCGTCTGCGGCTGAGTCGATCCCGCTCGCTGATCGGGTCGCGTGGCTGCGCGCCGAGCACGCCGCCGACGCCACCGTGACGGTTGTCGGGATTCGTTGCGACGCACCGACCGACTACGGCGACGAAACGGTGTGGGCGGCGCAGGTCGCGCTCATGCGGTCCGCGCTGGCTACGGTGACGGCCGTACCGGTGGACGGCGTGTTCAGCAGCGAGGGGTACGGCACGCAACTCGCCTCGTGGTTCGATGCCAAGCACCTGCCTGTCGACCCGGATCGCACGACGGTACCGATCAGCGCCACCGCGGTCCGTGCCGACCTCGCCGCCGGCTGGGCCTGGCTGGCGCCGGCGACCCGTGCCGGGCTCACCACCCGCGTTGTGCTGGTCGGAGCCGAGTCGACCGGCACCACGACGATCTCCCGGCTGCTCGCCGAGCACTATCGCGCCCGTGGCGGCGTGTGGGCCGGTACCCGGTGGGTCGGCGAGTATGGTCGCGACTACACCAGCATCAAGTGGGCACGCGACCGCGCCGCGGCGCCGGACCTTGCCTTGGACGACCTGGAGTGGACGGTCGACGACTTCGACGCCGTCGCCACCGAGCAGACCCGCCGGGAGAACGCCGCGGCAGCGGCCGGCTCACCGCTGCTGGTCTGCGACACGGACGCCTTCGCCACCGCCGTCTGGGAACGCCGCTACCTCGGCCCCCGGGCCCGCTCTTGCCAGCCATGGGCGGCGGCGCTGCCTCGCCGCGCGGTCTACCTCCTCACCGACCACCACGGCGTGCCGTGGGTCGACGACGGGCTGCGCGAGGGCGACCAGGCCGTCCGTGCCGCCATGACCGGTTGGTTCACAGAGGCCCTTACCCGTGCCGGCGAGTCATGGGTGCTGCTGACCGGCACGCTCGAGCAACGACTCTCACTCGCCATCCGCACCACCGACCTGCTGCTGCAGCGGGCGGCGACGTTCGCCGCTGCGCTGGAGCCATCCACCGGCCAGCGCCCGCCCGGGGCCGACCGGCGGGACAACCCATGACGACATCGCGGCCAGGCGAGGACGCGTTCCTCGCGGCCTACGACCCCACCGCCTTCCCGCCCTTCGCCCTCACCGTCGACCTCAACATCTTCACGATCCGCGACGGCCTGCTCACCGTCCTGCTCGTCGAGCGCGGCGACCACCCGTTCAAGGGCTACTGGGCGCTACCCGGCGGCCACGTCAGTCACGGTCGAGAGTCCGCCGAGCAGGCCGCCGTACGGGAACTCGGCGAGGAGACCGGCCTGGACTGGACAACCATCGGCGGCCACCTCGAACAGGTCGCCACTTACTCCGACCCCGACCGGGACCCCCGCATCCGCGCCGGACTGCACGTCGCCTCCGTCGCCTACGTCGCGCTGGCCCCGAACCTGCCACTCCCGACCGCCGGCACCGACGCGGCACGCGCCCGTTTCTGGCCGGTCGCGGACCTCGACCTCGACACCCAACGCGCCGCCTGGCTGCGGCGGCGGCCCTACCGTGGCCACCCGCCGATCCTCGCCTACGACCACGCGCTGATCCTCTCCGACGCCCTGGAACGGATCCGATCGAAGCTGGAGTACACGACCCTCGCGGCACAGTTCGTCACCGAGCCGTTCACCCTCGCCGACCTGCGCCGGGTCTACGAGGCGGTCTGGGGCGAGGCACCCGACCTGGCCAATTTCCGCCGCAAAGTACTCAACACCCCCGGGTTCGTCGTCGCGACCAACAAGCACCGCTCCGCCGCCACCGAGCGCGGGGGCGCTCCCCCACTGCTCTACCACCGCGGCAACGCCCAGTGGATCAACCCACCGTTCAGCCGGGAACGCGCATGACATCTGCGGCGCAAGCCCACGCTCAACCGGACGAATGCACTGCCGGCGCTGTTTGGCGACCAGCAATACCGGTAACCACCGTTCCTGTTGACCTAGCAGGAGCGGGTCCGATCCGACCTCCGTGCGCGAAGCGTGTTACGGAAGATGATCGTCGTTCGATACGGGGTTGGGCTCGGGGATCTGCAGGTCGATGCGGACGGTCAACGGCGTGCTGGCGATTGCGCGTCCGAAAGCGGCGTCCCACTTGACCGGCAGCGTCCGCGAGCGTGCATCCACGTCGTCGTCTGGCAGAAGAGTCGCTACGCCCCGGTACCAGGTGTTGCGCCAGCGCACCCGCACGCGCGGGTCTTGCTCAATGTTGCGGACGTAGTCGGACTGGGTGCCGTGGGCGGCGATCAGCCAGAACACGTTGTCGCCGTCGCGCATGCCGGCACCGACCGGCGTGTACCGGGCGCGGCCCGAGCGTCGACCAGTCGTCTCCAGCAGGGCGAACCAGGGCGGGCCGAATCCGTGCAGCAATGCGAACCGGGTCATCCGGTTGTTGAGGCGCTCGAGCGTGGTGATGACGCGGTATTTCCGAGTCCTCATTGAGTAACGCTAACACCGGATCGATGAGACCAGAGGTGTGAGGTGCTCCACGAGATGTGGGTTTCACTCGGTAGTTGACCTTGACAGTAGGTAGACGCGGGGGCTCAGTTTGCCGATCATCCGATAGACGTGCCATAGGCAGTCGCCGAGCATGATGTCGTAGGCGGCTTTCCCGTACCGCGTGGTGTATCGCAGAGGATCGCGCAGGAGCCGGGCGGCGTGCAGGAGCTTGCGGCCGGCCGTGCCGTGGCTTTCCTCGGCGTACTCGCTCCACTCGGTGCCCAGCTCGATGCAGTCGTCGACGCGCAGCCCCGCCGCGGCGATGGCCTGTTCGGTGCGGTCCGGGGCCGCGTTGGACGGTACGACGCCCATGGTGGTGAGCAGCCATCGGGCTTCGCGGGTTTCGAGACGGTCGGTGCCGAACATCTGGTGGATCAGCGCTCGGCCGGCGGGGCGCAGGATTCGGCGGACCTCGGTGTAGGCGCGGTTCAGGTCGGTGACGTGGACCAGCACGTCGCGGTACCAGGCGAGATCGACCGAAGCGTCGTTGACGGGTACCTGCTCGGCGGTGCCGAGCATGAAGTTCACCCGCCGCTGGAGCTGGGGACGTGCCGTCATCGCAGCGCGCAGTTCGTCGTTGGCGATGTCGAGATGGCGCTGGACAGGGTCGACACCGCAGACGTCGAACCCGAACAGCTCGGCCAACTTCAGCGAGTGCCTTCCCTCGCCGCAGCCGATGTCGATTACCCGGCTTCCTTCTGGCAGACCGAGCGCGCGCACGAGGTCGTAGAGCAGTTCGGGGCCGCGCGGGTGCAGGCTGATGTCCAGCGTCGCCTGAAACTGCTCCTCCACCTGCGGGTAGGTGTCGTAGTACCCGACGAAGTCGAAAGAATCCTCGTGATCCATGCACCGGAAGCTATATAGCGTGGACCTGCGCGGCCACCGCGTTACGGCCCGCTGGGACTGCGCTGTGCTGGTTGCCCGGCTCCGTGCAGACCCAACGCCGAGACGGGGTCGCGGTACAAAGGTCGACCCTAGATCGACCCGCACCGCCTGCTCGGCCTTGACCCCAGCCCCGAGCAGTGCATGATGGGCACGCGGTGTCGTCGGCCGTACCGCCGCGGAGGGAGGCCACCATGGGGCTGCATTCCGGCAAGGAGCAGGATCGCACGAGGCACGGTAGCGGGAACCCTTTCCTGACCGTGGCCAACCCGGCGCTGGCGCAGCAGCTCGTGTCCCCGCGCCGGGCGCTGGCCGACGATCCGGTACCCGCGGACACCGCCTGGCAGCTCGTCCGCGACGAGTTGATGCTCGACGGTAACTCCCGCCTGAATCTGGCCACGTTCGTCACCACCTGGATGGAGCCGCAGGCGAGGCGGCTGATGGCCGAGTGCGCCGACAAGAACATGATCGACAAGGACGAGTACCCGCAGACGGCGGAGTTCGAGCGGCGCTGTGTGAACATCCTGGCCGACCTGTGGCACGCGCCGGACCCCGACGACGTGATCGGCTGCTCGACGACCGGTTCCAGCGAGGCGTGCATGCTCGCGGGGATGGCGCTCAAACGGCGGTGGTCGGCACGCCAGCCGACCGACCGGGTCCGCCGGCCGAACCTCGTGATGGGCGTCAACGTGCAGGTGTGCTGGGAGAAGTTCTGCAACTACTGGGAGGTCGAGCCACGTCTGGTACCGATGGACGGCGACCGGCTGCACCTGTCGGCGGAGGAGGCCGCGGCGCGCTGTGACGAGAACACCATCGGTGTGGTGGCCGTGCTGGGATCGACGTTCGACGGCAGCTACGAGCCGGTCGCGGAGATCGCCGCGGCCCTGGACCGCATCCAGCAGCGCAGCGGGTGGGACATCCCGGTGCATGTGGACGGTGCGTCCGGAGCGATGGTCGCGCCGTTTCTCGATCCGGACCTGTCGTGGGACTTCCGGCTGCCCCGCGTCGCCTCCATCAACACCTCCGGCCACAAGTACGGGCTGGTCTACCCGGGCGTCGGTTGGGTGCTGTGGCGCAACCGCGCCTCGCTGCCCGAGGAGCTCATCTTCCGGGTGAACTACCTGGGTGGGGACATGCCGACGTTCGCGTTGAACTTCTCCCGCCCCGGGGCCCAGGTGATCGGCCAGTACTACACCTTCCTGCGGCTGGGGCGTGCCGGGTACACGGCGGTCCAGCAGGCCTCCCGGGACATCGCCACCCACCTCTCCGGCCAGATCGCGCAGCTCGGTCCGTTCCGGCTGCTGACCCGCGGGGACCAGTTGCCCGTGTTCGCGTTCACCACCACGCAGCAGGTCACGGCGTTCGACGTCTTCGACGTCTCCCGGCGGCTACGGGAACGCGGCTGGCAGGTCCCCGCCTACACGTTCCCCGCCAACCGCGAGGACCTGTCCGCCCTGCGCATCGTGGTACGCAACGGGTTCAGCCACGAGCTGGCCGAGCTGTTCCTGGACGATCTGCGCCGGCTGCTCCCCGAACTGGAGTCCCAGCCGGGACCGCTGCGCTCGAGGAGCGCCGCCACCGGTTTCCATCACTGAGGCCCACCACGAGCACCGGGAGCGCCCATGTGCCGACTGTTCGGGTTGTCTGCGGCACCCCGCTACGTCACGGCAACGTTCTGGCTCATCGACGCGCCGGACAGCCTCGCCGTCCAGAGCCGCCGGGAGCCGGACGGGGTGGGACTCGGCGTCTTCCAACCCGATGGCAGCGTGCTGCTGCACAAGCGGCCGATCGCCGCCTACGAGGACACCGAGTTCGCCCGGGAGGCCCGCGAGGTTTCGGGAAGCACCTTCCTGGCCCACGTGCGGTACGCCAGCACGGGCGGGCTGCGCACGGAGAACACCCATCCGTTCCAGCAGGACGGCCGACTGTTCGCGCACAACGGGGTGCTCACCGGGCTGGATCTGCTACGGGAGAAGGTGGGCGAGGAACTCGGCGGCCCGGTCGAGGATCTGGTCAAGGGCGAGACCGACTCGGAACTGGTCTTCGCGTTGGTCACCGCCTACGCGCGGCACGGGGACGACCTGGGCGGCGCCCTCACCGCGGCCGTCGACTGGATCGCGGCTAACGTTCCGGTGTACGCGCTGAACCTCATCCTGACCACGCCCACGGACCTGTGGGCGCTGCGCTACCCCGAAACGCACCCGCTGTTCGTACTCGCTCGCCCGCCCGGCGGTGGTCATGGCCACCGCCATCTCGATCACGCCAGCCCGGGCGGCACCGTACGTGTGCGCTCCGGCGACCTGGCCGCCGCGCCGGCAGTCGTGGTGGCCAGTGAGCGGATGGACGAGGATCCGCACTGGCGGCCGCTGGAACCCGGCGAACTCCTCCACGTGGCCGAGGGACAGCGGGTGACGAGCCGTATCGCCGTCAGCCGACCCCCTGCACATCAGCTCACCCTCGCCGACCTGCACCCCAGGGCCGCCGCGTCCCAACAGCCAGCGCCCGGCTGAGCCCGGACCTGCCTCCCGGCTGGCGGGCGATCCACTGACGGCGGCCGCGACGAGTCGCCCGTCTGCGCGGTGCGGCCCGGCGCCCACCCGCGCGCCAGAGCCGGCCCCGGCCCAGGCGGAAATAGCCGGGCGTGGGACTTAACGCTTCGGGCTTCGTCGGTGGCTACCGGCCACTGCGGCTGCCTGGACCGCATCCCGCAAATCCCCGGCGCTTGCGGCGAGAGCCGCGATCGCGTCGTCAACCAGACGCAGCAGGTCTTCCCGCCCGTCGTGTCGCTGCCAGCGTTCCATTGCGACGAGGATCGCCGAATAGAGGCCGGCCAGGGTGACCGGCAGTTGCAGGTCGTCGGGTGGGACGCCGATGGCGTCGGCGACCTGTGCCAGGTGCGGTGTGATCACCATGAGCTGCGAGTCGAGGAAGCGGGCGCGGATCTCGGGCACCGTGAAGCTCAGCTTGATCCGGGTCAGCAGCAGCTCCGGATCCTTCTGGTAGATGTCGGCAAGTACTTCCCGGACCCTGAGGATCAGTTGGGCGAGCACGTGCTCGCCGGGCCGCATCCGCAACGTCTCCTGCACCGGGCGTTCGTCGTACTCGTCCCAGAGCACGACGTCTTCTTTCGACGGGAAGTACCGGAAGAAGGTCCGCGGCGACATTGCGGCCGCGTCCGCGATGTCGTCGACCGTGGTCTGGTCGTAGCCCTTGTCAGCGAACAACCGCAGCGCCTCCTTCTGCACCATCTGCTTGGTGCGGACGCGCTTGCGTTGCCGCAGGCCCGGCGCATCGTTCGCCGAGCTCGGCTGCGGGTCTGACGGGTTCATGTCGCGCGGCATCACAGCTCCTTGGCCACGAACCGTAGCACAGAACGACACGCTGTGCCGCATTGTCGGCGCCCGCAATATTGGCGTGCCACGCCATCTTGACAGTTACTGACAAGCCGGCGCAGGCTTGTCCACGACGACAGCGATTCCGCCAGGGCGGCGGGGCTTAGGGAGGAGCCAGCGATGGTGGAGAACAGGGGAAACCGGAGGTGGTGGGCGGCCGCAGCGCTGGCCATCAGTGGCCTTGTCATCGGGATCGACGGAACGGTCCTGAGTCTCGCCCTGCCGAACCTGGCGACCGACCTGCACGCGTCGACGGCCGAGCTGCAATGGTTCATCGACAGCTACCTGCTGGTCCTCGGCGCGATGATGCTGCCGGCCGGACTGCTCGGTGACCGCTTCGGCCGCAAGCGGCTGCTGCTTGTCGCCCTGGCCCTGTTCGGGCTGGGCTCGCTCGCCTGCGCTTACGCATCCTCGCCCGGGCAGCTCATCGCCGCCCGGGCGTTGCTCGGGCTGGCCGCAGCGTTCGTACTCCCGTTGAGTCTGTCGATCCTTCCGGTGCTCTTCGACGAGGCCGAACGGCAGCGGGCCCTGGCGGTCGTGGCCGGCTCGGCCATTGCCTCGTACCCGCTGGGACCGATCGTGGGCGGCTGGCTGCTCACCCATTTCTGGTGGGGCTCGGTGTTCCTCATCAACGTGCCGGTCATCGCCGTTGCGCTGCTCGCTGTTGCCTTCTTGATGCCCGAATCGCGCAGCGCCGAGCGTCCAAGGCTCGACCCGCTGGGCATCGTGCTGTCCACCACCGGCCTGGTCGGGCTGACCTACGGGATGATCAAGGCTGGCGACCGCGGCTGGGGCAATCCCACCGCGGTCGCGTTCATCGCAGCCGGGGCGGTGATCCTCGCCGGCTTCGTCGCGTGGGAGCGTCGCATCGCCCGCTCCGCTACCGGTGCGCCGTTGGTGGACCTCGACCTGTTCCGGTCCCGCAGCTTCACCTGGGGAACCGTGCTGTCCACGCTGCTGTCCTTCACACTGATCGGGCTGCTGTTCGCGGTGCCGCAGTACTTCCGGGCGGTACTCGGGTACGACGCGATGGGCACCGGACTGCGGCTGCTGCCGTTGATCGGCGGGATGGTCGTGGGCTTGGCCGTCGGCGACCGGCTCTCCACCAAGGTCGGGCCGAAGATCACCGTGACCCTCGGCTTCGCGGTGGCCGCGGCCGGGCTGTTCACGGGGGCGTCCACCGGGGCACTGGACGGCACCGGGCTCGCCGCGACGTGGCTGGCCATCGGTGGCGTCGGCATCGGCCTGGCCCTCCCCTCGGCCATGAACGCAGCGCTGAGCCGGCTCACCGGGGAGCGCAGCGGCACCGGAACCGCGCTCATCTCGGCGGTACGGCAGGTCGGCGGCACCTTCGGCGTCGCGGTTCTGGGATCGGTACTCAACTCGGCGTACCGCAGCCGGCTGCACCTGACCGGCCTGCCTGGCCCCGCGCGCAGCGCGGTACGCGACAACGTCGCCGCCGGCGTCGTCGCGGCCGGCCGCCTTGGCTCGGCCAACCTGCTCGCCATGGTCGAGCGCGCCTTCATCCATGGCATGGACGTCCTGCTCGCCTGCTCCGGCGGCATCGCCACGGCAGCGGCCGTCCTCGCGCTCGCGTTCCTGCCCGGACGAACCGGCCGCCGGGACGATCCACCGAGCCCGGCCCGGTCCACGCCGGAGCCGGCGCCGACCCTGGCCTGATTGCGGTGCGATGCGCCCCGGGCCGACCGACGCGGCCCCGGGGCGCAAACCCGGTGGACGTGGCAAACCGCGGAACCCGAAAGTGCTCAATCGCCTTGCCTGGGGCGTCATGTCGCCTGGGTCAGGCAGCTCTGGACAGTCGGGCCAAGCCAGGCGATCACCTCGTTCGGTGCATGTGCAGGGCCGCAGGCAGGCGCAGCACGTACCGGCACAAGCCGAAGCCGAGTAGTTGCGCAGCTACGAGGGTGGCCCGGGCACCTGCCGGTTCCGGGTCCCGGCAGACGCCGGCGATCCGTGGTGCGAGCTGGTCCGCGAAGATCTGCTGCATCCGGGCCGCCGCCGCCGGGTTGGTCATCGCGGCACGCAGCAGCGCGGCGAGCGCGCCGTCGCGTTCCCATCGGTGCAGGAAGTGGTCGACCAGCGTGACGCCGAGCCGGGACCGCGGGAGGGCGCTGAGGTCGGGCAGATTGAGGTCGAGTTCGGCCGCCGCGGCGAGGAGCGTCTCCTTGTTGCCGCAGTAGCGCCACCATCGCGTGGTCGATGCGAGCGTCGGAAGCGATTGCTCGGGTGATGGCCCGCTCGTACCCGTCGGAGGCGAAGCGCTCTCGGGCCGGCGGCCAGGATGTTGTCGGATCTGCGCGGAGTGGGGGTCGTAGTTATGCCAACACCTGTAGGCCAACAAGTGTTGACTTCCTGGCACGGACCGAAATATTCTCATCAACAGATGTAGGCCAACGGACGTTGACGGGAGGCAGTCATGAACACGGAGACGGATGTGGTGATCGTTGGCGCAGGTCCGACGGGCCTGTTGCTGGCCGGGGATCTGGCCGTGGCGGGGATCAGGACCACGGTCCTGGAGAGTCGGCAGCAGGAGTCGAACCTGACCCGCGCCTTCGCGCTGCACGCCCGCAGCCTGGAGATGCTGGACGCCCGCGGGTTGGCCGACGGCCTGGTCGAGATCGGCAAGCCGATCCGCGGCCTGCGGCTGTTCGACCAGATCGGCGTCGACCTGTCCGGGCTGCCGAGCCGGTTCCGGTACGTGCTCGTCACGCCGCAGTACAACATCGAGCGGGTGCTCGAGGAGCGGGCCGTCGCGGCCGGTGCCCAGATCGTGCGGGGCGCCAAGGTGACCGGGCTGCGCCAGGACGACGACGGGGTGACCGTCGAGGCGCAGACGGGCCAGTACCGCGCGCAGTACCTGGTCGGCTGCGACGGCGTACGCAGCGCGGTACGCACCGCCCTGGGCCTGGAGTTCCCCGGAAAGGCGATCGTCAAATCGTTGATGCTCGCCGACGTGCGGCTGACCGACGCGCCGGACGGGGTACTCGCGGTCAACGCCGCCGGCGACTGCTTCGCCTTCGTCGCGCCCTACGGCGACGGCTGGTACCGCATCTTCGCGTGGGACCGGGGCAACCCGCTGCCCGACTCGGCGCCCGTGGATCTCGACGAGGTGCGCGAGGTGACGCGCCGTGCGCTGGGTACCGACTTCGGCATGCACGACCCGCGCTGGATGTCCCGCTTCCACAGCGACGAGCGACAGGTCACGAGCTACCGGGTGGGCCGGGTGTTCCTGGCCGGCGACGCCGCGCACGTACACACCCCGGCGGGCGGTCAGGGCATGAACACCGGCCTACAGGACGCGGCAAACCTCAGCTGGAAGCTCGCCGCCGCGGTGCAGGGCCACGCTCCGGAGGGGCTGCTGGACACGTACCACAGCGAGCGGCATCCGGTGGGCCGCATGGTGCTGCGCAGCAGCGGCGCCATCATCCGGCTCACAATGATCCAGTCGCGGCCGGGCCGGCTGGCGCGCAACAGCATCGGCGCCGTCGCCCTGCAGGTGGGCGCGGTGGGCCGCAAGATCAGCGGGATGATTTCCGGTATCGGAATCGAGTACCCCGCGCCGTCCGGCGCGCACCACCTGGTCGGCCGGCGTGCGTCGGATGTCCTGCTGGCCGCCGAGGGCCCTGGCCCGGTGCGGCTGTACGAGGCATTGCGCGCCGGCCGCTTCGTCCTGCTCACACCGCCCGGGCAGCAGCACACCGCACCCGTCGGCTGGGCCGACCGGGTACGCGCCTTCGGCGTCGCGGACGACACTGACACCACCCTGCTCGTCCGCCCGGACGGGTACGTGGCCTGGGCCGGTGACAAGCCCGACCCGGCCCCGCTGACCCGCGCCCTCACCGAGTGGTGCGGTACCGCCTCCTGAGCCAGGTCCGCGGGAACCGCGGCCACGACGGCGGCGGTTCCCGCTCACCGACCACCGTCGCCGCGACGACAACCGTCGCGATCTCAGGCACGGCACCGATGCGACCCGCACGGTCGGCCGGCCCTTCCGGGCCGCCGCCCCGGTAGCGCGGTTGGCAGCACCGATGGGTGGCCGCGGCTGGCCGGGTGTGCCAGGTTGCTACGAACGTGGGCCGGTGCCCGAACAGCAAGGAGACGATGGTGACCGAGCCGGCCAGTGGCAGATCCACGTCTGGCAGAGAGGCGACCAGTAGGCGCTCCCTTTGCTTCACCTCGGTGCGCGACCTGGTTTCCTGCACCTGCCAGCGCTGTGGGCCGCATCGGATGCGGCCATCAGACCGGCCGACGGCATCGCGCTCGCCGACGCGGGGCGGCGGTTGCGGCGGGGAGCCGCAGGTTACACGTCAGCGAGCCGCGGGACCGGTAGGCCACTGGCGCAGAGCCAGCGCCTCGGACAAGCGACGTTACGGGTGTGGATGTCCGCCGGGCCCGGGCCGGCCGTCGAAAACGACGACGGACAGCGTGGGGCGCCCTCCTTGAGCGCTGTCGTGGTCGTTTGCCAATATCAACGCACACAGGACCATGACGCAGGTGACGTACCGCGAGATCGGGGCAGGCCATGAGCGAGCTCTCCCGAGCCACACCGGGGCACGGGCGGCGGCCGCCGCTTCGGCTGCGGGACGTCCATCCCACGCGCCGGGGGCTGGTGCTGGCCTGGTGGGCATTCACCGCGACGTTCGCCGGGCTGCGGCTGCTAACCTGGCTGATCCATATCCACGTGCGGGGTCTGGGCAACGTCAGCGCCGGTGGAGTCCACGTTCATCACTACCTGTGGGGCATCCTGCTGCTGACCGGTGTGGCCGCCGCCGGTCTGATCGAACGGTCACCGACCTGGCATGCCGTCATGGGCTTGTTGTTCGGCGTCGGGCTCGCCCTTGTCATTGACGAGGCCGCGCTGCTCATCGACCTTAAGGACGTGTACTGGCAGACCCAGGGTGCGGTCAGCGTCGCGGTCGCACTGATCATCATCGGTGTCTGCGGCAGCATGCTCGCCCTGCTCCGCTCCCCCAGACGCACGGACGACCGGGGCGGGTCCCGCACACAGAACGGGTGAGGCGGCGTGCCACGCACGCGACCTCGGTAGCGCGGGCGTTGTGCACGGTGGCGGCGAGCACCATGTCGCTGCGCCGCCTCAGCCGCCTACTCATCGCAAGCCCGGTTGACGGCCAACCGCGCACCTGGACGCTCATCGACTTCACCTGTCCCGACGAACACGCTGACGCCTTCGCCAGCCAACTCGCCGACGCCCACGCTGCCTCTGCCACGCCGTACATCAACCGGGCACCCTGCGACTTCCCCACCCGGCTTCTAATTTCCGGACGTCCGGGCGACAACAACCTCAAGCCGGTCACACGCTCGTCGCCGCTTCCTTAAACGGCTCCTACGCTGCGGAAATGCACCATCGGCCGGCCCCTGGGTTCGTTGAACCCATGCTGCTCGCGACCGGTCGCGAGCTGCCCACCGACGCCGGTTGGTGGGCCGAACTCAAGCTCGACGGCGCCCGCGGGCAGCTGCGGGTCACCAACGGGGCACCGGCACTGCGGACCCGCCACGGGCGGCGTTGCGACGCAGAGTTCCCCGAGGTCCTCGCTGCGGCCGCAGCTCTGCCAGACGTGATCCTCGACGGCGAAATCGTCGTGTTCGGTGACGACGGTGCTCCCGACTTCGCCGCCCTCCGGACCCGGTTGGGAGCCCACCCGGTCCGTGCCCGCGCGGCGGCCACCACCCAGCCGGCCGTCTTCTTCTGCGCGTTCGACATCATCTGGCACGCCGGCAAAGATCTCCGCGGGCACCGGCTGGCCGATCGGCGCTCCATCCTCCAGGCGGTGCCCATGTCCGGCAGCCTCGCCCTGATCGACACGCATCCGGGTCAAGCCGCGACTGTGCTGGCGTTTGCCCGCGAGCACTTCCTGGAGGGTGTCGTCGTCAAACGCGCCGACTCCGTGTACCGCTCCGGCCGAACCGCCGCCTGGCAGAAATTCAAGGTCCGCTACCCCGAGCGAGTATGGATCACCGCCTGGATCCCGGGCGGCCCTGGAGAGCTGGACCGGTACTGGGTCGGCCGGTCGGTCAACGGCACCCTCGTGCCATCCGGCGAGGTTTCCTACGGACTGTCCCCGGGCCAAGCCTCCGCGCTTCGTCGGGTGTTGCACGCCGCGGAACTCGGCTCACCGGGCAGACACGGGCTGCACCCGGTCGCGCCGGTGGTCGCGATGACCGTCGCCGGTCACGGCAGACGATCCGGCTGGCTACGCGACCCAGTGATCACCGCGGTGCACATCGCACCCGTTGGGCCATAGGCTGATCCGGCAACCCTGCCTATTTTGGATCATGGTGTGACATCGTCCGGCACCCGGGGAGACCGTCCACGCCCGGAGCAGCGTGCGAACGTGACCTACGATCGGCCGGCTGCGGCCATGGTGGCGGTGACGACGGGCGATGTACTCTCTGCACACCGGTCCTTGCCTTCTGACGCGAGGGGTCGCGATCGGCCTCCACGACGGAGCCCCCATGGGCATGCATTCCTTCGATCGCCTCCCCGACTCGCCGGCGAAGGCCGGTGCCGTACTCAGTCACCAGACGGTGCGCGAGAATCTCGACGACGTGCGGATCTGCTTCTCCGGCGAGATCGACCTGTCGAACTCCGACCAGGTTGATGCCGCGGTAACCGCCGCACTGCGCACGCACCATCCACGCCACGTCTACGTGGACCTGGCCGAGGTCTCATTCCTCGATGCCAGCGGCATCCGCGCATTGCTGCGCTGCCGCGCCCAGGCGGTCGAAGCCGGCTGTCGGCTGGCCGCCACGAACCCACAGCCAACCATCTACCGGGTCATGGAGATCACCGGCGTACTTGAGGCGCTTGCCGTCACAGGGTGTCCCGCCTGGAGCCGAGCGCCCGAGGTGGCGTGACCGGATGGACGGCTGCTGCTACTTGCCGCGATCGGCGAGTTCGCCGGTCTCGACAAGGTAGCTCGCGATCTCGGCCAGCTTGCTGTTGGTGTGCTGGCTGGCCCGCACAAGCAGACGAAACGCCTGGTCGCCGGTGACCTTGTGGCGTTCCATCAGGATGCCCTTGGCCTGGCCGATCAGGTCGCGCACCTCCAGTGCCCGGTACAGGGGCTGCAGGTTCTGCGCGTCGGCCATGGCCAGCGCGGCGTGCGTAGCGAACAGCAGACCGACGTGTTCGGACTCGTCGGTGAAGGCGTCGGCGTCGCGGGAGTACAGGTTCAACGCGCCGAGGTTGTCCTGCTCGACGTACAGCTGGAACGACAGCATGCTGCCCACGCCCAGTACGGCCGCGCGAGCGGTGAACCGGGGCCAGCGGCTCTCGGCTGCCATGTCGGACAAGCGCACGGTGCGCTGCTCGTACAGCGCGCTGAGGCACGGCCCCTCGCCGGTGTCGTACTGCACCTGGTCGACCTGGTAGACCAAGTCCGATGTGCCGGCCCGGGTTCGCACCCCACGGCGGCCTTCGACCACCGACAGCGCCGCCTCCTGCGCCCCCGGAACCGTGCCCACGGCAGCGAACGCGATTCCGCTGAGGGTGTCTTCGACACCAACTTCCTCATGCAGTGAGCGGGCCAGTTCACCCAACGTGGCGGCGAGCCTGTCCAGGTCGCTCACCAGCCCGGTGTAGCTCGACGACGGACGGCCCCGAGCATCGTCGTGCCTCTTGTCATCCTTTTCGCCCGCCATGAGCAGTTCCCATCGTCGACGGACGGCCCCGGCCGGACTGTCATACCGCCCGCGGCCTAAGCCAGGACGCTGTCGCGAACCTCGTCCCAGCCCTCATCGCTACATGCCCACGAGCGAAGCCTACGACGCCTATCAACAAGAATCGAACTCCCCAGCCACGCCCCAACGCACCCGTCAGGATCGACACAGCTGGCCCAGTGCCGGCGTCAAATCTCAGGGTCCATGCTCACGCAGTTGAGGGCGACCAGCGCGATGATCAGGTCGGCCAAGGCACCGGATGCCCCATACAGGGGCGAGACTAACCCCCCGAATCAGGCCGCCCATGACCAGCGCAAACGTCAAGATCGGCCGGCGGTCGCCGCCGTGTCTAGTCTCAGGACCCGGGTGAGAGATCGTTACCGGGACGTTGGTGACACGTCCGGCTAAACGATCTTTGCATGTCTCAGGATAGTTGGAGTGGTCGCTACAAGGAAGCCCTGATGGTCGCGTTGGGGTTGGTGGCCCGGGGCTTCGGGGTCGTGATCATTTGTGTCGCCGTGGTCATCGGTTGGGGGATCGGGCACGATGGCCGGGTGACGGCGACCTTCGACTGGCCCGGGTTTGAGCGGGCATTGACGGACGAGTTGGTGCGGGCGGTTACGTCGATTGTCACGAAGTATCCCGGAGAGCGGTTCTACGTCGCTGCGCTGGACCGGATCTACCGGGAGACGGACGGTCCGATCACGTTGCCAGCGCTCGGGCTGAACAGTGTCGAGTCGTTGGCGCAGGATCCCGTCCAGCGTCAGGCGGACCTGCGCTGGAGCGCCGCCGATTGGGACCACTACGACGATGACTGGCTTCCAGACGGCGTGACCTACGACTGGCAGGGAAAGCTGACCGCAGAGGCATGCCGGGGAACGACCCGGCAGTGGGAGGCGACGTTTCGGCGGTATCTCGCAACGCTGGTCCGCGTGTGCCGACAAGCTCGGACAACGCTTCACCGGAACGGGGTCACCGACCGCGAATTCGTGGTGTTGCTGCTTGATGGGGAGTACCACGAGGCATTGATCAAACGCGTCCTCACCACAGGCGAGGTGCGCCGGCTGTTCCCGGAGCTCGACGAGCGCGCGGTCGAGCTGGCACGCGTCGCCGCGCTCCCGCAGGACCAGCGCGCCGCATACTTCGTTTCGCGCCTGGTCGCGTTCGACGGCCCAATCACCTCCGAGGACGCCCAGTCGGCCCTACGTGACCTCGGCCCGGCGGCGTTCCCGGCCCTGATCCCCATGCTCGACATCAGCAATCAGGCGTGGCAGGCCGCGAAGTTACTGGCCGAGATCGGGCAACCCGACGACGGCATCATCCGAGCGCTGGACACCGCTTTGATGCAAACGGGCGGGGCCGACCGGGCGTGGGTGGCGGCCGCGTTGTCCCGCCTCGGCCGGTTAAGCCTCGTCCTCGAGCACGCGGACAGCCTCCCGCAAGACGTCGTAGTCCGAGCCGTCACAGCGCCGTACACCAGCTTCCGCGACCACGGTGTCGCCCCGCCCCGACTGGACTACCGACCCCTGGAAGAGTTCATCGAGGGCTGGCCGGAGTCTGTGCCAGCGGTGGACGACGAGCTCAAGCCCGGGCGTAGCAAGTGCACCATCACCCTCGACGAAGTAGACGAGGCAATTCACGGATTGACCTCCCGTCATGTCATCGTCCGACGGCACGCCGTGGAAGTCCTCGGCGACCGCAGTCTCGGCGCAGGCGTCGCCCGACGCGTCCTACCCCTGCTCTGCCACACGCTCCGGCAAGACCCTGACCCAGCGATACGACGACTTGCAATCTTGTCGCTGCTGTTCTGGCAGAAGGACTCCCGCCCGTTCGGGGACGTGATCCGCGCTGCGCTAGATGACCCCGCCACGGAGGTCCGCGAAACTGCCGCCTACTGGCTACGGCAATTGGACTCCCGGGCTCCGTAGAGTCGGTTGAAGGTGCCGGTCACGTCGGAGTGGCTCGGGCTTGCGGACCTTGAACCGGGCGATGGGCTTGCCGGTGGTGCGGGCGGTCTCGGTAATGAGTTCGTCGCCGTCGTAGACGCGGAAGGTGTGATCGCGGGATTCGACGGTCAGGGTGCGCCCGGCGTGGGCCATGCCGACGTGGACGCGTTGTCCGGCGACGACAAGTGCGCCGCGGCTGCTGACCCGCCGTTCCACCCGTACGGGTTCGGGTGCGGGTTGGGGTGGTGGCCCGGCGGGGCGGGCGTCACGGATGCGGGCTTGTTCGGCAGGGGGTCAGCGGGTTGGGCAGGCTGCGCAGCAGGACCCCGTCGTCGACGACTTGCAGCAGGCTCCCGTCGAGGCGAACCGTGAGGCGCCTACCGGAGAAGTGGTAGCCGATGGGGTGCTGTCGGCCGGCGAGGCTGACCAGGCCGTTGCCGTTGACCAGCCGGTCGACTTCGATTGGGCCACCGGACTGGCAGCCGGAGCTGTCGGCGGATGCTTCCACCGCCATGTACACGCCACCCCCATCACCACCAGGGACGGCAACACCGGCATGACGCCCGACACAACCAGGATCGCACAGGAAATCTGAGACGCTTAGCCTCATGACGGAGGGGATCACCGACGCGCTCGCCATCGCCAGGTCGCAGTTCGAGCGCCGGCTCACCGCGATCACGGATTCAGACTGGGGCAAGCCAACTCCCTGCACGGAGTGGAACCTGCGCCAACTGGTCAACCACATCGTGAGCCACGAATACCGCTACGCCGACAACCTCGCGACTAACAACCCGGACTACTACGTGGCGTCCCGTGACGACGACTTCCTCGGCAATGACCCGAACGGCTCGTGGCGCAAGGGAGTGGCGCTACTCGATGAGGCAATCGCGGGACTGCGCAGCTTGGACACGACGATCAACTTCCTGGTGCCTCTGCCCGCGCGGGACGTGCTACTGGTCCGGGTATTCGAGGCGACCGTGCACACCTGGGACGTGTCACGGGCCATCGGCTTCGACGACCAGATCGACGAGAACCTCGCATCGCTGACCTACCCGCTGTTGGAGCGGCTGATCCAAGTGCCCGTCACCCAACCGTTCTTCGCGGCGCAAGCGGACACCTTGCCGAGCACCGCCACACCCCAAGCTCGCCTACTCCACCTGGCAGGCCGCAAGATTCCGACTACGCTCTAGCGTCTCAGATTTCCTGGGTCGGCTGCGGGATCACTGTACCGATAGGTGCACGTGGTTCATGTGGTCGCCGGCCGGTGTGCCGTCGCCGTGGTAGGTGCGCCATCCCGTGCTGGGCATCCAGATCCGTCCATACCAGATGACGTAGAGCACGGCGAGCCGGTCGGAGTTGGCCAGCAGCCATGCGGCCAGCCGGTCGCCGTAGGCCTTGTCGGCGCCGGTCGCGGCGGCGTTGACGAACGTGGTGGCGTTGGCGGAGAAGTCGCAGGCCCGGCCGAGCGGGTGCTCCCCCCAGGTGCCGGGTCGCCAGCAGGCGGTGTAGTGGGTGAACCCGGCGTTCCTGGCCTCCTGCAGGGCGTGCAGGGTGCGGGGGGTCAGGCAGCCGGAGGTGGTCGGGTCCGGCACCGAGCAGGACTCCGCGGGCCAGGTGCCGTCCGGGTTGCGGGGTGACGGCGTGGCCGAGGCGCTACCGCCGGAGGGGCCGTTGGTGACGGCGCCGCCGCCAGCGGCGTTCAGCGCGGCCTGAGCGTCCTTGCGTTTCTTGTCCATCACGGCCAACTGGGCCTGCTGGGTGGTGATCTCCGTGGCGATGGCGGTGCGCTGCTGGTCGTACTGGGCCTGCAGGGTGTGCAGACGGTGCAGGGCGTCGTTGTCGAGGCGGATCTGGGTTTGCAGGCTGGTGGCCCGGTCCAGGAGGTCTGCGGCCGAGGTGGCCTCGAGCATGACGCTCAGGCTGCTCAGCGGGCCGCCCTTGTAGGTGGTGACCGCGACGGCCTGCACTTGCCGGGTTACCGCGTCCAGCTCTGCCTGGGTCTGCTGGGCCTGGGACTCCAGTTGGGTCTGGCGGGCGGTCGCGGCATCCAGCCGGCCTTTGGCGTCGTTGTAGCCGCGCGAGGCCGCGTCCAGCTGCCCCTGCAGGGTCGCGCTGCCGCCGTCCGGTCCGGCCGGGTCGGCCCACCCCGGCCCCGAGGGTACGAGTACCGCGCCGACCACCACCGCGACCAGCGCGGCCAACCATCGACGTGCCGTGTTCCAGGAGCCCGCACGCATCTCGGCAGGCTACTACCGTTCTTCGTAGCCGCGCGAGCCCAGATTCGTCACACCGCGTTGTTTTCCCAGGTCAGGGGCGTGGGGCCGGCATGATGACCATGCTCGGGTACCTGCGGCGACGTGACGGGTAGGGCAGGTGAGCTACATCACGCACGGCGCGCGGCAGGGGGCAAGCCAGCGTCGACCGGACCGCACCCATATCTCGCTGGTTTGCTCGCAGGTTGCCTTACTCAGCCTAGCTACTTTGCCTGTCCGTCGGCGTGCCCCTGGGCGCCCGTCCGGATCAGCGAGCCACCATCTGCTCGGTGTCGTCGGCCTCGTCGCGGACACCCAGACGCAGGTGCTCGATGTGGTACACCGCCTCGTCCAGCAGCATCGCGACATGGTTGTCGTAGAGGCTGTAGACGATGTTCCTGCCTGAGCGGCTCCCGGTGACCAGGCCGAGATTGCGCAGTAGCCGCAGCTGGTGGGAGACCGCTGACTGCTCCATCCCGATCGCCTCGGCCAGGTCGGTCACCGCACAGGGCGCCTCACGCAGGCGGGTGAGGATCAGCAGCCGGCTGGGGGTGGCCAGCGCCTGCAGTGTGGTCGCCACCGCCGCCGCGGCGTCGGCGTCCAGCCGGGCAGCCGGAGCCGCACCCCTGCCGGTCCCGACCCGATGACCCATGTCACCACCTTACCACCCGTGTACGCATGAACAGCTGTTCATCCTATCCGTTAAGCTGGTGGTGACGTACTCGTCCACGTGAAGGGACCATCTGGTGGCCGCGACCCTGCTCGACCCGACCACGACGCTGCCCGCCGAGCTCCCGGTCCCGGCCGGCGTGGCGTCGTGGCGTCATGGTGCGTGGTCGCTGCGGGAGGTGCGGTGGGCGGCTGCGGCCACGGCGCTGTTCGCCGCCGGGCTGCTCGCACACCTCGCCCACGGTCCGGGCTGGCTGGTGTGGACCCTGTTCCTGGCCTGCTACGCGGCGGGCGGCTGGGAACCCGGGCTGGCCGGCCTGCGGGCCCTGCGTGACCGGACGCTGGACGTGGACCTGTTGATGGTGCTCGCCGCGACCGGGGCGGCCGCGATCGGGCAGGTCCTCGACGGCGGCCTACTCATCGTCATCTTCGCCACCTCCGGCGCGCTGGAGGCGATCGCCACCCACCGCACGGCGCAAGCGGTCCGCGGACTGCTGGACCTGACGCCACAGCAGGCGACCCGGCTAGTCGGTACCGGCGAGGAACGCGTTGACGTGGCGGCCCTGCGCGTCGGGGACGTGATCCTGGTCAGGCCCGGGGAGCGCGTCGGCGCCGACGGGCAGGTCCTCGACGGCGCCAGCGAGGTGGACCAGGCCACCATCACCGGCGAACCGCTACCGGTGGCCAAGGCCAATGGGGATGAGGTGTTCGCAGGGACCACCAACGGCACCGGCGCGCTGCGGGTACGCGTCGACCGGGTCGCCGGCGACACCGTGGTGGCCCGCATCGTCGCCATGGTGGAGGAGGCATCCCGGACCAAGGCCCGCACTCAACTGTTCATCGAGAAGATCGAACAGCGGTACTCCATCGGGATGGTCACCGCCACCCTGGCCCTGTTCGCGGTACCGCTGCTGTTCGGCGCCGCCCTGCAACCCACCCTGCTCCGCGCGATGACCTTCATGATCGTCGCGTCGCCGTGCGCGGTCGTGTTGGCCACCATGCCGCCGCTGCTGGCCGCCATGGCCAACGCAGGTCGCCACGGTGTCCTGGTCAAGTCCGCGGTGGTGATGGAACAACTGGGCGCCACCACCCGGGTGGCGTTCGACAAGACCGGCACCCTGACCGAGGGCACCCCACGCCTGGCCGCCATCCGCATGCTGCCCGGTACCGGCCTGGACGCGACGGCCGTGCTGGCACTGGCCGCCGCGGCGGAAAACCCGTCCGAACACCCGCTCGCCCGGGCCGTCGTCGCCGCCGCCCACGACGCCGGACTGACCATCGCCCCCGCCGACGGGTTCACCGCGCACCCCGGCCGCGGCGTACGGGCCCAGATCCGCGACCGGCTGGTCGAGATCAGCAGCCCGAACCACGACCCCCGGACCTACGACCAGGCGTTCCCGGCCGTCGACGACCTCGAGGCCGCCGGCCACACCGCCGTCGTGGTGCGGCTGGACGGCACCCCGGTCGCCGTGCTGGGCATCGCCGACCGGATCCGGCCGGCCGCCGCCCAAGCGGTGGCCCGGATCACCGCCCTCACCGGCACCGTTCCGGCCCTGCTGACCGGCGACAATATCCGCGCCGCCACCAACCTGGCCGACCAGGCCGGTATCACCGACGTACGGGCCGGTCTGCTCCCCGCCGACAAGGTCCAGGCCGTGCGCGACCTGCAAGCCGACGGGCAGCATGTTCTCCTCGTCGGAGACGGCGTCAACGACGCACCCGCGCTGGCCGCCGCCACCACCGGGGTCGCGATGGGCCGCGCCGGATCCGACCTCGCCCTGGACACCGCCGACGCCGTCATCATGCGCGACGACCTCGCCACCATCCCCGCCGTCATCGGCCTGTCCCGCCGCGCCCGGCGACTGGTCCGCGCCAACCTCGCGATCGCCGCCACCTTCATCGCCGTGCTCGTCGTATGGGACCTCCTCGGACACCTCCCCCTCCCCCTCGGCGTCCTCGGACACGAAGGCTCCACCGTCATCGTCGGCCTCAACGGGCTGCGCCTACTGCGCCGCTCGGCCTGGCGCAGGGCGCTGACCGCGCGCCTCGACAAGTGACCCCACTCGACCGGGTGCTACCAGTGGACCCGTACCGGACTATCCGCGCCGGCCGTAGGGAAAGTCGGGCAGCAGCGGCTGCGCAGCGCCTACTTCGACCGCCCCCACCACGGCCGGATCGACAATCAGGGCCGTAGCCAGCAGAAGACCTTCTGCGTCGGCCGCGCAGGCAGCAACGAAGGCGCCGACCCGCACGACCATGAGCCGTGCTGCTGCGGCGACCCGGGCTGCGACTGGGGACGGAGTTGATCGTGGCGCGCCCAGGAGTCTGCGAGGTGATCCGGCTCGCTCCCACCAGCAAGCCGGACCACTTCTTACCACCCCCGGAACCGTTCTGTCAGAAGCCGCCGAGCTGCCGGATCCTGGCCGTCACCTTCGCGAGCCAGACGGTCCCCTGCGTGATCGCCCTAATCCGGTTGGCGACCAGCGCATCGTCCTGACTCTGCGCACCGGCGGTGCAGTCTTGGGCGCCGCCCGCGTACAGGGCGAGTGCCACAGCCCACGGCAGCTGTGCGTCCGCAGCACCCCGAGTCCACAGTGGACGCACACACAGTGGCGTGCGGGCTATCACACGCGCCACTCGCACCGAGTCCGCTCAGGATCGTTTAGCCAACCCGGCAGCAGCTGCACACCCTCCAAGGCTGACGGCGGTCGCCGTTCCGGCCGCCGTCAGCGCACGTGCCTGGCCCGGCGGACGGTGCCATCGACCAGTTCGGCCATACGACGCACCGTTCGGTCGCCCTCGTCGGCGGTGTAGTCCCCTGGCCCGGTGAGGTCGAGGCCGGCCGGTACGGCCATGACGCGCAGCACCGCCGTACCGGCGAGCGTGACGACGAGGTTTACCGCCAGGGCGATGACTCCGATGTAGACACTCTGACCCGTGTCCAACCCGAACCGAGACAGCGGCCAGGACGCGCCGCCGAAGTGCGCGCGGACGACGCTCGTACCGTCCGGCCCGACCTGCGGCGTCTGGTACAGCAGCAGCAGCCCGGTGGCCAGGCCGCTGGCGAGACCGGCCACCAGCGCCGACCGGTGCAGCCACGCGGTATGCAGCCCGAGACCGACCGCGGGCAGCGTCTGCAGGATCAATACGCCGCCGATGAGCTGGAGGTCGGTGGAGAACCGAGGATTGAGCAGCAGGACGACGAGGGCGGCACAGACCTTGATGGTCAACGAGGTCAGCTTGCCGACCAGCATCTCCTCTGCGGGAGAGGCGTGCGGCCGCAGGTACTCACGGTAGATGTTGCGGGTGAACAGGTTCGCCGCGGCGATCGACATGATGGCGGCCGGGATCAGCGCGCCGATGCCGATCGCGGCCATGGCGAGGCCGGCGCACCAATTGGGGAAGATCATGTCGAACAGCACCGGCGCGGTCGTGTTGCGATCACCCCCGAGCGGCCGCACGCCGGCCGAGATGGCCAGAAAACCCAGCAGCGCCATCACGCCGAGCATGAGCGTGTACACCGGCAGTGCCGCCATATTGCGCCGGATGATGGTGCGGTTCTTGGCAGCCAGCACGCCGGTGTGGGCGTGCGGATACAGGAAGAGCCCGAGCGCCGAGCCCACCACCAGGGTGACGTAGCCGAGGTGCCCGGACCCCGGCAGCAGCAGCCCGCCCGCGGGCGATCCGGAGGCGGAGAAGTGCGCGGCGGCGTCGCGGAACACGCCGCCCCAGCCGCCGGTGGTGGCGACGATGAGCAGCGCGGCCACCACCGTCCACAGCATCAGGACGTCCTTGACGATGGAGATCAACGCAGGCGCCCGCAGCCCGGACTTGAACGTGTAGGACGCGAGCACCGCGAAGGCCGCGACCAGCGGCCACCAGCCCGTCACGCCCATCACTTTCAGCACTGCCTCCATCCCGACGAGCTGGAGCGCGACGTACGGCATGGTCGCCACGATGCCGGTGACCGCCACCAGTACCGCCAGGCTGCGCGAGCCGAAGCGGGCCCGGACGAACTCGGCCGGCGTGATGAACCCGTGCACGTGGGCGACCGACCAGAGCCGGGTCAGCGTCGGGTAGACGAGGGGGTAGCCGATGACGGCGAACGGGATCGCGTAGAAGCCGGCCGCGCCGACACCTGCAACCAGGGCCGGCAGCGCCACGAACGTGTACGCGGTGTAGAGGTCGCCGCCCAGCAGGAACCAGGTCACGAAGTTGCCGAACGCCCGGCCGCCGAGCCCCCACTGCTCCAGGTCCGGCGGCAATTCCGGGCGGCGCCAGCGGGCGGCGGCGAAGCCCAGCACGGTGACGAGGGCGAACGCCACGACGAACACGACGAGCTGCACCCGGTGCGCCGCCATGGTCAGCGTTCCTTGCCCATCTGGTACACGACCGAAATGACCACGATGTCCACGACGACCAGGGCCAGCTGGTACCAGTAGAAGAACGGCACCCCGAACAGCCGCGGTTCGGTCCTGTTGTAGAGCGGGGTCAGCAGTGGCAGCACCAGCGGGACGGACAGCAGCCACTGCCAGTGAC
This sequence comes from uncultured Micromonosporaceae bacterium, assembly GCA_964645345.1. Taxonomy (GTDB): domain Bacteria; phylum Actinomycetota; class Actinomycetes; order Mycobacteriales; family Micromonosporaceae; genus Rugosimonospora. The sequence goes on from CAZYCD010000003.1 coordinate 38,893, forward strand.
CGCGGCGGCGCCTTGGCCGCTGCACCGGCCCGTCCGGTGGTGGGTTGACCCGTCCGTAGATGGTCACGACGACTCCGGTCTCCGGTGCCGGCGGACGTCCAACCCCTCGCGGGTATGCCACGCCCGCGGCGTCCGATTGTCGACCTTGTCGACCGAGGTCTTGGGCGTGTCGTCCACAAGGGACCAGCGCTCCGGCAGCTGCCAGCGGGGCAACCGCTCGCCCAGCAAGCAGCGCAGCGCAGCGCAGGACGCCATCGTCGGGCCTTCGGGCACCTCGAGCGAGACGCCCCGCGGCGCGAGCGCCACCTCCCGGTAGCGCACGCATAGATCGCGTACCACGAGCACGGCTTGAGCCCTTTCTTAACCTCGCGCCACCCTCACCGGCGGACTGGCTCAGCAGCGTGCGCCGAGGTCGCGGGCCGGGGTAGCTCCAGATGGAGGTCTCCGCGCGGGGGTCTCCATCCGGAGCTATGGCGTCGGCGGCGGCGATAGGCCAGGCTGTCTGGTGGGACCGCCGGCCCGCGGCCGCCGGGCCGCGGGAAGAGCTGGGCAGGAAAGCTGGTTCGCGGATGCGCGACGACGGGCGACCTACGGGCGACGGCAGCACGCCCGACGCGCTGAGCACGCTGGATGCCGAGTACGCCGGCATCCTCGCGATGCTCGACCGCTCCACCGCGATCACGCGCATCGTCGCCGGGGTACCCCGGCTGACCGGTGTCGCCACCGCCTGGGTCGGGGAGCTGGGCGACCGTGACGCGATCGTGCTGGGCCACACGGTCAACGCCGTCACCGACCAGGTCGACGGGCTCGTCGTACCTGTCGGGGCGGGGCTGGGCGGGCGTGTCGTCCTCGCCCGCCGCCCGTTGTGGCTCCGCGACTACTTCGCGGCACGCGACATCACCCAGCAGTTCCACGCGCAGGCGTCGGCCGAGGGCGTCAAGGCGATGGTCGCGGTACCCATTGCCCATGAGGGCCGGGTGCTCGGCGTGCTGTACGGCGCCAACCGCGAGGTCACCGAGTTCGGGGACCGGACGATCCGCGCGCTGGAGTGCGTCGCCTCCCGGATGGCGACCGCGCAGGTGGTGGCCGAGCGGGCGCGGTACGCGGCGGAGGTCGCGGTGCACGAGGAGCGCCGCAGGCTGGCCCTGGAGCTGCACGACAACGTCGGCGCCATGCTGTTCACCCTCGGCGCGGGTATCCGCCGGCTAAGCTGCGAGACCCACCTCGACGCCGACGTCAGAGCCCGGCTGGCCGCGATGGAGCAGCAGGCTGCCGAGGCCAGCGCGGCGCTGCGCGGCTCGCTGCGTGCCCTGCACGCACCGCCGGACCAGGTCGCGCTCCCGGTCGCGCTGCGCGGACACTGCCGGGCGTTCGCCGACCGCACCGGTACCGACGCCCGGATAATCACCCTCACCGACCTGCCCGGCCTGCCCGACTCGCGGGTACGGGCGCTGGCCGACGCGGTGCGCGAAGCGCTGCTCAATGTCGAGAAGCATGCACGGGCGAGTTCGGTGATCGTCAGTGTCTTTGCCGCGCGCGGCGGGGTCGCGGTGACTGTTGTCGACGACGGCGCCGGGCTCGACCCCGAACCTTGCTCCGCCGGCCTCGGGCTGGCAGCAACAGCGGAGCTGCTCGCCCGGGTCGGAGGCACGCTGAGCGTGGCCCCCGGCGAGGAGGGCGGGGTCACGCTCCAGGCGTGGGTACCGGCATGATCCGGGTACTCGTCGTCGACGACCACCCCATCGTCCTCGACGGCGTCGCGCTCGCCCTGCAGCGCACCTCCTTCCTCGCCGTCGCCGGCTACGCCCGCACTGGCCGGGACGCCGTCGAGGCGGTGCGCCGCGACCCGCCCGACGTCGTCCTGCTCGACCTGCGGCTGCCGGACATGCTCGCCCCGGAGGCGATCGGGAAACTGCTGCGGGAGGCGCCGGCAGTGCGGATCGTCGTGTTCACCGCGTACCCGGACCACGCCGCGCTGAGCGCCGCGCTCGCGGCCGGTGCGCACGGTGTCGTGGTGAAGGACACCGAGCGGGCCGACCTCGTGGACGTGATCCGCCGGGTCGCTGCGGGTGAGCGGGTCGTGTCGGCGGACACCGGGGCGGACCGCGGCGTGCTGGTCGACCGCAAGCTGCGCGAGCACGGCCTAACCCGACGTGAGTACGAGATCCTGCGGCACGTCGCGATGGGCGAGACGAATCCCGAGATCGCCGACACGCTCGGCCTCACCCGCAACACCGTCAAGACCTACCTCCAGCGCGCGTTGGAAAAGCTTGGGGCCCGTAACCGGGTCGAGGCGGTGGCCCGCGCCAACGAGCGCGGCATCCTCTGAGGCCACCGCGAACCGGACGCCCCCGCGCGCTACGAAAACCGCACGGAGGATCTTGTCTTCGCCCTCTGGTCGCTCCCGTCCGTGTCACGTCTACCCGGTACGCAGATAAGCACCGTGATCGCGGGTCTGGGTGGAGACACAGGTGTAGCGCGGTCGGATCCGGTCGATCGTTTCCTTGCTCGTGACGCCGAACCCGGCGCTACTCCCGCCCAGATTCACCCACAGAAAGGGCTGGGAGTCGCGCGTACGCTCGACCGCCTCCCGATGATTGTCGAGGATCGAGTAGGGCATTTCGCGCGGCGGAGCTGAGTCCGCCGAGCGCCCTGCCCTCGTCTGGGGTAGCCTCACGGGGACAGCCACCTGGGGCGCCGCTGCGGTGCATTGGCTGGTCTTCGTTCAGGCCTCTGGCGACACGTCATCGCGCCAGCATCGTGTCGTCAGGAGACGTCATGCCCAACGCCGCAGCCGAGGCTGCTCTGCTCCCGCAGACCGCGGGGCCGCCGTTCCCGCCGAACGGGTCCCACCGCGGAAGCCAGTATGCGCAGCTTTCACGGAGGATCAGAGGAGCCGGCCTCCTCGACCGCCGCCTTCGGTACTACGCCTTGACGATCGCGGTCACCACAGCCCTGCTGGCCGCCGGGTGGACGGCGTTCGTGGCGGTCGGCGACTCCTGGTGGCAGCTTGCCGTCGCCGCGTTCCTCGCCGTCGTGTTCGCCCAGATCGGCTTCCTGGCCCACGACGCGGGACACCGACAGGTCTTCACGTCACGGCAGGACAACGACCTGGCCGGTGTGCTGCTGGCCAACCTTTGTGTCGGGCTGGCCTACCGGTGGTGGGTCGACACCCACAACCGCCACCACACCCACCCCAACCAGGAAGGCAAAGACCCGGACATGGAGATCCCGGCACTGGCCTTCACCACCGACCAGGCAGCTGGGCGAGGACGGCTGGCCCGGTTCGTGTACCGGTACCAGGCCTACTTCTTCTTCCCATTGCTATCGCTGACAGCGCTCGGCCTGCACGCGGACAGCGCCCGCAACCTCGCCAGCGGCGGGGTGCGGGGCCGGGTCTTCGAACGGGCCTTGTTCATCGCGCACCTGGTCGGTTACCTCGGCGTGGTCTTCGTGGTCCTCCCACCGGTGAAGGCAATCGTGTTCGTACTCGTCCAGCAGGGCCTGCTCGGTCTATACCTCGGCTGCGCATTCGCCCCCAATCACAAGGGCATGGCGACCCCCGACGCCGACGACCGCCGCGACTTCCTGCGCCGACAAGTGCTGACCTCCCGCAACATACGCGGTGGCGTGCTGGTGGACCTCGCACTCGGCGGCCTCAACTACCAGATCGAGCACCATTTGTTCCCCAACATGCCGCGGTCGAACCTACGCCATGCCAAGCCGATCATCCGGCAGTTCTGCCAGGACAACGCTCTGCCCTACAGCGAGACCAGCCTCCCCGGCTCGTACGCGCAGGTGTTACGGCACCTCCATGCCATCGGGCGCACGGGCTGACCACCAACGCCGGTGCCCGCCTGCAACTCAAAGAGCCGCCTGGGCACCGGTCGGGCGCACCACGTCGCGTTGGTCGTCCTCGTCTGGCACGGTCATCTCTACCGCGTCCAGGTGTGCATGGCCGGCGGCGACCTGGTCGGTGACGGCATACACCGGCATGGTGCGAGGATCCGCACTGGCGGCCCTTGGATCCCCGCGAACTCCTCCACGTGGCCGAGGGACAGCAAGTGACCAGCAGCATCGCCGTCACCCGACCCCCGCACACCAGCTGACCCTCGCCGACTTACACCCTCAGGCCGCCGCGTCCCAACAGGCAACGCCCGCCTGAGCCCCGGCCCGCGCCCAACCGGTTGTTCAGGCAAGGGTCGTGACGTGACCCCCGTTCACGCGGCGGTCCGGAGCAGTTCGGCCGCCAACTCCGGGACGATGTCGTTGACGAAGGCGCCCATCGCCGCCTCCGAGCCGGCGAGGTACTTCAGCTTGTCCGGAGCGCGGCGGGTGCTGAACAACTGCAGGTAGAGGTGGGACACCTCGCGGCCCTCGTGCACCGGTGCCTGGTGCCAGGCCGCGACGTAGGGCATCGGCACGCCGAACACCGCGTCCAGCCTGCGCAGCACGTCGAGGTAGAGCGGGCCGAAGGCGTCCACGGCGTCCTCGTCCAGCGCCGGCAGGTCCGGTACCGCGCGGCGGGGCGCCAGGTAGATCTCGAACGGCCAGCGCGCCGCCCTCGGCACGAACGCGGTCCAGTGCTCGTTCTCGGCGACGACCCGGACGCCGGCCGCGCGCTCCGCGGCGAGCAGGTCGGCGAAGAGGTTGCCGCCGCAGGTCTTGGCGTAGCGGCGGGCGGATTCGAGCACCGTCGCACTGCGCGGCGGCAGAAGCGGGTAGGCGTAGATCTGGCCGTGTGGGTGGTGCAGCGTGACGCCGATCTCGACGCCCCGGTTCTCGAAGCAGAACACCTGCTCGACGCCGGGGATGGTGCGCAGTGTCTCGGTCCGGTCGGCGAGCACGGCGACCAGCGTGCGCACCCGTTGCGGGCTGAGGTCCCGCAGGCTGGCGTTGTGGTCGGACGAGTAGACGACCACCTCGCTGCGGCCGCCACCGGGTCGGGTCAGGTTCCAGGCCGCCGGTGCGCCGTCGCGGTGGTACCCGGAGCCGACTGGTAGTTGCGTATCCGCCGGCAGGTCCGCGAAGGACGGGAACCGGTTCTCCAGGACTGCGACGTCGTAGTCGCCGGACGGGATCTCGGTGGCGCGCTGCGCCGTGGATGGGCACAGCGGACAATCGCCGGCGGCCGGCAGGAAGGTCCGCGCCTGGCGGTGCGCGGCGATCGCCACCCACTCGTCGGTCAGCGGGTCGTAGCGCAACTGCGCTCCGGGCGCGCGAGGCGGCAGTTCGCGGGTGTCGACCGCATCCCAGGCGGCGTCGTCGCGCTCGGCGTAGTAGATGAGCTCGCGACCGTCGGCCAACCGGGTGGCGTGCTTCTTCACGATGTCGAAGATATATCGTTGGAACAACGTTGTAAAACCCGCCGTCCGGCCGCCGTGGATCAGCGCCCGACGGTGCTCTCCCGCACCACCAGCCGATGGCCCACGATGCGGTCCATCGAGGTGAGCAGGTCGCTGGCGTCCATCCGCCGGCGCAGCAGCTCCACGGCGTGCTCGGCGATGGACGCCTTGTCCGGTGCGATGGTGCTCAGGCTCGGCGTGCTGTAACCGCCCTCTTCGATGTCGTCGAAGCCGATGATGGCGATGTCCTGGGGTACCCGCCAACCCAGCTCGAGCGCGGCGCGCATCGCGCCGACCGCCAGCAGGTCGTTGAAGCAGAACACCGCGTCCGGCGGTTCGGGCAGGCGCAGGAGGTGCGCCATGGCGTTGGCGCCCTCGTTGCGGTGGTACGCCAGCGCGGGTACCACGTGGTCCGCGTCTGCCTTCAGTCCCGCCTCCTGCAGTGCCTGCCGGTACCCGGCCAGCCGCAGCGGTGCCGTACCGGCGGACTGGCCCGGCTGGTCACCGATGGCGGCAATCCGCTTGCGCCCCAAGGAGATCAGGTGCCGGGTGGCGTCCCTGGCCGCCATCACGTTGTCGATGCCGACGTGGTCGACGCCGTTGCCGGAGATCTTCTCGCCGAGCAGGACCAGAGGCAGTGTGCGGCTGGGTGCGTCGAGGTCGACGGCGTCCAGGTTCAGCGCACTGACGATGGCGCCGTCGATGAGGCTCGGCCGGATACCCGCCACGATCTCCGTCTCGCGCTCCCGGCGGCCCTCGGTCTGCTCGATCAGCACGGTCCACCGGTGCGTCGCGGCGGCCTTGATGATGAGTGTGGCGAGCTCGGCGAAGTACGGGATGGCGAGCTCGGGTACCGCGAGCGCGATGAGCCCGGTACGCCCACCGCGCAGGTTGCGGGCGCCGAGGTTCGGCCGGTACCCGAGCTCGGCGATCGCCTCCTCGACCTTGACCCGGATGCTCTCGGTGACGAACGAGTATCCGTTGACGACGTTGGACACGGTCTTGATGGACACACCGGCCCGGTCCGCGACGTCTTTCAGGCGAACGGCCATGCGCCCCTCCTCTCCCCGCTCTCACCGCTTCGAAGTGTGCCGTCCGGCGGTCCCAGGAAGTACCCCGGGATCACCTGTTTACAACGTTGTTTCAACGCTGTAACTTCGGCTCCGACACGGTAGCACCCCATCTGACCTTCAGGAACACCCAGTAGTCGGAGGTAACACCCCAATGAAGGCGATCGTACGGGCGACGGCGGTGCTCGGTGCAGCCGCTCTGCTCGCGGCCGGCTGCAGCTCCGGCGGCTCAACGAATACATCCACCGGCGGCGTCACCAAGCTGACCGTGTGGACCGGCTTCACCGGCCCGGACCGGCCGGCCTACGACAAGCTGATCGCGGACTTCAACGCGTCCCACCCGAACATCCAGGTGTCGATGGACGTGCAACCCTGGGCCACGCTCGCCCAGAAGCTGCCCAGCGCCTGGGCCACCGGCCAGGGCCCCGACCTGGCCACCCCGAGCTCCGACCCGGGCTCCATCTACCAGTACATCAAGACGAACTCGGTGACCCCGCTGGACTCCGCGGTCGGTACCGGTGACGCGAAGATCAACTCGTCCGCGTTCCCGCCCGCCGTCGTCAAGGCGTTCTCCCAGGACGGCAAGCTCTACGCCGCGCCGGCCAACCTGGCAACCCTCGTCCTCTACTACAACAAGGACATGTTCAGCGCGGCCGGCATCACCGACGCGCCGAAGACGCTGGCCGACTTCCAGGCCGACGCCGTGAAGCTGACCGTCGGCGGGGACAAGCCGTCGCAGTACGGGCTGTCGCTCGCCGACCACCAGACCATCCAGATGTGGCCGATCCTGCAGTGGATGAACGGCGGCGACATCGTCGACACGAGCGGCTGCGCCCAGATCAACAAGCCGGCCAGCGTCGACGCCCTGAAGAGCTGGACGGACCTGGTCATCAACAAGCACATCAGCCCGGTCGGTCAGACCGGCGCCGACGCCGACACCCTGTTCTCGGCCAAGAAGGCCGCCATGGAGATCAACGGCCCGTGGGCGGCCGCCGGGTTCCAGCAGGCCGGCGTCAACCTCGGCATCGCACAGGTACCGGTCGGCCCCGGCGGCCCGGTGACGCTGGCGTCCTCGGTGCCGATGCTGGTCGCGAAGAGCAGCAAGCACCAGTCACAGGCGCTGGAGTTCCTGGCCTGGTGGACGGGGAAGACCGCGCAGACCACCTTCGCCCAGGCCTCCGGATTCCCCCCGGTGCGTACCGACATGGCCGACGCGGTGGCCAGCAACCCGACCGTGGCCCAGTTCGCCCAGGCGCTGCCCAACGCCAAGCTCTACCTGCCGGGCCTGACCCAGTTCGCGCAGATCGACAGCGACATCTACGTACCGTTCGTCGGGAAGATCACCCGCGGCTCGGACGTGCAGAAGGAAGCCGACTCGGCGGCCTCGGCCATCAACACCCTGACCGGCTGCAAGTCCTGAACGACACCGAGGAGAGTGGGACCGGCCGCAGTATGGTGGCCGGTCCCACCCGAGGTACCTCCGGAGGACACCCCCATGACCGTGGCGTCACCGCCGCACTCCCCCAGGCGCCGACCGCGCTTCAACTCGGCCTGGCTGTTCATGGCGCCCAGCCTCATCCTCATCGCCGTGTTCATCCTCGAACCGATCCTGCAGACCGGGTGGATGAGCCTGCACGAGTGGACCATCGGCGAGGACAGCCACCCATGGCTCGGCGTGGGCAACTACCACCGGCTGTTCGGCGATGACCGGTTCTGGAACTCGCTGCGCGTGACGGCCGAGTACACCGTCGCGGTCACCGTGCTGCAGGTCGGTCTGGCGGTCGGCCTCGCGGTCTGGCTGCGCCGCACCACCTGGTTCACCACCTTCGTGCGGGGCGCGTTCTTCTTCCCCGCGGTGGCCTCGCTCGCGGTCACCGGCGTGATCTGGCACTTCCTGCTCGATCCCCAGATCGGGTTGGTGGACGCCTGGCTCGGCCGGCTGCACCTGGGCTCGTACGACTTCCTGCAGAGTGAGGCGCTCGCGCTGCCGACGCTCATCGTGGTCGGGCTCTGGAAGAACGTGGGGTTCTCGATGATCGTGCTGTTGGCCGGTGTCCAGGAGATCCCGGAGCACCTGTACGAGGCGGCCACATTGGACGGTGCCGGGCGCCTCGCGCGGTTCCGCCACGTCACCCTGCCGGGGCTGCGCCAGACGCTGCTGTTCGCCATCGTCATCGCGACGATCACCGGGCTGCAGCTGTTCGACGTGGTCTACACGATGACCGGCGGTGGACCGGTCTTCCACACCGAGTCCATCGTGATGTACCTGTACCAGCAGGGCTTCGTCTACTTCGACCTGGGCTACGCCAGTGCGATCGCCTGGGTGCTGTTCGTCATCATCCTGGCCGTCTCCGCGGTCCAGCTGCGCGTGCTGCGGGTGAACGATGTCGACTGACCAACGCCGCCTCGCGGAACCGGCCCCGGTGGTGGCTCACGAGGCGACCGCGTGGCCGGTGCTCGCGCAGCGCGTTCCGGCCCCGGTACGTCAGGTGTTGCGAGCCACCCGCCGCGCCGGGGTGGTGCTGTCGTGGGCCGCGTTGACGGTGGCGGCGCTGGCCATGCTGGTGCCGTTCGCCTGGATGCTCGGCGTCGCGCTGCGCACCCCCGCCGACTTGTACGCGCACCCGGCCAGCCTGTGGCCGCACCAGTGGAGCCTGGCCGGCCTCATCGCGATCGTCCGGGACCTGCCGTTCGGGCGCCTGGTGCTCAACACCTTCGTCTTCGCCGGCGGTACCACACTGCTGCTGCTGTGGTTCGACTCGATGACCGCGTTCGCCCTGGCACGGCTGCGTTTCCGCGGGCGCCGCGTGGTCTTCTTCGTCATCCTCGCGACGCTGATGGTCCCGTTCCAGGTCACCATCATCCCGGTGTTCCTGACCGTGTTCCACCTCGGCTGGCTCAACACCTATCACGGCCTGATCATCCCGCGGGCCACCAGCGCGCTGGGCATCTTCCTGCTGCGCCAGTTCTTCCTCGGCATCCCGGCAGACCTCGACGACGCGGCCCGCATCGACGGCGCGAACAACTGGCAGGTGTACCGGCGGATCATCCTGCCGCTGGCCAAGCCGGCCCTCGCGTCGCTGTTCGTCATCCAGTTCATGGCGCTGTGGAACGACTTCCTGTGGCCGCTGGTCATCACCAGTCAGATCGAGATGCGTACCCTGCCGGCCGCGTTGACGCTGTTCCAGAGCGAGGCCGGCGTCGACCACGCGGCACTGATGGCCGGCGCCGCGATCTCCATCGCCCCGCTCGCGATCGCGTTCCTGCTCGCCCAGCGCTTCTTCGTCCAGGGCGTCGCCTCCACCGGCGTCAAGAACTAACCCCGAACTCCAGATAGGACACGACCTTGCTCACCAGCACCGCCACCCTGGACCCGACGTTTCGCGTGGCCCCGGTCGACCGGCGACTGTTCGGCTCCTTCGTGGAACACATGGGCCGCTGCGTCTACGGTGGCATCTACGAACCGGGCCACCCCGAATCCGACGTCAACGGTTTCCGGCTGGACGTGCTGAAGCTCATCCGCGAACTCGGCGTGACGACGGTGCGGTACCCGGGGGGCAACTTCGTCTCGGGGTACCGGTGGGAGGACGGCGTGGGCCCGCGCGACCAGCGACCGCGACGGCTGGATCTCGCGTGGCGTTCCGTGGAAACCAACGAGTTCGGGCTCGGCGAGTTCATCTCCTGGTCGCGGCTGGCCGGAGTGGAGCCGATGCTCGCGGTCAACCTCGGTACCCGCGGCATCGAGGCCGCCTGCGACCTGCTGGAGTACACCAACCACCCCGGCGGCACGCAGCTGTCCGACCTGCGCGCGGCGCACGGCTCCCGGGATCCGTACGGTGTCAAGCTGTGGTGCCTGGGCAACGAGATGGACGGCCCGTGGCAGATCGGCGCCAAGACCGCGCAGGAGTACGGCCGGCTGGCGACCGAGACGGCCAAGGCGATGAAACTGGTCGACCCGTCGATCGAGCTGGTCGCCTGCGGCTCGTCGAACAACCGGATGGCCACCTTCGGCGAGTGGGAGGCCACCGTACTGGACCACGCCTACGACTACGTGGACTACCTGTCGCTGCACGCGTACTTCGAGGAGTTCGACGGCGACCGGGCCAGCTTCCTCGCCGCCGCCTTTGCCATGGACCACTTCATCGACGGAGTCGTGGCGACCTGCGACCACGTGGCCGCCAAGAAGCGCTCGCGGCGCAAGCTCAAGCTGTCCTTCGACGAGTGGAACCTGTGGTACGAGGCCAGGTTCGTCGGCGCCACCAACCTGGACTGGGCCCAGGCGCCGCGCCTGATCGAGGACCAGTACACCGCCATCGACGCCGTGGTCGCCGGGAACCTGATGATGACCCTGCTGCGCCACGCCGACCGGGTCGCCGTCGCGTGCCTGGCGCAACTGGTCAACGTGATCGCACCGATCCGTGCTGAGTCTGGCCAGCCCGCCTGGCGGCAGACCATCTTCTACCCGTTCGCGCTGACCGCCCGCCACGCGGTCGGGGACGTGCTGCGGGTGGAACCGGTCACCCCGGTCTACAACAGCGCGCAGTACGGCGACGTGCCGGTCACCGACGTGGTCGCCACCCGTGACCCGCAGACCGGTGACACGACGGTCTTCGCCGTCAACCGGCACCAGACCGAACCGGTGGAGCTGCGCCTGGACGTCCGCGCGCTCGGCTCCGTCGGCCTCGTGGAGCACCTGTACCTCGGCGGATCGGACCTCGAGCTGGCCAACACGCCGGATGCCACCGAGCGGGTCACGCCGCGCCACGGCTCCGGTACCCGCATCGACACCGGCACCGCGAGCGTGGTCCTGCCCCCGGTCTCCTGGACCATGCTCCGTCTTCACACCTCGTCATAGCGCCTCGCCTGACAACGGACCGGGCGGCTTGTCCTGTCCCGCCTGATGCTCCCCTGGCTTTCAGGAGTTCCGGAACATATTCCTGGGAAACGCAGGACCGCCTCAGGACCTCGGGACACCGCCGCGGCGTCGTCGCTTGCGTGCGCTATTCGTTCGCTGTCTGTGAGGGTGGGTCAGTGGCGGTTCACCTGCGGCCTCAATCCGGCGCCTACGCCTGCGGCGTTTGCGCAGGTTGCGGAGCAGGTTCGGGTGATCGTCGCGGACTGTGGTGAGGAGGTAGTACAGGATCACGGCGTATGCCGCTCCACCGGCGGCGGAGAGTATGAGTTCCGCTGCGGGCAACACCCACCAAGTCCCGGTTGAGGCCGACCATGCATCGGACGATCCGGCCCCGGTGACTGTTGCGCCAACCCGGTCACCGCTGTGCCGGTTTCCAGCTCCATGCAGCGTGCCCGGGATCCGCAGTGAGCCGTCGTCAGAAACGAACGTTCCTGAACAGTCCCTGGTGCCGATGTGGCGGCTGTGATCGTGGCAGCCGGTCACTGTGAAGGTACCGCGGATGCCGCCGTGAAGCGCTCGCCAACCATCGACGCCTGTCTCAACCGCCGTCACCACGCTCCAGCCGAGTATGAGGACTCCCCCGACGCCGACCGTGATCAAGCAGCCGAAGAGGAGCCGAAGCCACCGGCTGCCCACACCCCAACCATAAAGGTCGAGCGCAACCTGGCTAGATCAACTGATAAGCATGAGGTGGGGCAGAACTGTCGCGCGTGCGTCCCCGGGGCCGCCCGCCTCGGGTGCGTTTTGTTCATCAGGATCGCCACCGGCTGACACACCCGGCAACGGCCGCCACACTTGTTTTGTGACCTACCGAGGCAACGAGGACCCGGCCCGATGAACGCCAATGGACGAACCCGTCGGCCCGTCGGGATACCCGCCCACGCTGCCGCTTCCTCGCCCAGACCGGCCTGACCCTCCAACCCCAGCCGCCGTAGCCACTTGGACCCAGGCTGGTCGGCGTGAGGTCTGCCCTTCCCAGTGCACGGCTCAGGTCAATCAATGTAGGCTGGTGCGCTGGCATCCCCCCGCGCCGCGTGTTGCTTGTTGCCCGGCACCGTTCGTTGCGAGGATGCCCGCATGGACTTCGATCTCAAGGCCGCGGTCACGTTCGTGGCAACACACGCCCGGATCCTTGAGCGGCGCCGGCTGGACCTGATGCTGGGGGACGGCACCCCGGAGAACGTCATCGCCGCGCTCGACGCCTACCGCAACCCCGACGGTGGGTACGGCTGGGGACTCGAGCCCGACCTCCGCTCGGCGATCAGCCAGCCCGCGGCGGCCATGCACGCGCTGGAGCTGCTCGCCGACATCCGCGACACGAAGACCGACCGTCCGGTCGAGATCCTCGACTGGCTGGGCGGACACGCATTCGACGACGGCAGCGTGCCCTTTGCCCTCGCCTACACCGACACCGAGGGCAGCGCCCCGCACTGGGCCGGCGCCGACCCGTCCAAGCCGTCGCTGCAGATGACCACCCAGCTCGCGGCGCAGGCTCACCGCCTCGCCCGGCACCGCGCCGACATCGCCGGGCATCCGTGGCTGGCCGCTGCGACGCAGTACTGCCTGACCACCATCGCCCAAACCCGACGGGACCCGCACGCGTACGAGCTGATGTTCGTGATGCGCTTCCTCGACGCTATCGCCGACCATGACCCGCAGGCGCTGCCGCTCATCGAGCATTTCGCGAAGCTGGTGCACACCGACCGGCCGACCCCCGTGCACGGCGGCGCCGACAACGAGGTGCTGCACCTACTGGACTTCACGCCGTACGCCGACGCACCGCTGCGCTCCACTTTCCCGGCCGGTGCCATCGCCGCGGACATGCAGCGACTCGCCGCGCAGCAGCAGCCCGATGGCGGCTGGACCGTCGACTACACGCTCTACAGCCAGGCCGCCGTGCTCGACTGGCGGGGCTACGCGACTCTTCAGTCGCTGCGCATCCTCCGGGGCGGCACGCTGTAAGCACCCCACACCGGCATCCCTGGCCAGCCCGCCAATAAACCCTGACCCTTCAACGTCTGTAGCGGTGCTGCCAGCCGTTCTGCTCTCTATCTGGTTCCTCGTCCTCGGCGGGATGGGAGACGCCTGACCCGCCCGGGCGGGGCTGTCGCCGGCGGCAGCGGATTCCGTAACCGCCGCCACGCGCAGCAGCGCCCGGACGAATTGACAATACTGGTTTGACAGAAAAGTTTGTAATTTTCGACGCGCCAGGTTAGTCTGACGATCATGTCGCCCAGCGAGCCGCAACTGCAGTACGCCGACCGCGTCGCCCGCGTGTGGGTCCGACGGTTCCGGGTCTCGCCCATTGCCGGGCGGGTGTTCGGCTACCTGCTCGTTTGCGATCCCGCACGACAGAGCATCGATGAGCTCGCCGCGGCGTTGCGGGCGAGCCGCAGTGCTGTCGTCGGCGCGGTGAAGGATCTGGAGTCAATCGGAGCCCTGCAGCGTGAACGGGCAGCCGGCGAGCGGGTGGACCGGGTCAGGGCAACGACCATCGACGAATCGAAGGGTTTCGACCCGACGCCGCACCGGGAAATGGCCGCCTTCGCCCGCGAAGGCCTGAGTCTGTTAAGCGATCAGAGCCCTGAACGGCGGCGCCCGCTGGAGGACATGGTCTCCATGGGCGACTTCCTTGCCGAGCGACTGCCGCAGTTGCTGGACGAGTGGCGCAAACTGCGCGATGCCGGTCACTCGGAAGGCCGGTAACTCCACCCGGACCACGAATCGAACGCGCCGCCCGAACACAACCGGCACCACCGGACCTACACCGGAGCCTCCCATGACTCACAGCGCCGCCCGAGTGCCGGCAACCATGATCCTCGCCGACGGTCGCACCCTGAGCTGGTACGAGTACGGCGAACCGACGGGTCGCCCATGCCTCTTCCTTCCCGGAACGGCGACCTCCGGTCGCGCCGGTGCCGCCCTACACGCCGCGGCCACCACCGGTGGAATCCGGCTGATCTGCATAGACCGGCCGGGGCTCGGGCACTCCGACCCGGCACCCCACCGGCCACTGGTCGGCTGGGTCGACGATGTCGAACAACTGGTGGACCACCTCGGCCTGGATCGCTTCGGGGTGCTCGGCCACTCCGCCGGTGGCGCCTACGGCCTCGCCGTCGCACGACGACTGGCCGACCGGGTTTCCCACACCGTGATCGGCGCGGGCAGCGCCCCGTACGGCGAGGAATGGACACGGGCCGACGGCGTGATGTCGCGCGTATCCCGGCTCTACAACGGCTTAGCGCTGCGCGCGCCACGACTGTTCGGCGCCCTGTACCTGCTCAACGTCCCACGATCAGACAAAGCTGTCGACCGCCTCATGGCCATGATCAGCCGCGGCAAGTCCGCCGATGCACAATTCGCCCGCGCGTACCCCGACCAAACCAGGGCTTCCCTGGAGGCACTCGCCGACGGATGCCGGCAAGGCGCGGCCGGCCCGACCAGCGACACGGTGTCCGTGTGCCGACCCTGGGGATTCGACCTGCGCGAAGTCACCAGCCTCGTGCAATGGTGGCACGGTGAACACGACACCAACGTGACTCCGCGAGCCGGGCGAGAGATCACATCCCGGCTCCCGAACGTGGCCACTCACTTTGTCGATGGCGGACACTACGTCCTGTTCGCACACGCCGAGGAGGTCATGGCCGCGCTAAGGCACACGTCGGACCGCTGAGCCTTGTATGGTCTCATAATCCGACAGGGCGGACTCGGGACGCGCGTGACACCTCCGGCTAGAAACGATCGTGCGTCGTGAATCCAGGTTAGTGGATCGTGGTGCTGGGTCCCGGAAGCTGAACAGCCAGCCCGGCTGAGCGTGGACTCGGTAACGGCCGTGTCACGTTATGACACCAGCGGGATACGGCTGGAGCGGACGCGCTGGCGGTGGCGTCATAGTGGCATGCGTCGTGTACGGGTGCCAGCCGGCGTGGTTTACGCCCTGGTCTTGGTTCTGGTTGCGGCCGGCTGCTTGGTCGGCGGCGTGCGGGTGGTACTGGGTTGCTGGATCGGTCCTGACTGCGGTTCGGTATCAACGGTGACCCGCTTGCCGAGTACCGCCATGCTCAGCAGTGACGGTCGCACCATCAGCGTGCGGGGCGCCGGGGCATGCGGCGGCGGTGACGCAACGCTGTCCGCCATGGAACGACCGGACCAGGTGACCTTGACCATGATTTTTACCGGGCCCCGCCACCCGCGACCCTGCACCGCGGACGTGGCCATCGAAACCTGGTCCGTCCAGCTGAGCGCCGCACTGGGCGAGCGTAACCTGATCGACGCGGCCACCGGACACCTCGAACCATGGTTTGGAGTATCGAAGCTGCTGGTACCCAGCAGCCTGCCCCCCGGCTATTTCGCCGAGGGCCTCCCGGCCTTGTCCTACAGGCCGCCCTGGGACATCGATGATGCCTACTACTTTGCCTGCTATACCCAGAGCTACACCGCCGGCGACGTGGACCACTATCTGGGCATCGCCCAGTGTGCCCCGGGCCTCGTGCCCTCCACGACACCACCCCCCTCGGTCAGCACCGAAGGCACGGTCCTCGTCCGCGGGCAGGTCGCGCAGATCTTCGCCCATCACGCTGCCTACCTCGGCGTCGACTGGCGGGAACTGCGATGGAGCGCCGATGGCGAGATCACCATGGTCGCGACCGTCAACCGCAGCAGCACCGCGAGCACACTGCTATCCGTGCCCACTCTCGTTACCATCGCTACCAGCCTGAACAAACAGCTACCCGGTCATTAATGGCCCTAATCGCCCCAGGAGTCGGCGACACCCGTCGGACTGCGAAGGCGGCGAAACGGCAGTGACCACGTCGAGCACCGGGTCGGACAGGACGCTGGTCCGTGTCTGGTTGCCTGCCGACGTTCGGTAGGCTGCCGGCGATGATCATCATGATCCGGCTGCCGGCCGCCGTTCGCTGAGCCCATTCGTGCGCACGTTCATAGATACAACCCAGACGCGAACCCGACCGGCTCGGCCGCTTGTCCCCCCACCCGCCAGGACACGGAGCGAGGTGGATCGATCCGGTCTTCAGTCCGCTCCGAGGTCGCCCCCGAAGTTCGTGGTACCTCGGTAGCGGCCTACGTACATCAGGCTCCGCTCGTACCTCGTCGTGCACCGGTAGTCCGACCGTCGCGCCCGACCGCGGCTTCGATCTGCCGAGTGGCGCGGCCCAGGCACAGCCGACCATCGCGTCATGCTCGGTTTCGTGAGCGATGGCCCCCCGGTCACCCCTTCTTCAGTTCTTCGGCGAGCATCACGATGATGCCGCTGGGGCCGCGAACATAGGTCAGCTTGTAGACGTCACCGTAGGTCGCCACGCCGCGCAGCGGGTGGCAGCCGTGCCTTGCGGCGATCTCAAGGGCCTCTTCGAGGTCGTCGACAGAGAAGGCCACACGGTGCATGCCGATCTCGTTAGGCCTGGTCGGCTTCGTCTCGATCGCGTCGGGGTGGATGTACTCGAAGAGCTCGAGACGACCGTTGCCGTCTGGCGTCTGAAGCATGGCGATCTTGGCGTGGTTGCCGTCGAGGCCGACAGCGGTGTCGGTCCACTCTCCGCTGACCGTGTCACGGCCCAGGACGGTCAGACCGAGGTCGGTGAAGAAAGCGATCGTCGCTTCGAGGTCCCGGACGGCGATGCCGACGTTCTCCAGCTTGATGGGCATAGGGTGGACGTTACCGAGTTGGGGCGGTTCGTTCAGGTCCAGGGGCGGGCGGGAACGGCCACCTCAGCTTTCAGGACGCCCGGAGGCAACCTCTCCGTCCGTCTTACGTCGTCGGGCGGGGCTTTACTCGCGGTTCAGACCCGCGCGGTGTCCCGCCGGAACAGCCGCATCGCGCCGACACCGAACAGCACGGTCCAGATGACCACGTTGGCCACCGCTGTCATGTTGAAGCCGCCGACCAGGGGCGCCCGCGCGATACGTCCCACGCCATACACCGGGGTGAACTTCGCGATCGTCTGCAACGCGTGCGGCAACAGTTCGAGTGGTACGAAGATGCCGCCGAACATGGCGAGGATGGCCAACAGCGGGCCGACGAACTGCATCACGTTCTCGGACGGGAGCAGGAAGCCCACGAACAGGCCGAAGGCCGCGAACACCAGCGAGCACAGCCACGCGGCCAGCCCGGACAGCAGCCAGACGTGTACCGGCAGGTGGACGCCGTTGAGCGCACCGACCACGAACACCACGACGACCGCGATCAGGCCCAGCACCATCGCCGTGAGCAGCTTCATCGCCACGTACGCAACCGGCCGCAGCGGAGTGATCCGCAGTTGTCTGCTCCAGCCGAGGCTTCGCTCGACCGCGACTGCCGCGCCGCCGGACGTCGTGCCGACCATCGCGCCGTACACCGCCAGGCTGATCATGATGTACGCCAGCGCGGACTGCCCGTCCAGCCGCTGGTGCTTGTTCGGTAGACCGAAGAGCAGGAAGAACACCGTCGGGAAGACGAGGATGAAGACCAGCGTCCGGCGGTTGCGCAGCACCCGCCGGATCTCCAGCCTCAACGCGGTCGGGTTGAACCCGCCCAACGGCGGCGCCTGGCGGCTGTGCACGTCGACCGTGGTGGATGTCATTGGGCGCTCCCCGTGGTGACGGTTTCGACGGCGGTGGCGGCGGTCAGCGCGATGAACGCGTCCTCCAGGTTCTTGGAGGTGATCTCCAGGCTGCGGGCCGCCGTCATGGTCAACAGGTATCGGGCCACCGTGTCGGAATCCGATGCGTGGATGAACACGGTGTCGCCGCGCAGTTCGACGGAGTCGACCCCCGGCAGCGCCCGCAGGGCCGCCTCGTCGGCATCGGGCAGGGTGGCCCGCACGACCCGCCCTGAGGCCAGGTTCTTGATCTCCGCCGTCGTCCCGTCGGCCACGATCCGGCCCTGCCGGATCAGGACGATCCGGTCGGCGTACGCGTCGGCCTCGTCCAGATAGTGCGTCGCGAACATGACGGTCCGGCCCTGCCGGGCGTCCTCGCGGATGGCCGCCCAGAACTCCCGCCGCCCCTCGACATCCATACCCGCCGTGGGCTCGTCGAGCAGCAGCAGCCGCGGGTCGGACAGCAGCGCCATAGCGAAGCGCAGCCGCTGCTGTTGACCGCCCGAGCACTTGCCGACCCGGCGCCCGGCGATGTCGGCGATCCCGGCCCGGTCGAGAACCTCGGCCACGGGACGGGTGTGGGTGTAGAGCGAGGCCGTGTACCGCACGGTCTCCTCGACCGTGAAGTCCTTGAGCAACCCACCGGTCTGCATGACCGCGGACACCTCGCCGCGGGCGATCGCCGCAGCCGGGGACTGCCCGTAGACCAGTACCGTACCGGCGTTCGGCCGGGCGAGACCGAGCAGCATGTCGATGGTGGTGGTCTTGCCCGCGCCGTTCGGGCCGAGGAAGGCGACGATCTCACCCGACTCGATGGCCAGGTCGAGGTTGTCGACGGCGGTCACTGGTCCGAAACGCTTCGTCAGCCCGTGCAGTTGCACGGCGAACTCCTGGCCGACGGCCACCCGACCTCCCATAGTCCCCGTTGGATGCCGCAAGCCTAGGCGGCGGTCGCAAGCGGAGTCCACCACCCGTGGGTGGATATTCCGTCAACGGGGTTGGACCGGGGCGCGGCCCCGGCAGCCGGCCGAACCGTAGGAAAGCCAGGCAACTGCACGCGACGACAGCACCCGTTGCGTCAAGCGGAATCACTGGCACGGGGCCTGGAAGAAACGCCGCCGCTGGTGCGCGAACGCCTACAGCGTGGGTGCCGGGTCGTCGCGCAACCGGCTGAAGATCTGCCCGTCGCGCCACTGGCCGTCCCGGAACTCGCCGGCGCGCACCACGCCCTCCAACTGGAAGCCGGCCTTCACCAGCGACTTCTGCTCAGCGATGTTCTCGCCGTGGGTACGCGCCTCGATGCGCCGGGCCGGGGAAATGCTGAACAGGTAGTCGCACAGCTTCGTCTGCGCCCTCCAGCCGATGCCGCGACCGCGCCACTCCGGCAGCAGCGCGATGCCGATCTCCCAGTACTTGGCCAGGCCGGAGTACAGGCCCGCGCGGAAGCTGACAAAGCCAGCAGCGATGCGTTCCGCCTCGACCTCGACCATCAGTCGCCCGTCTTCGGGATCAAGGTAGTTGTCCTCGGCGAACCGGCGCGCTGCCACCTGCGGGTCGCGGTAGCCCGCCCAGTCCAGCCCGATCAGACCGGGCTCGAGGGCAAAGCGACGGAACATCGCAAGGTCGTCCTCGATCAGTGGCCGCAGTCGGAAAGTCGGCTCAGTCATACGGCGACGATATGTCGGACGCGCTCTGATCCTCGAAGCGCCTGCGACCTACGGGGCGTGTTTCGTCAGTGTCGGGAGGCGGGTGGGATGACCTCGTAGCGCAGCAGAACGCATCCCGCCTTGAACACCTTTGCCTCAATTAGTCGCAGGGCGAGATCGGTAGAGAGATCGTCAAACAGGTGTGGCCCGGTGCCGATCACCGCCGGGTGCATGGCGATCAAGTATTCGTCGATCAGGCCGGGGATGCCGGCGAGGGGCGCGAGGGTGGCAGGGCCGCATGACAGAAGGATGGTCTTTCCAGGTCGCTGTTTGAGCGCGGCGAGTTCGGCGGCGATATCGCCACTGACGACGACGCGGTCGTCAGCCGGCGGAAGGGTGCGGGAGAAGACCACCTTCGTCATGCTCGTGAGTATCGCGGCGAACTCCCGGTCGGCCGTCGTGATGGTGGGTGCGTCGTCGGGGATCTGGCCGGTGGCCACACTGTCCCACCACGGCACGATCGCCTCGTACAGCTTCCTGCTCAGCGCCCACATGTCGGCCGCGCGGAAGAACTGGTTCATGTAGGCCATCTCCTCCTCGCCCCAAGCGAACGGCTCCCAGAACCCGCCGTCGGCCTTGGCGATGCGGCTGTTGAACGTTGCCTGCATGTGGACGACGATTCGTCTCATACTGCCTCCCCGTACGGTGACTGATGTTCAGCCCGCGCGGCTGCGCTCCCATGGTCGTGCCGTCGGTTGGCCGCTGATGAACCTCCTGAGGCAGTGAATCTGACGCCCGCGGTCGGTGTCTACAAGCTGACCGGACGGACGGCGCGAGGAACCATGACCGTTGCCGCTTGGTGAGCAAACGTGTGTGTTTGCTTCCATTAGGCTGCCTTTCCTTTGGCATCGGCGCTCCCACCAGTGGCGTCGGTCGCCAACCAGGCCGCCACGTCCTCGAAGTCGCGGGTATGCCAGGCACCCGCCCGAGCCCACGGCACCTGCCCGGTACGCACCCGCCCGCGGGCCGGGCACTCGATACGGTGCACCTGGGCCTCCAGGAACACCGTGCAGGTCCCGAAGTCCAGGTGCCGCCACCGGCGCCGGGAGCTGTCGTAGTGGGAGCGGACCCGCCGCCGGGGGGCAGACCAGTCGGCGTCGCCGGCGTCGGCGCAGCCCGAGGACCAGGCCCTGATCGGTGAACGACACCGTGGCCACCGACGCCCCGGGCAGGGCAAGGATGCGGTTGAATGCTGTAGTGACGCGCACGTGCGTCCCCTCCCGGTAGATGGTCTAGGCAACCGCTCAACCTAGAGGCACCGCACGTGCGCGTCCGCCATCACACGCATCCCGGGCATCGATCCCACTCACGCTGCGGTCGCAGGTCGGCGCCACAACATCGGCCACAGCCTCGGGACGTGAACAGACCGAGGCAGGAGACCACGTAGGTGACTGGATCGACCACCAGGCAGGTACGACCAGGCAACCCAGACGACGCCGCCTTCTGCGCGGACATCGTTGCCGGCCTACCCGAGTTCTTCACGCCGGATGTCATCGACAAGGTGCGCACCGACCTCACCGCGCACGACTCCTGGGTAGCCGTGGAGGACGGTGCGGTCACCGGGTTCGCCGTCCTCCAGCGCCGCCGGCCAACCGCCGCTGAGATTCTTTGGGCCGCAACATCAGCCGCACGCCGCAATCACGGCATAGGCACCGCGCTGATCGAGCACGTTCTCAGCGAACTCCGCGAAGACGGAACCCAGCTCGTCGAGGTCAAGACGCTGGACCCCGCAGCAGCCTACGCACCCTACGCCGCTACCTACGCCTTCTGGACAGCGCGCGGCTTCGTCCACGTTGACACCATCGACCCGCTGCCCGGCTGGGAACCCGGCAACCCCTGCGCCGTCCTGATAGCCGCACTCGCACCGACTCGATAACGAACGCCACCAGCGAGAGCACCCCATCGCTCACCCGGACAGCCTCGACTGTCACGTGTCCCCACCACGCCCTTGTGCACACCGGGCCTCACCGCGTCGAACGTCGCCATGCCTTGGTACGTAGCCGAGTGGCACGTAAACCAGCCCGAAATCACCCACACAAGCGTCCGGAGCCTCAATGCCGGTCGGCCAGGCGCAGTTTGGTTCTCACCGCGCCGCAGCCGCAACAGGTCTTACTCGAGGGGTGCCACCGGTCGGCTTTCACGGCGGTGGCGCCGTACCAGCCGGCCTTGTAGCCGATCATCCGCAGGTGTTGGCCGAGGGACGCGTCCGCGAGGGACCGGTTCAAGCCGCGGTTACGCGCGCCGCCCGCGGCCATCATGTTCTTCACCGCCAGGGTCTCCACCCAGCACGGTGTGCGTCTGCGCGAGTGCGGTGGTGAGTTTGTGGAGCCGGTGCGCAGGTTCGCCACCCGGGCGTGCGCGGCGGCCACCGCACGTTGGGTGCGCGCCCGGCCGGCCGACGGGTCCCGCTGGCGCTCGGCGTGCGGGTCCCGGCGGCCGCGTTGGCGGGCGGCTCTACGCTGCAAGGCCCGCACCACGGCCAAGGCCCGGCGCAGTGGCTTGGGCGCAGGCTCACGCCGCACCTCGTTGCCGTCCGGGGTGGCCACGACGATCAGGTCCTCCACCCCGATATCGACCCGACCACGGCTGCGCCCTGCTTCACTGCGCCGGGCGACCCGTGCCGCGGTGGACCGGACAAGTCAACGACACCAACCACCGGCTGGAGGGGAGACCGGACACCGCTTCGTCACCGCGATCCTCCTGGTTCACCACACGGCCGCGCGACGGAGACGCCGTGACACCGCCGCGCCGCCTGTCATGCGGCGGCGGTTGTACCGAGGTCTTGCGACACCGGCCGGAACGACGGCCTGCGGCGCTAGTCTCAGTGCCGGAGCGAAGGGAGCGCGATGGCAGACCCACCGCGTCGGCGGCCTGCATCGCGACGGATGGGCGGCGCCACGCCGGTGCGCAACCTCCACACACCGCTGCGCGCCTTCCTCGGTACGGAGACCGGCTCCTCCACGGTGCTGCTGGCCGCGACAGTGGCCGCGTTGGTCTGGATGAACGCGCACGCGTCGTCCTACGAGGCGGTTTGGCGGGTCAAGGTCTCCCTCCGCATCGGGAACGCGGAAGTGGTCAACGATCTGCGCGGCTGGGTGAACAACGGGCTCATGACCCTGTTCTTCTTCATCGTCGGGTTGGAGGCCCGTCGTGAATTCGACCTGGGGGAACTGCGGGAACGACGCCGGTTGACAGTCCCGCTCCTCGCGGCGCTCGGTGGGATGCTGATACCAGTCAGCATCTACCTCGCCTTCAACGCGGGCACCCCCTCCGCGCGCGGCTGGGGTACCGCGATGGCAACCGACACCGCGTTCGCCCTGGGCGTGCTCGCCCTCGTCGGGCCGCGCTTCTCCGATCGGCTGCGGGCGTTCCTGTTGACCATCGCGGTCATCGACGACCTCGTCTCGCTCGTGGTGATCGCGGTCGCTTACACCCGGCACCTGGTGTGGTCGGCGCTGCTGGTCGGGCTCGCAGTGTTCGGTGTGGTGCTGGCGGTACGGGCGGCACGTGTCACGTACGGGCTGGTCTACGCGGTCCTCGGCCTGGCCGTCTGGGTCGCGGTGGACAAGTCCGGTGTCGATCCGGTCGTCGTCGGTCTGGCCTTCGGCCTACTCACCTACGCCTATCCGAGCGCCCGCGCCACCCTGGAGGAGGCGACCAGTCGCTTCCGGTTGTTCCGGGAGCAGCCCACTCCACAGTTGGCCCGTGAAGCCCGGGCGGTCCTGCAATCGGCCGTCTCCCCCAACGAACGCCTGCAGCTGATGTACCACCCGTGGACCAGCTATCTGATCGTGCCGCTGTTCGCACTGGCCAACGCCGGCATCCAGATCCGCCCGGGGTTCCTGGCGACCGCGTACACCTCGCCGATCACGCTGGGCGTCCTGGCCGGTTACGTCATCGGCAAGCCGGTCGGGATCCTCGGCATGTCGCTACTGACCAGCCGGCTCACCGGCGGTCGGCTCCGGCCGCCCGTGGGGTGGGCGGCGGTGGCCGGAGGGGGAACCATCGCCGGCATCGGCTTCACCGTCTCGCTGCTGGTCGCCACCCTCGCCTTCGGCGGGATAGCGCTGGAACAGGCCAAGCTGGGGGTGCTCACCGCGGCGCTGTGCGCGTCGGCGCTGACCTGGCTGTTGTTCCGCGCGACCGCCCGACTCGCGCCCGCCCGAAAGGCCCGGCTGCTGCTGGGCACCGGCCGGCCGATCGTCGACCTGGCCGTACCGGTAGACCCGCAGCACGACCACATCCGCGGGCCGCATGAGGCGCCGGTCACGCTCGTGGAGTACGGCGACTTCGAGTGCCCCTTCTGCGGCCAGGCCGAAGCGGCCGTGCGGGAGTTGCTGGCCGACTTCGGCGACCTACGGTATGTCTGGCGGCACCTGCCCCTGGCCGACGTACATCCGAACGCGCAACTGGCCGCCGAAGCCGCCGAAGCGGCCGCGGCACAGGACGCGTTCTGGCCGATGCGGGACCTGCTGTTCACCCGCCAGGACAACCTGACCGGCAAAGACCTGGTCCGGTACGCGGACGAACTGGGTCTGGACGTCGAACGGTTCCGCGAGGACCTGCGTACCCACGCTTACGCCGCCCGGGTCGCCGAGGACGTGGATTCCGCCGACCTCAGTGGCGTGTCCGGTACCCCCACCTTCTTCATCAACGGTCAGCGGCACCGTGGCGCCTACGACATCGACAACCTCTCGGCCGCCGTCCGCGTCGCCCGGGCCCGCCAGGCCAGAATGCTGGCCGGCACCGGGTCCGCGGGACGCGAACGGCAGATTACCGAACCAGGTCCGTGACTGACGGACGATGGCACCGGAATCCCTTGTCGGAGCAGCGTTGCCACCCACGGCGTCACGAACGCCCTCGTATGCCTGGCCGCCGGCGTCGGGTAGATCCGGTCCTCGCCGTCCTGGAACCCGTTGTGGGCGCCGAACACCACCCGTCCCTCGCGGACATCGGTGACATCATCCAGCCATTCGCGCGGCTGCCCTGCCGGCGTGACGCGCTCGCTGTAAGTCGCCTCGCGCGTGCGGCTGATGTCCGGACCGGGAGGATTCAACGAGCGGGACGTGCGGGCGGCTGGAGGTCGGTCTTGGACCGAGCGCGACGCACGGCGAAGGCCAGCCTGCGAGCCACCGTGGCACCGAGTTCGCGGCCAAGCCGCGGTGGTGCGAGCGGCTCGGCGAGATCACCGCGCCGACGCTCGTGATCCACGCAGACGAGGAGCCATGCGGTCATTCGAAGCGGACGTTGTCGGTGACCGTTGTGCGGTTGAGGATCGGCAGGCAGGAGAGCAGGACCGCGATCGCGAGGACCACGCCAGAGCCCATGATCAGGTAGTAGCTGCCGTCGGGCAGTGGGGTGGTGTGGCTGTTGGGGGCCAGGGCGTGTGTGACGGGCAGCGCGACGGTGTAGCCGACCGCGGCCGCGACTGCGGTGGCGGACAGCAGTGGAAGGACAGTCTCCAGAAGTACTACCCGGTACAGCGTGCGGACTGGGGTACCGGTGAGGCGCAGCAGCGTGAACGGTCGTTTGCGTTCCACGATGCCGCCGCTGACTGCGACGGCGAGGCTGCAGCCGGCAAT
Organism: uncultured Micromonosporaceae bacterium; assembly: GCA_964645345.1. Taxonomy (GTDB): domain Bacteria; phylum Actinomycetota; class Actinomycetes; order Mycobacteriales; family Micromonosporaceae; genus Rugosimonospora. The sequence continues at coordinate 64,107 of CAZYCD010000003.1, forward strand.
GAGCAGCGTCAGCCCGGCGACGAGGATCACGGCTCGCTGCGCTTCGAGGACGAGGGCGGCGCGGGTGGCGGCGGCTTCGCCGAACGTCTGTGGGGCTTTGATGTCGTCGAGGAGGGGGATGGTGTAGCCGCTGAGCAGCGTACGGGCTCGTTCCAGGGTGGCTGGACCGTCGACGGTGACCAGCGCGATACCCAGGTTCCGGCCCGTGGGGCTATCCGGCGTGATGGGGGTGTCGGCGGTGACGTACGGCAGTCTCTTGTTGAGCGAGGCGAGATTGTCGGTGAACAGGTTGGTCAGGCCCGGGCCGTCGACAAGCACCGCCTGCGCGCCGGCCGGGCAGGTGCCCAGCGCGGGAAGCCGGCGCAGGTCCGTGCAGCGGATCAGCATGTTGCGGCCGTCGACGTACATCGGGATTAGCCCCGTGCCGGGCAGTGCGGACAGGCGGCTGAGCAGCGAGCTGGCCATGGCCGGTGGCAGGCCGCGGACCGCCGGCTTGCCGCAGCCGAGGTCACAATCGGGATGCTCGACGAATTGAGTGCGCAGAACGTTGCTGAGTTGGCTGTCCACGTCGGTCTGTTGGGCGGCGATGGCGGCCGAGGCGACGGTGGCCAGCGCGGTGCCGACCATCACGGCCAGTACGAGCCCGCTGACCGGGCGGTACGCGGCCCGGGGATTGTCGGCCAGGCGCCGCGCTGCCAGCACGGCTGACCCGCTGCGGGCGCCGCGACCGAGCACGCGAGCCGCCTGCATGGTCATCCAGGGTCCGGCGACCACGAGACCGACGATAATGACGGCGAGGCTGAGCATGGCGGGTCCCGGGTGCTGCCGTTGGGCCTGCGCGTTGGTCAGCAGCGGTATGCAGTACAGCGGTAGGCCGACGGCGAGCAGGATCAGGCGCCAGAGGCGCGGTGGTCGCGGCGTGACCCGGCGCACGACGCCCAGCGGCGAGATGTGTACCCGGTACAGCGACACGACTGACGCCACGGCCGCGACCAGCGGCACTCCGATCAGCACGGCTGCGTATTCGGCGGCGTCGGGTTTGATGTCGCCGGGGAAGAACCGGCTACCGGTCAGTGCCAGGTGCGTGAGTAGCGGGTGCAGCGCGGCGTACCCGCCGACGCCGACCAGCGCGCCGAGCAGCCCGCCGAGCACGGCGTCCACGGAGGCGATCAGGCCGATCTGCGTCCGGGTGGCTCCCACCAGACGGAGCGCGGCGTAACGCTCCTCTCGCCGGGCTGCGGCCAGCCGGGTGGCGGTACCGATCAGGATCAGCATCGGGATCAGCAGTGCGACCGCGCCCATGGCGAACCCGAACCGGTAGAACTGGGAGGTGCTGTAGTCGTGCGGCGTGCTGACGATGTCCGAGATCGGCCGGGTGCCGGGCAGTGATTCCAGGTCGGTCTTGCTGCGTCCGATCACGATCGCCAACTCGTCCGGGCTGGTCAGTCCGCCCGCGCCGATGGTGCCGGCCAGGGTGCCCGGGAAGCGGTCGCCCAGTTCGTCGGCGGGCGCGGTGGCCAGCAGCGCGGCCAGCGCGGGTGAGGCGTAGTACTGTCCCGGCGCGGGCATGCGGGCCAGGCCGGGAACAACCGGCGTGGTACTGGCCAGGCTGGCGACATCGACGCGTTGGATCATCTTGCCCTGGTAGGAGTCCGCGAGGTACCGCCATAGCAGCCTCGCGGACGGTTCGGGTACGGTCTGCGGGCTGCCGGTGCACTCCCAGCAGGACCGGGCGACCACCGCCTGGTACCCGTTGGACAGGGCGAGCACGCACAGCAGCAGGCTGACCCCGATGGCGACCGCACCGGCGGTGACGAGCAGCCGGGTCAGGGCCTCCCGGCCGGTACGCAGTGTCAGGTGCAGACCGAACCGCATCATCGCGCGCCCACCCCGGTTACCGACGTGTCCACAATGGACCCGTCCCGTACGATGATCTGCCGGTCGGCGTGCGCGGCCACCCGCGCGTCGTGCGTCACCAGCACCACGGCCGTGTGTTCGGCCCGTGCCGCCGCCACCATCAGGTCCATCACCGTCTCGCCGGCCAGCGAGTCCAGCGACCCGGTCGGCTCGTCGGCGAACAGCACGCGCGGCCGGCTGACCAGCGCGCGGGCTACGGCCACCCGCTGGGCCTGCCCGCCGGACAGCTCGCCGGTGCGGCGTTGCTCCAAGCCGTCCAGCTCCAGCCGGCCGAACCAGGCGGAGGCCTGCGCGTATGCGTTGCCGCGCCGCACCCCGGCCAGCAGCAACGGCAACGCTACGTTGTCCACCGCGGTCAGCTCCGGTACGAGCTGGCCGAACTGGAACACGAACCCGAAGGCGGTGCGGCGCAGCCTGGTGCGCGCGGCGTCGCTGAGCGCGTCGAGCCGCCGGCCGTCGAACCAGACCGTACCGGTGTCCGACGTGTAGATGCCGGCCAGGCAGTGCAACAGTGTCGACTTGCCGGAGCCGCTGGGTCCCGTCACGGCCACGATTTCGCCAGCCTGCACCTCGACGCTGGCCTGGTGCAGCGCAACGGTCTGGCCGAAGGACTTTCCGATTCCCTCGGCGCGCAGAACGGCGGTGCTCATCGGGAGATCTCCCTGCGTAGTTGGTCGAGACGGGCGGCGGTGAGATCGATCCACCGCAGGTCGGCGTCCAGGTGGAACAGCCCGTAGTCGGCCAGCAGCGAGCGGCTGAGCGGGCCGGCCTTGCGCATCTCGGTCAACTCACGCATGCGCTCGAGGTGGGCCACGCGTTGCGCATCGAGGTAGCGGGCGGCCGGGCGGTTGGACAGCAGCGCGAGTACCACCTTCACGAACAGCACCGCCTGCAGCATCGGCTCGGGGCGCTCGGGCTCGGCAAGCCAACGCTCCAGCCGGGTAACGCCGGTCGGCGTGATCGCGTACCGCTTACGCTCGGGACCCCCGCCCGGCTCGGATCCGCACACCACGATCTGCCCGTCCCGCTCCAACCGGGCCAACGTCGTATAGAGCTGGCCGAATGACAGCGCTCGGCCGTTGTCGGCAAACAGCGCGTCGTACTCGCGCTTGAGCTCGTAGCCGTGGCTGGCCTCGGGTTCGAGCAAGCCCAGAAGGGCAGAGGGAACGCTCATGCCGGCGACTATACTATGGGAGTGTACTCGTGAGAGGTAGTCACGTCGCGACCAGCGCCGGAGCGCCCTACTTGAGGTGCGCGCACCGCACACCAACGCGCAGTGCCGGCCCGGTAAGTCAGTCATCCCCGGCCTGCGGATCTTGTGCGGCGGCTGACCCGCCCGGGCTGCCCTGGTCAGGGCAGCCCGGGCGGGCTTCACGCCTCGGTCAGCGCGAGCCGGCGGTAGACGACGCGCAGCGGGCGGGGCGTGAACCAGGCGGCACGGCCCAGTAGCTTGAGCAGGGCCGGTACCAGGATGCCCCGGATCACCGTCGCGTCCAGCAGGATGGCCAATCCACTGCCCAGCCCGAACATCTGCAGGAAGCTCACCGAGCCGGTGACGAACGCGAAGAAGCTCACCGCCATGAGCGCCGCGGCGGTGGACACGATCCGGCCGGTGCGGGACAGGCCGCCGACCACGGCGTCGGTGGTGTCCGCGCCCCGGTCGTGCAACTCCTTGACGCGACTGGTCACGATCACCTCGTAGTCCATGGACAGGCCGAAGGTGACGCAGAACATCAGGACCGTCATCGCGGTGTCCATCGGTCGGGGCGTGAAGCCCAGCAACGAGGCCAGGTGCCCGTCCTGGAAGATCCAGGTCAGTACCCCGATCGTCGCGGCGAGGCTCAACCCGTTGAGTACCAACGCACGCAGCGGTTGCACGACGCTTCCGGTGAACAGGAACAGCACCACCAAGGCGGTGCTCACGATGATCAGTGCGGCCAGCGGGAGATGGGTACCGATGCTGTGCTTGGTGTCCATCACCTGGGCGTCGCGCCCGCCGACCAGCGGGCTCGTGCCGTCCGGCCCGGGCACCGCGCGGACCGAGGCGACAAGCTGCTGCGCCGGCGCGGACTGCGGTGTCAGCGTGCTCACCACGGTCAGCCGTTGTGCGTCGGGCCGGCCCAGCGTTGCGTCCGCAGGGCTGGCGGCCTGCGCCTGGCCGGCCACGAAGGTGCCGGCACTACTGTCCACTCTGGACACTCCGGGCAGGCGGGAGAGCGTGGCCGCGTACGCGGACACCTGTCCCCGCTCGACCGGGGCGTCGATGACCACGTCGAGTGCCGCACTGTCGTTGCCGGCGAAGCCGCTCTGCAGCCGGTCGGCGACCTGCCGGCTGGTCGTCGACGCGGGCAGCACACCCTGGTCGGGCAGGCCGAAGCTGATGTTCAGCAACGGACCGGCCAGGATCAGCAGTCCGGCCACGGCGGGCAGCGCCCAGCGCACCGGGTGGCGCACCACGGCACCGGCCAGGCGACGCCAGAACACCGACGCGGAGCCCTGCACCGACGCCCCCCACGGGATCCGGCCAGCATTCACCCGCTTCCCCAGCACGGCCAGCAGTGCCGGCGCCACGACCAGTCCGGAGAGGCCGCAGATGGCGACCACACCGATCCCCGCGTAGGCGAACGAGCGCAGGAAGTACAGCGGAAACACCAGCATCGCGGTGAGCGTGGCAGCCACGGTCACCGCGGAGAACAGCACGGTGCGCCCGGCGGTCTCGACCGTCCGTACGACCGCCGAGGCCGTCGTCGCCCCGCCCGCCAACTCCTCCCGGAACCGGGCGACCATCAGCAGCGCGTAGTCCACACCCAGAGCGAGGCCCAGCGCGGTCGTCAGGTTGACGGCGAAGATCGACACGTCGGTGACCGAGCCGAGCAGGAACAGTTCGGCGAAGGTCCCCATGATGGCCACGCCCCCGACCACCAGCGGCAGGGACGCGGCGACCAGACTGCCGAAGGCGAGCATGAGCAGCAGCAGGGTGAGCGGTACCGCGATCGACTCGGCCACGGCGAGGCTCCGCACCACCTGCGAGTTCACCTCATTGTTAATGGCGGCATCGCCACCAGCCTGCACGCGGATCGCGGGACCGTCTCCGGCGTACTGCGCGAGCAGCCGTTTCGTGGCGGTGGCGACGCGGTCCGGGTCGCCGGTCACGTGGGCGAGGACGAGCGCATCGGTACCGTCCTTCGAGCGCAGGCCCGGGGAGCCGGTACCCCAGTAGGAGACGACGTTGGTCAGCGCCGGGTCGGCGGACAACCGGCCGGTCAACGCGGTACCGGCCGCCGTCGCCTCCGGCGCGTCGACCGAGCCGCCCTTGGCGTGTACCAGCAGGACCAGGTTGGCGCCCCCGCCGAACTTCGCGTCGACCACCGCGGCCGCCCTGCTGGACTGCGAGGCCGGGTCGTCGAAGCCTCCGGTGCGCAGCTTGCCGAAGGCGCCCACGCCGACCAACGCCATGGCCACCAGGGCCATGCCGCTGATTACCAGTACCAGCCTGGCGTGTCTGGTGATGAATTCGCCGTACCTGTGGAGCATGACCGTCCCCCTCGTGGCCGGATCCATGTTGACGCCGTCAACATCCCATGAAATGCTAACGGTGTCAACATCGGGCAGGATGAGGGGGTGCCCAAGCCCAAAGTGCACCGCGACAGCTACCACCACGGCGACCTGACCAACGCGTTGACCGGCGCGGCGATCCAACTCGCCCGTACCGGCGGGCCCGCCGCGGTCGTGCTGCGCGAGGCGGCGCGCCAGGTCGGAGTGTCCGCGACGGCGGCGTACCGGCACTTCGCCGGGCACGGCGAACTCATGCACGCGGTCAAGGACCAGGCACAGGAACAACTCGCCCGGCAGATGCGGGACGAACTGGACGCGCTGCCCGCCGAGCCGGACCCCACGCGGGATGCGGTCCGGCGACTGCGCGGGCTGGGCGCCGGGTACGTACGGTTCGCGCTCGCCGAACCGGGCCTGTTCCGCACGGCCTTCTGTCACGTCGAGTTCAAGTCCGAACAGGACGCCGGCATCGACAACGCGCCCTCGTTCCGGCTGCTCGGCGAGGTACTCGACGCGCTGGTCGCCTCCGGCGCGATGCCGGCGTCCCGCCGTCCCGGCGCGCCGGTCGCCGCCTGGTCGGCGGTGCACGGACTGGCGCTGCTGCTACTCGACGGGCCGCTCGCGGGCCTCCCGCCCGACCAACTCGACCCGCTCATCGGCGCCACCGTCGACATGGTTGTCGCCGGGCTCTGCGCGCCCGCGACAGCCGACCCGGACGCTTAACCGCTCAGGCTGCGGCGGGGCCTGGAAGCCCGGCGTATGTCCACAGCGGACATGAGGCATCCGCCGACGCGATGAGAAGAACGCGCCCGCCAACCTGGACCGGGAAGGCCTTCGTACCGCCTTGACGGAGGTCCTCCGGGGCCGACTGAGGCGATCGAGCGCCAGGGCAGCGAGATTCGACGGCTGCGTATCTGCGGCGCGTGGCCGCGGCTGCTCCCGTGCGTGGTCATCGGCGCAATACTCGGCGCTGTCGTCGGTATCGTCGCCACCATGGTGATCCATTTGACCCGGTAGTCGACCAGCCATCGGGTGTCGGCCGGCCTCCTCGGGCACAGCAGCAGTCGGGTCGTCCCCGGTGGCCGCGGCCGTCCCGCCAGCGACCCGGGCGCCTCAACCTGCCCGGCTCGCTTCGCCCTGGCGGGCCACGCACCGGGGTGGCCCGACCCTGGTCAACGAATGGGACGTGTCGGACTTCAGATCCAGGGCAGCGGATCGACGGGACGGCCACCAAGGCGGACCTCGAAGTGCAGGTGCGGGCCGGTCGACGCGCCGGTGGACCCGACCAGGCCGATGACCTGACCGGCGCTGACCTGCTCCCCCGGCGTGACCAGGATCCTTTCTTGGTGGCCGTAGCAGGTGGACAGCCGCTGACCGTCGACCTGGCCGTGGTCGATACACGTGTAGTTGCCGTAGCCGCCGAACCAGCCGGCCTGGCTGACCCGACCCGCCGCGGCCGCCACGATCGGGGTTCCTGCGGCCGCGCCGATGTCCACCCCGGTGTGCAGTTGCCAGACGTGGTAGTACGGGTCGAACCGGTTGCCGAAGGGACTGGTGATCGGGCCGGGCACCGGGCGGCGCAGCGGGAGACCGCCGAAGCCGGTACCCGCCAGCGGCGCCGCGGCCGTCGCGGCCTGGAGGCTTGTGGTGATCGTCTGCTGGATCGTCTGTGCTTCGGTCTGTCGGCGGGCGAGCTCGGTCTCCGCGGAGCTGATCGCAGCGGACAGCGCGAGGACGCGTCCCAGCGGAGAGTCCGCCGCGCTGCCGGTCGGCGGTGTGGTTCCCGGTGCGATGAGGATCGTGATCAGCGTCGGTACCGGGCCGAGCTGGTGCTGGGCGACGGCGAGATCGGCGCGGGTACGCCCGAGCACGTTGCTCAGGTACTGCATCCGCTGCTCGACATCGCCGAGCTGGGCCACGAGCTGGGCCTGGGCGGTGCTGGCCGGATCGACTGGTGGTTGCGGGTAGAGGTCGGCCGACGGGCTGCCGGCGATGGTCGCCGCGGCGCTCTCCGGTGTCGGCATGTCGGGGGCGCCGGCGGCACCCGCTCCCGCCGGTGCTGGCGCGGAAGGCGGGCTGGCCGCAGCGCCACCGGGCTGCGTCGGCTGGCCGGGCTGGGTCGGCCCCGGCGGCGCACTACCCGGTTGCGGGGCCAGCGTCGGTGGCGGTGCGGCCGGCGGCGTCAGACTCGGCAATGGCGGCAGGCTGGGCGCCGGTGGCAACGAAGGCAGCAGCGAGGTGACCGGTAACGGTAGTCCGTCCAGGCCCGATGAGAGGCGCGGCGCGGCAACCGCACCAGCGGCGGCACCGGCCGTCGTCACCACCACGGCCGTTGCCGCCATGCACATGGCCAAATACCTGGGCCAGAGTGGACACATCATTCCGCAGCCCCCCGGAGCAGGTTCTTCACCACGGACTATCGATACGGGCTACCCGCGCGTAACACCTGGCGGCCTGTAGGTCGCCGCATCGCGGAAGCTGTTCCTACCCGCGTAGTGCCGAAGTGAGGATGCCCGGCAGTAGCAGCGGATTCGGCGCCGCTGTGAACGCGGTGAGCCGGGAGACGGTGCCAAGCCCGGTCGGGTTGGTCACGAAGTAGGGCGGCCGCGGGACAGCGACGGCGAGCCGGCGGCCGGACCACGCGGCATCCGTGCGAACGGCGCCCCGGAGCACGGTCTCCTCGATTCCGTCGAGCAGGAAGGCATTGTGCACGAAGCCGGTCCCGCTGCCGATCTCCTGGCGAGTGTTCCCCGGGTGCGCGCCCCACGGCGTGTATCCGAGAAGGAACCCGAGAGCCATCCCCACCGGCGACCCGCTCGTGGCACAGGCGCGCCGGTCCGGTGCTCTCGAGGCGCACGCCTACCAGCGACGGCGAGCCAGCAGAACTGAGAAGAAGTCCAGCACGCGGTGGTGGTCCGGTCCGCCGACGTGACGTAGACTAAGCCCTTAGCTAAGGGAAGAGGGTGCCATGTCGGCTGAAGTCGCACACTTCAATATGCATGAGGCCAAGACGCACCTCTCCCGCATCATCGAGCGGGTGGAGCGGGGCGAGGAAGTCATCATCGATCGGGCTGGCACGCCCGTTGCCAAGATCATTCCAATCGTCCGCCGGGTCAACCGCACGGCCGTCGGCTCGCTCGCTGGACAACTCGACCTATCCGGTGACTGGGACTCACCCCAGACCAACGCCGAGATCGCCGCCGACTTCGGTATCTCGCCGTGAGCCTGCTGCTGGACACCCACGTAGCGCTGTGGAGCCTGACCGCGGACCCCGCGCTGGGTGACGACCTGCTCGAACGCCTCCGCCACGATCCAGACATCTTCCTCAGCCCAGTCACGCTCTGGGAGATCACGATCAAACAGGCCGCCGGCAAACTCGGCGGACCGCCGGATCTGGCCGAACGCGTCCGCGACATGGGCTTTCGTGAACTGCCGGTCACCCACGCACACGCGATTGCGGCCGGCAGGTTGCCGGTCCATCACCGCGACCCCTTCGACCGTGTGCTGGTCGCGCAAGCCAAAACCGAGGGCCTGACGCTCGTCACCCGAGACGCCGACATCCAGCGGTACGACATCGACCTGTTGGTCGTGTAGCGATCTGAACCTGATCGTGCCGCTCGATGCCCTCCTCGACGAAACCTGAACGCGGCAGCACCGCGCTCATCGCGGCGAGGAACTCGAGAACCTCTCGTTCCAGGTCGCGTGGTCGGAGTCCATGCGCGCCGCCGCGCTATGCCGGACGACGACAGGACTCGGTCGATGGTGGCGCCGTAGCGCGGCCCCCGGTATGCAGGCCGTGAACTCCGCGAGGTGGCCGGAGTGGCGGCCGCCGCGGCAGTTCGGCGGTGTTCCGTCCAGCCCGCGGGCCAGGACGAGGGTACCCAGGATGCCCACCACGAAGACCAACACGGCCGCGCCTGCGATCCTTGCGGGCGGCGGAAGCGGACCGGTGCGGCGTGCTGCGGGTCGGCGACGGGCCGCGTCGCCGCAGCCAGCAGTGGCGTCCGGGACGGCGCCAACCGACGCGGCAACCGCCCCGGTGTCGTTCGGCCATCAGCTGACGCAAGATCGGCGCGACCGGATGCCACGAATCGGCACGACGCGGCCGTGACGGCGACGTGGTGCGGCAAGGTCGGTCCGGACACGGGTCTTAGAATGGATGTTGGGGACGACTCCGCCCCTGTTGGCAGGAACTATCGATGGCGGTCCCCGATGGCATCCGGACAAGGACCTTTGCCGGCGGATCCGGCAGACCTGGTACGAGCCATCCTGGACGCGTCGGCGTTGCGCGAGCGGGTCGAGAAACACCTGGCCGAGTTCCTGTCCGCGCGGTTGGCCCGGGGGCCGGATCCGGGCCTTGACCGGGTCCTTCTCGGGCCGGTGGTCGACCTGTTGCTGCGCGACGGGAAGAGGCTTCGGCCCGCGTTCTGCTACTGGGGCTGGCGCGGCGCCGGAGGGGCCGACTGCGACGAGGCGGTGTCCGCGGCGACGTGCCTGGAGTTACTGCACGGCTGCGCGTTGATCCATGACGATGTGATGGACGGGTCCGCGCTGCGCCGCGGTAGCCCGGCTGTGCACAGCGAGCTCGCCGCACGGCACGAGGCCCAGGGTTGGCGAGGCCCCGCCGACCATTTCGGTGTGGCGGGCGCGGTCGTCGCCGGTGATCTGTGCCTCGTCTGGGCCGACGAGATGCTGCGCGCCAGCGGGCTGCCACCCGAGGCGCTGACCAGAGCGGGTCCGGTCTTCGACCAGATGCGCGCGGAGACCATCCGGGGCCAGTACCTGGACCTGATCACGCAGGCCGAGGGGGCACTGCGGGTCGAGAACGCCATCGCGGTCGCCGAGGCGAAGACCGCGATGAGCACGACGGTGGGGCCATTGCGGTTCGGCGCGACGCTCGCCGGCGCGGGCGAGGATCTGCTCGTCGCTTACACCGACTACGCCCTGCCACTGGGCGTGGCGTTCCAGCTCAGGGACGACCTGCTGGGCGCGTTCGGGGATCCCGGCGCGACCGGCAAGCCGTCCGGTGACGACCTGCGGGACGGCAAATGCACGTTGCTGCTGGCCGAGACGCGCCGCCGGGACGGCGACGACGCCGCCCGGCGCATCGATCGGCTGCTGGCCCAGGGTACCGAGGACGCGGTCGCCGAGCTGCGCGCAATGATCGAGCGCAGCGGCGCTCGCACCTTCGTGCAGGACGAGGTCACCCGGCTCGGCGAGGCGGCACTGGCTGCCCTGGAGCACGCGCCGCTGGTCGACGAGTCCGCCCGCCCGGTACTGCGCGGCCTGGCGCTGGCGGTGACGACGTTCGAACCGCGGCAGTCCCCGAACGGGTCAAACCGCGAGCCGGGCGAACACTAGCGCCGCGGCGAGCAGCGGCACGGCGTACGACAGCGTGCGCAGCGCAATGTCCAGCGGGGCGAGCAGCGTGTCACGGTCGAGCGGCCGTCGCGCACCATCAACGAGGACGACCGATCCGCTGACCTCACGGACCCGCCGGCGCAGGGCCCGTGCCGGGGTACTCAGGCGGCGTTGCACGTGGGACAGCGCGGTCGCGCCGAGGGCGGCCGCGACCACGCTCAGCATGCTCGCGGCGCTGACCCGAGGGGCTTGCGCGACGAACCCCACGACCACGGGGAACCCACCCCACGCCACGGCGAACCCTAAGTCGGTATGGAACCGGCCGCCGAACAGTTCCAGGTTGTACGCGAGCACGAGGAACACACCGAGCACGATGAACGGGATGAGGATCGGCCCGGTGTACCCGATCGTCACCACCCCGAGCGCGACCGCGAACACCAGGCTGACGATCGCGACCGCCCACAGCACGCGGTCGGGGATCGTCGTGGCGAGCGGGCGACCGTTCAACTCGTCCAGGGCGTGCGCGGCCAGCCCGACCGCGAGGAAGAACGCGAGCGCCGTCGCACCGAGCACCAGCCAGTTGACGCGGGGCGCCAGCACGGCGCCGATCACCGCGTAGGAGACGTGCCAGGCGGTGTACGGCGGATGCAGCACGGTCCACCAGTCGGCACCCCGGCCGCCGCGCCGGGCGTAGAACGCGGCACCCGGAACCGCCGCCGTCCGCGCCTGCGGGCCACCCGCGTCCGGTGCGGCCGGCGATTGACCGCGCTTCGCGGAAGTAAGCTCGTCAGCCACCGGCCCTCCGTCCCCACATCACCAGTCCCCCACCGAGGCTCATCCGGCGCACGGTCACGTCCGTGGCGCCCGCCGCCTGCCAGGCGCCGACCGTCCATTCGACGGGGTACCGGCGGTAGTGCTCACTGATCGAGGGTCCGAGGAAGCGGCCCACCTCGGCCCAGTCGCGGCCACCGGTCACGAACCCCGCGGCGGGCAGCACCGCCCGGGTGTACCCGAACCAGCCGGCCCGCCACACCGGGTTGGGCGGCACGAGGAACTCCAGGTTGCCGACCGCCCCGCCGGGACGCACGACCCGGAACAGCTCCCGCAACGTGGCGGCCGGGTCGGCGACGTAGCGCAGCAGGTAGGTGAACGTGAGGGCGTCGAAGGTGGCGTCAGGAAAGGGAAGCTGCTCCGCCCTGCCCAGTACCAGGCGGATCCGGTCGCTGCGTGAGCGGCGCGCCACGCGACTTCGCCCGCGGCGCAGCATGTCCGCGCTGACGTCCAGGCCCGTGGTCGTCACGTTGCTGCGGTCGGTGAGCATGAGCGAGACGCCCGCGGTACCGGCGGCGACGTCCAGC
>CAZYCD010000004.1:0-12586 GCA_964645345.1 uncultured Micromonosporaceae bacterium
CGTCGTCTTCGCCCACGACAACGCCGTATGGGAGCCAACCCATCGATCTACATGACAAATAGAGCTGGACTGACAAATCCTTCTGGCCGTTCACGGCGTGGCGAAGAATGCGCGCCTTCGCTACCGGCGACTTGCTCGCCGGACGACCTCGAGGGGTCCGCGAACTTTCCTGGCGCCGGAACCGGATGACGACCCTGTCCTGCCGGGATTCTTCTCGGTCAGCGCCCTCGAACAGGCACTGGAAGTTACCCTCCCCGCCAGTGCCAGCACCATGTGGAAGCTCGCGCTGCGGCAGCAGTCCATCGACATTGGCGCGGTCAAGCGTCTGCTGATCAGCCGCTACGGCTGGGCTCGCGACGACGTCGAGCACGAGGACCCGTTCCAGTCATGACCCACGACCGATCGGATCCCTCCCCTACCCGGTGGGCAAACCGCCCGGTGCCAAACCGTTCTGGCCACCGATGTCGACCGATATCGCCGAGGTCGGCGGTGGATGGCTCATGGAGTCCCCCTCACCACCGGAACGACAGCATAAGCAGCGGTGATCGGTGCGTGCGGTGGGGGCGTCGAGCCAGAAGGCGGGAGGTTGTCGGCCGGGGCGCTGATCTGCGGGTGCGTCAGCAGGGCGCGGTCGGCTGTAACACTGCCGACCGGCGCGGCGCCTATATCTTTTGGGCCTACCGCCGAGGATGGCGGGCGTCCTGAACCGGAATCGTCACACAGCGGGTGCTCGGCTGTGGCTCCTCGGTACCGGGTAGACCGGGCGGCCTGCTGGCCGGGAGCCTGGACAGGGGAAGAGGCGGTGTTGGTGAGCGTTGGCGGCTGGGTACCGCCCGGCACGGACGTGAACGAGCCCAGCCCGGCCCGGATGTACGACTACTACCTGGGTGGCTGGCACCATTTCCCCGCCGACCGGTGGGCGGCCGAGCAGGCATTGAAGGTATCCCCCGAGCTATCCGCTGTCGCCCGGGCGAACCGGTCATTCCTGCACCGGGCGGTCCGGCACCTGGTGGCCGCCGGGGTACGCCAGTTCCTCGATCTCGGCTCCGGTATCCCCACCGCCGGCTGCACGCACGAAGTAGCCAACCAGCACGACCCGCAGGCGCGGGTGGTGTACGTGGACGTCGACCCGGTCGCCGTGGCCCACGGCCAAGTCCTGCTCGAGGAGGTCAGCACCGCCGACATTGTGCGCGCCGACCTGCGCGACGTGCCGCTCGTGCTGGCTGCACCCGCGGTCCGCCAACTGATCGACTTCCGCAGGCCCGTTGCTGTCCTCATGATCTCGGTACTGCAGTGGCTGTCGGACTCCGACGACCCGGCCGGAGTCGTGGCCCGCTACCGCGACGCGGTGCCCGCCGGCAGCTACCTGACCGTGTCCCACCCGACCACGATCGACGCACGGGCGGGTGGCGGCGGCCAGCCCGGCACGCCGTCGCCGGACCGGGGCCGCTCGCGGACCCGGGAGGAGATCGCGGCATTGTTCGCCGGCTGGCAGTTGCAGGCACCCGGCCTGGTCACCCTTGACGAGTGGCGCTCCGACCCTGGCGCCACGGTCGCGACGGAGCCTGCCGCACGGCCGCACCTGGCCGCGGTGAGCCGCAAGCAGTGACGTCGGCCAAGCGCAGGTGGTCGGCAGGCCAAACCGGCCCACGCTCGGCGTCGTATCGCCGGCCTCGACACCAGGTCGCCCGCCCCGTTCGACGAGGCACTCGGGGCAGCCATCGGCGGGATGCTTCATGTCGAGGATCCCGTGCGGCTGGAGTGGCTTCCCCGCTACGCCCATTGCGGCACACCGCCCGGCCGCTGGGTGCGATGCTGCACACGGCGCCTTGGGCAGGTCCTCTACCGCCGCCAATCGGGGCAACAAACCCGGCGGATCCGCGGCGCTGCGACGAGCGCCGGCAACTCGTCGATGCGCCGCGGACCGAATCGGACGCACCGGTGGATCGGTTGATCTGCCGTCGGTCCGGCTGGCCTTACCGCAGAGGAACGTCCATGTCGTCGCGATCCCCCACCGGTACCCGCAATAACGACTGACGGATCGAGTGCCAGCGCCCGCGCTCGGACCGGCGATCCTGCTTCCGCCACATCTGCCCCGTGCAAAGCCAGCAACCGCAGCAGATGTTGCGGCCCCGGACGTACGCCATGCCGCAGCGCGTGGTGCGACTCCCCGCGAAAAACTCGGCCAGGTCGCAGGGCACCTCACGGCGAACCAGCCAGTGGCCGGCTTCCTCGTCGTAGTGCTCGCGGATGGTGTGCCGGTGCGCGGGCACGAACACCCGGCGCCACGCCGGGTCGCGTTCCTTCACCCAATACGGCGCGTGAACATCGGTGCGGGCGACCGCAGCGGCCGGGCGATCGGAACACCCAAATAACGGACGACGGCCGCACCGACACCTTGACCACCGTGAGTGACGAACCTCGACAAGCAGGTCGCCGAGGCCTCACGAGGTCGCTGCGCTCGGCGACCTACCACCCTCGTAGATGGACAGCTGATCGAGGGTTGTCGACACGCACCCCGGAGCATCGGAGCCGGGCGCAGCGGTCGGCAAACCTATCGAGTGCGCGCGTCCAGCATGCGCCCGTCGTAGCTCACCAACGCGTTCAGCCAGCGCCGGGTGAACGCTGTTCGAGCTGGCCGAGGCGGTTGTTGTGCGCTCTGGGCGCGGTGCGGTCCCTGCTGAATCTGGCGCTGGCCCCGGAGAACCAGCGCGGGCATGGGACGCTGTTGTATGACGCGAGCTCAGCGAGGGAGCAGATCGACGATGCCGTCGAACTGCCACAGCGGGTTCGGCACAACCTTGCCCGGGGTGGCGATCAGGAAGTAGCCGTTCACTTGCACCGGTCCATCTCCGTCGGCGATGTACCGCCCATTCGGGGTGACATTGAGCTGGTAAATAGCCTGGGCGGTGATGTTGATACCAGGGAAATTCCAGGAGACCGTGCAGCGCCAGTCGTTCCCCGGCCCCTCCTGCGCGCCGAGCCCTTCGCTCTTGGTGCACGTCGCGGAGCTGTGCATCTGCGCTTCGGTGACCGGCGGGCGGTGCAACTGTGCTGTCTGCAGCCGGTAGAGGTGGGCGAATGTGGTGGCCATCGACCGCTGGACCTTGTCCTGGTCGACGCCCGAACCGCCCGAGCCGGTCGCGACGGCGACGGCCCCGGCCGTCGCGACCAGCAAGCCGGCCAGCGGGAGGACGCCCAAAGTCAGCAGGCTACGTCCAGCGCCGTCGTTGTTGACGTTGGTGAAGTCCCGGCGGAGGAACAGCAGGTAGGCCAGTGCCGTCGCAACGACCACCCACACCAGGCTGACTGCGATGCCGATCAGTAGCGGGCCGAGTTGCTGGGGATCGGCGAAAAGGCCGTTCCAGGAGATGAAGGCGTAACCGGGCAGCGCCAGGCGCACTGCGACCGGCAGCGGCAGCATCTGCGCTACCTGCATGCCGAGGGCGGCGAGCATGGGTAGGAGCAGGCCCATCGGGGATCGGCCCAGGGCGACGGACCCGAGCAGCCCGATGGCGGCCAGGGCGAGCGTCGGCGCCAGCACGCAGACCCAAGCCAGCAGCACCTTGCCGGCCGCGTCCCCGTCGGTGAGCAGGTGGCCGTCCACGCCGACCAGCGGCTGGTTTCCTTCCGCCAGCAGTCCGCCGACCACGCTGGAGACGGCCAGGCCGGCCACTCCCAGCAGGATCACGGTGAGGCTGGCGATCGCCTTGGCCGCGAAGATCCGCCGGTGCGAGCGGACCGTGATGAGCAGATGGCGCCAGGTGCCCAGCCGGTCCTCGGAGGCGAACACGTCGCCGGCGACCAGGGAGGTGAGCAGTGGCAGCACCCATGTGCCGGCGACGCCGAGTACCACCAGCGACCCGGCCCAGGCGGTGGCGTGCATCCAGCGGCCGAACAGGGTGTCGTTGGGCAGGGTGCCCTGGTGGTCGACCGCGAAGACCAGCAGGCCCGGACCGAGCCAGGACAGCAGGATCAGCAGGCGCACCCGCCAGGTCGAGAACTGCTTGACCAGCTCGAAGCGCAGGATGCGGGCCACCGGGACCGGGCGGGCGTCCGCCGTCCCAGCGCCGGCCCCGGCCGCGGGGGCGTCAGCGACGGTCGCGGTCATCGGCCGGCCTCCTGCTCGGTGAGGGCGAGAAACGCGGCTTCCAGTGGCGAGACGACGGCCGCCAGCTCACGAACGGCGATATCCGCACGCACGATCCGCGCCACGAGTTCGTCCATAGCCGCCACCCGCGCACGTACGACGATCACGTCGATGTCCACTCGCGCCGCGGCGTCGGAGCGTTCGATGACGCTTACGCCAGCCGTTTCGACCGCAATGTCGCGTGCGGCGGACGGATCCGAGACGCGCATGCGGTAGTCGAGTTCGCGATTCTCATCGGAGAGCTTGTTCAACGGGCCGGAGAAGACCACGCGCCCGGTGGCCAGGATGGTGACCTCGGAGCACAGCGCCTCCAGATCGTCCATCCGGTGGCTGGACAGGACGACCGTGGCGCCTTCGGCCGCGAGCCGGCTGAGCACGCTGTACACGTGCTTCTTACCGGCCGGGTCCAGGCCGTTGGACGGCTCGTCGAGCACCAGCAGCCGCGGCATGGTCAGCAACGCCGCGGCCAGCCCGAGTCGCTGGCGCATGCCCAGGGAGAAGCCGCGGACCTTGTCATCGGCGACGTCGGTGAGCCCGACCTGCTCCAAAGCCTCGTCGACACCTGCGGTAGGCGCGTCCTGAGGGCGCAGCGTGGCAAGCGTCGCAAGGTTCTGCTTCGCCGTGAGGGTGGGGTAGAGGCCGGGTCCGTCGACGAACCCGGAGACACCGTTGGGCGCGGCCAGCGCGCGTCCCACCGGAGCGCCGAGGATCTCCAGACTCCCCTCGTCTGCGACCGCCAGACCCAACATCAGGCCGAGGAGCGTGGTCTTGCCGGCACCGTTCGGGCCGACCAAGCCGTGGATCTGCCCCTGCGCCACGCTCAGATCGACGTGATCGAGCGCGACGACATCACCGAAGACCTTGGTGATGCCGCGGCCGCTCACCGCGACGGTCGTATCCATCCGCCCCTCCCTCTGTTGGCGCTCGTCCGATTGCGACGGAACCTACTTATGGCCTGTGACGCCTACCCCACGAAATAGCTGAATGTTCAAGGAACGAAGGAGGGCTGAGGAACGAAGAGCGGAGGACCCGGGCGGTGCGGCCGTCTTAGCTTGTTCTCCATCCCCTGGTTGGAGAACAAGCTAAGGACTTTCCGACGTAGCCGGCCGGGTGCGCACACCCGGCCGGCTCCACGCACGCCGATGGAGATCAGCTCACGTTGATCGCGGTGTCGTCGAGGACGAACGAGGTCTGGTACTCGTAGTCCTCGGCGCCGATGAACTTCACCGTGACCTTCTGTCCGGCGTACGACTTCAGGCTGAAGGTGTGCTGCGCGTATCCGGTGTTGTGGTTGAGGTTGGAGTAGGTGGCCAGGGTCGTCAGCACCGAGCCGGAGCTGTTGAGCACCTGCACCTTCAGGGTGTCATAGGCGGTCGTCGTCGAGGATTCGGCCGTGTCGATGTGCAACCAGAAGCTGAAGTTGTAGTTGGTGCACCCGGTCGGCAGAGTGACTGACTGGGACAGCGTGTCGGTGTGGGTGGTGCCGTACCCGTCGAGCCAGGCGTCCCAGCTGCCGCTGTGCGGCGGTTCGCTGCTGCTGTTGTTGATCACGCCGGAGGTGGCCGACCACGGTGCGGCGGTACCCGTCTCGAAGCCGGGGTTGCCCAGCAGCTGCGATGCCGGGCAGCTGGTGCCGGTGGGCGTGGCGGACGCCTCGTTGCTCAGCGAGCCCTCGCCGACGCCGTTCACGGCACTGACCTCGTAGTAGTAGGCCTGGCCGGCGGTCAGGCCGGTGTCTGTGCACGAGGTCACGGCGCCGAGGCCGCTACAGCCACCGCTGGTCAGCAGCGTCTCAGTACCGCTCGACGTGCCGCGGTACACCTTGTAGGAGTTGATGTTTTCGCCGCCGGTGTTGGACGGTGGCGTCCAGCTCAGCGAGACCTGTCCGCTTCCGGCTGTCGCGGTCAGACCGGTCGGCGCGCCCGGAACTGTGGCGGCGATCGGCGAGGCCGTGATCGAGACCGTCGACGAGGCGGTGTTCGCCGGCGAGGCGCTGTCCGTGACCGTCAGGGTCGCGGTGTATGTCCCGGCGGTGGCGTAGGAGTGGGTGGGGTTCTGCGTGGTGCTCGTCGCCGAACCGTCACCGAAGTTCCAGCTGTAGTGGTACGCGGGTGTGCCACCGGTGGCGGTGCCCGTGAACGAGACGTTCAGCGGCACCTGGCCGGAGGTCGGGTTGGCCGAGGCACTGGCTGCCAGTGGGTTGCCGACCGCGCTGACGTTGGTGGTGACCTGCGACGTGGCGGTCTTCGCGGGCGAAGAGCTGTCCGTGACGGTCAGCGTCGCGGTGTACGTGCCCGAGGCGCTGTACGTGTGGCTCGGGTTCTGCGTCGTGCTCGTTGTGCCGTCACCGAAGTTCCAGCTGTACGTGTACGGCGCGGTGCCGCCCGTCGCCGATCCGGTGAAGTTCACCGTCAGCGGCGCGTTACCCGTGGACGGCGAGCCGGTGGCGCTGGCCGACAGCGGAGTGGCGCCCTGCACCCAGAAGTCCTCCAACGGGTCGCCGAGGGCGGCCTGGTCGTTGGTGGTCATCGGGAAGGTGTGCAGCCCGATGTTGTTGTTCGGGTCGATAATGCCGGACTTGACGTTCTCCAGCGTGCGCTCCATCGCCGCGATCACGTTGTTCGTCGAGTACGCGACGTGGCTGACGTAGTGCTGCTTCACGTAGGCCGACGGCCCGATGACGACCAGCGGCACCCGGTAGGTGTTGCTGACGTGGTCCGCGCCGTTGTTGCCGTTCTGGGTGTCGTCCTCGGTGATGACGATCAGCGTGTTGTTCTTGTACGTCGCGTTGTTCTCGATCGCGTTGACGATGTTGTTCGTCGCCGTGTCGTTACCGGGAATGTCCTGGTAGGTGCCCGGGTGGTCGTTGAACAGCTCGACGTAGTTGTACGCCGGCAGGCCATTGGTGTTGATGAAGTTGATGTAGTCGTTGGCGATGGTGCTGTCGGGAAGGCTCTGGTTCGCGCAGGTGTACTCGTTGTAGTGCAGCTCTTCGGGGATGTTCGTGCCCGGACGGTTGGGCGGCAACACTTCGACCTTGCCGTCGGCCGGGTTCTTCCAGTAGCCGGAGCCACTGCTGAGCATCCAGTAGAAGTCGCCGTTCATGATCATCGTGTACGGACTGGTGCCGCTGCTGCTGCCCGTTGGGGTCGTGCACGCGTTGGTGCCCTCGTCGGTCGGACCGTTCGCGCTGCTCAGGAAGCGGTCGAACTGCGTCCCGTTGGCCGGGTACGACTGCTGCTGCGAGCTCGACTGCGACTGCGCCGAGAACAGCCACCAGTGGTTCGGACCCGACGGCGGCTGCGTGCCAGTGCTGTACGCGTCGTTGAGCGCGTATGTCTTGGCCAGGTTGTGCAGGGCCGGGACCGAGCTGATGTGGTTGGTGCTCTGCACCTGGCCGTTGCAGCCGGACGCGATCGTGGTGGCGCAGTCACCGAGGTAGTCGTCGAACGTGTGGTTCTCGCGGTAGATGATGACGAAGTGCTGGAACGGCGGGAAGTACGGCGCCAGCGGGTTTGTCGCCGCCATCGGCTGCTGCACCAGCGTTCCCGCCTGGCCGCTGCCCGAGGGCAGGTACGTGACGTTGTTGTTGACCTTGAAGTTGTGCGGCTGGGGGAACTTCTGGTACTCGGCGCCGAGCGGTGCGAACACGGCGCTTGAGCAGTCGAAGTTGTCCGGCTTGTACGTCTGGGGGCGGTGGCCGACTGGCAGGTTCGCTGCGTTCTTCGGGTCCGTCTGCGGGTTCCAGCCGATAAGGGTGCAGGAGCCCGGTCCGGTTGCTGCCCGCTTGGCCCCCGCGGCCTGTGCGATGCCGGTGCTCCCGACCGCTACGAGGGCCAGGAGCACGGTGCCCGCGATCCAATACTTCCGTCTGATCACAGATACTCCCCAGGTGGGTGATGGGGGTGGATAGCAGTGGTGATCGGATTGTCCAAGAGCGCAAGGACTCGGACAAGAGATTCAGTGCCACGAATGCACGGCTGCGAAGGCCTTCATCCGTCGTTCGTCCACAGTTGGGGTGCCGCCCGCCCTGATGCCGATCGGGTTTCCCGTGATCGACGGCAGTACTGAGGGCCCGAGCGGGCCCCGGGCGGGTACGCATAGCGGAAGATCCGATATTTCGCCCGCGACGGTTTCCGGTTGCACCGCCCACGTGACTTCCGCCCGAAGAGAACCAGTTTGTCGGTCGTCGTCTCGGCCCTGCGGGTGGGCCGTTCCTGAGCGGCCTGGCGTGTGGTGACGACAGCGGCCACCGGGCGAAAGCGGGTAAGGGCCATGTCCGCTCCTGACGGAAAGGTGACGCGGGCACCGAGGTCGGTGAATACCTCGGCAGTCACGACGATGGCAGAGGGCGCTTATCTGCCGCTTATCCGCGCCGATCATCTGGGTTGGTTGTCAGCTGGGGCTGTTGCCGCGCGATCCCGCGCGCTACCGCAGCGCCCGATTTCAGGCAAGGTCGTGGACGAAACCGGTGGTGGCGACGTCTACCTTGCCGTCGTACTCGCCGCATGCCGCCCGTCGCGCGGCATGCGAATCGTGCCCGGCCGCAGGTGGGTCGGCACAACATGCCCGACGCTGGCCTCGGCCGCCTGCGAATCGGCCTGACACGCGCTGCTCTGCTGACGCAGCCGGTCCTGCGGAACAGGCGTGTCACCGCTACTTGACGGTCATGGCCGACCATGATTCCGGCCGGGTGGTGTGGGTCGGCAAGGACCGCACCAAGCGGGCCTTCGAGGCGCTCTTCGACGCCCTCGGCCCGGCCCGCGCAGCAGGGGTGGAGGCGATCAGTCTGGACGGGTCCAGCGTCTACATGCCGGTGGCCCGTGAACGCATCCCGCAGGCCACCGTCTGCCTCGATCACTTTCACGTGATGAAGGTGCGCCCTGAGGCGCCAGGTATCCGGGTGGGGTGTAAGGACCCAACGCTGGGCTGTCGCAGCAGTCGGGTGGGAGCCTCGCTTTGCTCAATCAGTAGTCGTTTCACCTGGAAGCCCTGACTCCTTGAGTTGCTGTCCAGGTTTGCGGGCACCTGCACGTGCCACGGTCGTGGTTAGCTTGCGTTGGCTTCGTCTGTTCGGGGGGAGGGACGATATGCGTCGACGCGTATCAGTGGTCTTGGGCGCGGTATTGGAACTGGCCGGTTGCGTGGGTCTCGTGGGCGGCTGCGCGAGTGTCATGAGCGGCTGCGCGAGTCACGGCCCCTCGCAGGTCAGCTTCCGGATCGCCGCCCCCGACGCACTGTTCGACGCACCGCTGGGCGTGACGATCGTCGGGCTGCCGGCAGGTGCATGCGTCACAGTCAATGCGTCGGCCGCGGACAGCAGCGGTCAGACCTGGACCTCCAACGCCACCTACGCCGCCGACTCGTCCGGTACCGTCGACCCGGCGACAACCGCACCGATCAGCGGGTCCTACAGGGGCGTGTCGGACACCGGGCTGTTGTGGTCGATGACCACGCCGGGCGGCTCCTCTTACGTGGCGCCGGACATGACCGTGCACCTGACGGCCTCCCTCGACGGTCGGCAGGTTGCCACCGCGTCCCTGACCCGGCAGCTCGCCGCCGTCCCGGTTACCGTACGGGAAACCAGCGTGGCCGGTGAAGGCTTCGACGGCGACCTGTTCACGCCCCACGACACCGGGACCCGCCGACCGGCGCTGCTCGCGTTCGGCGGTTCCAACGGCGGTACCGGGACCGGGATAGAGATGGCCCGCGCCGTGGCCGACAGGGGCTACCCCGCCCTGGGCATCGGCTACTTCAAGGCTCCCGGCCTACCCGACACCCTCGCCCGGATCCCCCTGGAATACTTCGCGACCGCCCTGCGCTGGCTGGCCAACCAACCCGGCGTCGACTCCCAACACATCTACGTCTACGGCGTCTCCCGCGGCTCGGAGGCCGCGCTGCTGCTCGGCGCGGACTTTCCCGACCTCGTCTTCGGCGTGATCGCCGGGTCCCCAAGCTCGGTCGTCAACCCCGGCTGGCCCGACCCCACGCAACCCGCGTGGACCCTGCACGGTCAACCGGTACCCGGGGTGCCTACGTCGGAGATGGGCAACCCAAAGCCAGCCGATGACCCGGGCGCGATCATCCCCGTGGAGCGCATCACCGGGCCTGTGCTGCTCGTCTGCGGCGACCATGACCGCCTCTGGCCCAGCTGCCGCTACGCCGACGCCATCAGCAGCCGACTCGGCGCTCATCCACACACCGAACTACGCGAGCCCGACGCCGGCCACGGCGTCGGAGTCCTGGTCCCAAACTGGCCGTCAACGCCGGACAGCCAAAACGGCGGCACTCAGCAGGACGACGCACTCGGCCGCCTCGACGCCTGGGCCAAGCTACTCGCCGCCCTGTCTACCCAAACAGCCTGAGCCGAGCCCATGGCAGGTGGAGTCACACAGCTGCGGTGCCTCATGCGGGCCGACGCCGGCCGCCAGGTCAGGTCGTACTACGGGCTGACGATCAGAGTCCGCCGAGATCTCTCGTCGGTTACGCCATCGAGCTGACCGCCGCGATGGCGACGACCTCCGGACGCGGGCCGGTGTCACCGATGTACGCGAGCACCCTGCCGTGGGCGGCCAGTCGCATGCCGGCGCTGGGCACGACGTGCGGCAGCAGGCGGGGTCCGGCACGGATCGGGCCGATACCGAGGGACCTCGCCCGCGGCGAGCTCGTGCACACGGTAGGCACTGTCCCGCACTCCAGGGCGGTCCAACGTGAGCACGCGCTGACGTCGCCCGCCGAACTCACTGGCCGAGCGTCACCCACCCTCGTCGTATCGTTCGTCAACGCCGCGCCGGCATCGTCGCCCGGACCGCGAAACCAAGCGCCCGGCTGATCATCGTCCAGCTCTCGTTCCCAGCTCCTCCAGGAGCCCGGCGAGCACGCTCTCCTCCACTCATGGAGAGGAACAATCTGTAACACAATGACTATTGTTTGGTGCTACTCGTGCGGCTACGGTCGGGCACAAACAGTCCAGGAGGAGGTAACCGAATGGTTGCAGCCGAGGATTCACTGGTCGCTCGCAGCCGCGTGTACCAGGAGGATCGTGCGCACGTCTTCCATTCCTGGTCCGCACAGCGCTCAGTCGACCCGCTGGTCATCGCCGGTGGTGAAGGCAGCCGCTTCTGGGATGAGCAGGGCCGCAGCTATCTCGACTTCTCGTCCCAACTGGTCAACTTGAACTTGGGCCACCAGCACCCGGTCGTCGTGCGGGCCATCCAGGAGCAGGCGGCGCTGCTGTGCACCGTCGCGCCGACCTTCGCCAACGCGGCACGCAGCGAGGCGGCCCGGCTCATCGCCGAGGTGGCACCGGGAGACCTGCGGCACGTCTTCTTCACCAATGGCGGCACCGATGCCAACGAGCACGCGGTGCGCATGGCGCGGCTGGCGACCGGGCGACACAAGGTCCTGTCGGCGTACCGGTCCTACCACGGCGCCACGCCCGGCTCCATGATGCTGACAGGAGACCCGCGCCGCTGGCCGAACGAGCCGGGCGCGCCCGGCGTGGTGCACTTTTTCGGGCCGTACACCTACCGCTCCTCATTCCACGCCGATTCTGATGAGCAGGAGTGTGAGCGGGCGTTGGCTCACCTGCAGGAGGTGTTCACTCTCGAAGGGCCGCACACCGTCGCAGCCGTCGTGCTGGAGACCGTCGTCGGCACCAACGGCATCCTGGTGCCACCGGACGGATACCTTGCCGGTGTACGGGAACTGTGCGACCGGCACGGCGCACTGCTCATCGCCGACGAGGTGATGAGCGGGTTCGCCCGCTGCGGCGAGTGGTTCGCGGTGGACCGCTGGGGTGTGGTGCCGGACATGGTCACGTTCGCCAAGGGGGTCAACTCCGGCTACGTCCCGCTCGGCGGTGTGGTGCTGTCCCCGCGGGTGTACGAGGCGTTCGCCGAGCGGCCGTTCCCCGGCGGCCTGACCTACTCCGGCCACCCGCTGGCGTGCGCCGCCGCGGTCGCGACGATCGAGGTGATGCGCAGCGAGCAGATCCCCGAGCGGGTGCGCGCCCTCGGGGAGGACGTCGTGCGGCCGCGCCTGGAGAAGCTGCGCGAAAGGCATCCCTCGGTCGGCGACGTCCGTGGGCTGGGCATGTTCTGGGCGATCGAGCTGGTGCGCGACCGCGCTACCCGCGAGATGCTGGTGCCGTACAACGCCTCGGGCGCGGCGGCCCAGCCGATGGCGGAAGTCGCAGCGGCATGCAAGGCTCGCGGGCTGTGGCCGTTCACCCACTTCAACCGAGTTCATGTGGTACCGCCGTGCGTGGTGACGGCCACGGAACTTGCCGAGGGCCTGGACATCATCGACGAGGCGCTCGAGGTCGCCGACCGCTACTACACAGGCGGGTAGAACCGGTTGTGGCGGGGCCGGGCAGGGGGCGGGGCCGCCCCCCGGTGACCCCCGGGGGGCCACGCCGCCCCCCGGGTTGGGGGG